>JAIEQK010000098.1 GCA_019747795.1 Gammaproteobacteria bacterium | reverse complement strand
TCGACGCCGATCTCGCGCAGCACCGCGATCGAGGCGTCGCGCATGATCTGGTATTCCTTGTCGGTCAGCGTCTGCGCTGGCGCTACGGTGATGGAGTCGCCGGTGTGCACGCCCATCGGATCGAGGTTCTCGATGGAGCACACGATGATGCAGTTGTCGGCGCGATCGCGCACGACCTCCATCTCGAACTCCTTCCAGCCGAGCACCGATTCCTCGAGCAGGATCTCGGTGGTGGGCGAGGCATCGAGGCCGCGCCGGCAGGCCTCGTCGAAATCCTCCTTGTTGTAGACGATGCCGCCGCCGGAGCCGCCGAGCGTGAAGGACGGGCGAATGACGATGGGAAAGCCGAGTTCCTTCTGGCCGATGCGCGCTTCGTCGAGATTGTGCGCGATGTGCGAGCGCGCGCAGGCGAGACCGATGCGCTCCATCGCCAGGCGGAACTTGGCGCGATCCTCGGCCTTGTCGATCGCCTCTTCCGAGGCACCGATCAGTTCCACGCCGAACTTCGCCAGCACGCCGTGGCGCGCGAGATCGAGCGCGCAGTTCAGCGCCGTCTGTCCGCCCATGGTCGGCAGCACCGCGTCGGGACGTTCGCGCTCGATGATGCGCGCGACCGTCTCCCAGCGGATGGGCTCGATGTAGGTGGCGTCCGCCATGCCCGGGTCGGTCATGATGGTGGCGGGGTTGGAGTTCACCAACACCACCTCGTAGCCCTCGTCCTTCAGCGCCTTGCAGGCCTGCGACCCGGAGTAGTCGAACTCGCACGCCTGGCCGATGACTATCGGCCCGGCGCCGATCAGCAGGATCTTCTTGATGTCGTCACGACGCGGCATGGCGGGCATTCACACGGTGGCGCTCGATGAGCGCGATGAATCGATCGAACAGCGGCTGCACGTCCCGCGGGCCGGGGCTGGCCTCGGGGTGCCCTTGAAAGCTGAAGGCCGGCAATTCGGTATGGGCGATGCCCTGCAGGCTGCCGTCGAACAGCGAGCGGTGGGTCGGGCGCAGCGTGGCGGGCAGCGTGGACTCATCCACCGCGAAGCCATGGTTCTGGCTGGTGATGAGCACGCGCCCGGTGTCGAGATCCTTCACCGGGTGATTGGCGCCGTGATGGCCGAACTTCATCTTCACCGTCCGCGCGCCGCAGGCGAGACCCAGCAGCTGATGGCCGAGGCAGATGCCGAACACCGGCAGACGGGTGGCGAGGATCTCGCGGATCGCCTCGATGGCGTAGGTGCAGGGCTCGGGATCACCCGGGCCGTTGGACAGGAAGACGCCGTCCGGCGCCAGCGCGAGCACCTCGCTGGCCGGCGTGGTGGCAGGCACCACTTCCACCGCGCAGCCGCGATCGGCGAGCAGGCGCAGGATGTTGCGCTTGACGCCGAAGTCGTAGGCCACGACCCGGTAGGGCGTGGCGGCGGGCGTCGTGTGGTCGTTCTGCTCCAGCGCCCAGCTGCCCTCGCGCCAGCCGTAGCGCTCGGTCGTGGTGACGACCTTGGCGAGGTCGGCGCCGGCCAGACCCGGAAAGGCGCGCGCGGCGGCAAGCGCCTGCTCGACGCTCGCGTTCGGGCCGGCGGCAATGGCGCCGGCCTGGGCGCCCTTCTCGCGCAGCACGCGGGTCAGCTTGCGGGTGTCGATGTCGGCGATCGCGACCACGCCCTGCTCGCGCAGGAAGTCCCCCAGCGAGCCGTTCGCCCGCCAGTTGCTCACCGCCATGGCGCTGTCGCGCACGATGAGTCCCGCGGCGAAGGCCTGGCGCGATTCCAGGTCCTGGACATTGACGCCGGTGTTGCCGATGTGCGGATAGGTCAGGGTGACGAGCTGCTGGGCGTAGGACGGATCGGTCAGGATTTCCTGGTAGCCGGTGATGGCGGTGTTGAACACCACTTCGCCGGCGGAAATGCCCGGAATACCGATGGCGCGGCCGTGGAACACGGTGCCGTCGGCGAGTGCAAGAACAGCTGGATCGCTCACGATGATTCCCACATATGCAAAGCGGGAGGCAGCCGCCTGACTGCTCCCGCTCAAGGTGACGCATTGTACTTGACCCGCCCCAGGCGCGGAAGGCGCGGGGGCCGTTGCGCTGCCGAGCCCGCGCGTGGGGCGAGGCGGCGTCAGGCGTCCGGACTGGCGGCGAGCGCGGCGCGGTAGCGCTTGATGCGGTGACTGATCTCGATCGCGACTTCCAAGGCGCGCTTGCCATCCTCGCCGCTCACCTCGGGCGAACCACCGTGGCGCACGGCGGCCACGAAGGACGCGATCTCGGCCATCAGCACGTCGGTGCCGGCGACCGCGGTGGTCTCGAAGGTCACCTCGCGCTGCTCGGCGGCCTCGCCGCCCTCCGCCACCGTGCCCACGCGGAGCTCATGGTTGGCGTAGTCGATGGCCAGGTAGCCGCCCGCCTGGTAGACCTTCATCATCCGCGCCGGCGCCTGCGACACGCGGCTCGCGGCCAGCTCGGCGATGCAGCCGTTGGCGAATTCGAGGCGCGCGTGAGCGATGTCGATGTCGTCGGTCACCACCGCCGTGCCCGAGGAGTGCAGCGCGCGCAGCGGACTGCCGACCAGGCTCAGTACGATATCGATGTCATGGATCATGAGGTCGAGCACCACGTCGACCTCGGTGCCGCGCTTCTTGTAGGCGGCGAAGCGCTCGGCCTCGATGAGGCGCGGCTTGACGATGCGCTCGCGGAGCGCGCGCACCACCGGGTTGAAGCGTTCGAGATGACCGACCTGCAGCACCAGGCCGCGCGCCGCAGCGACCTGGATCAGGGTCTCAGCCTCGGCCACCGTCGCGGTCAGGGGCTTCTCCACCAGCGCATGCACGCCGGCGCTCAGGCAGTCGTGGGCGATGGCGAAATGGCGCGCGGGCGGTACCACGATGGACACCAGGTCGACCTCGGAGAGGATAGCGCGGTAGTCGGTGACGGCCTGGGTGCCGTACTTGGCCGCCACCTCGGCGCCGCGCGCGGCGTCGGTGTCGACCACCGCGTGGAGCTCCACGCCGTCGAGCTGGCGGTACTTCTGTGCGTGGAAATTGCCGAGGTAACCGACCCCGATCACCGCGGCCCGCAATGCTGGCATACGCTCACCCGCGTTGCCGACGCCGCCTGTCGGCGCCGGTTCCGAGGCTGAGTATACCCGAGGCCTCGCGCCGGCCACCTCAGTCGCGCAGACCCAGCACGTCCTGCATGTCGTAGAGCCCGGCCGGTCTCTCGGCCAGCCAGCCCGCCGCACGCAGCGCGCCGGCGGCGAAGGTGGCCCGGTCCGAGGCCTTGTGGGTGATCTCGACCCGCTCGCCGATGCCGGCGAAGAGCACCGTGTGGTCGCCGACGATGTCGCCACCGCGGATGGTCTCGAAGCCGATGGTCTGGCGATCGCGGGCGCCGGTGCGCCCCTCGCGGCCATAGACGGCGCAGGTCTTGAGATCGCGCCCCAGCGCCTCGGCGACCACTTCGCCCATGCGCACCGCCGTGCCGGACGGCGCGTCGATCTTGTGCCGGTGATGCGCCTCGATGATTTCGACGTCGAACTCGTCGCCAAGGGTGCGCGCCGCCAGCTCCAGCAGCTTGAAGCACAGGTTCACGCCCACGCTCATGTTGGGCGCGAAGACCACGGGAATGTCGGCCGCCGCCGCGCGGATCTGCGCCACCGCGTCGCCGAAGCCGGTGGTGCCGATCACCACCCGCTTGCCGGCGCCACGACACAGCGCCAGGTTGGCGAGCGTCGATTCCGGGATGGTGAAGTCGATCAGCACGTCAAAGTGCGGCAGCGCCGCGGCGAGGTCGGCGGTCAGCGGCACGCCGGCCGACTTGCCGCCGGCGAGCATGCCGGCATCGGTGCCGAGCAGCGGCGACTGCGGGTGTTCGAGCGCCACGCTGAGGGCGAGCGTCGTGTGCTCCGCCAGCAGGGTGACCAGGGTGCGGCCCATGCGGCCGCCGGCGCCGGCGATGGCGACGCGGGTCTTGGATTGGGACATGGGGCCTCCGGGTATTCTGTGCGGAACGGAGCATCGTAGGTCGGGCTTCAGCCCGACATTCCGTTCCAGAGCGTCAGGTAAGGCCGATGTCTGAATGTCGGACTGAAGTCCGACCTACAGAGCGCGCGGCGCTCAGGAGAACTTCATCTCCTCGAAGAACTTCTTCACGCCGTCCAGCCACGACGAGGCGCGCGGGCTGTGGGTGTTGCCCTCGCCGGACAGCGACTCGCCGAACTTGCGCAGCAGTTCCTTCTGATCCTTGTTCAGATTGACCGGCGTCTCGACCATCACTCGGCAGATGAGATCGCCCACAGGACCGCCGCGCACCGAGCGCACGCCCTTGCCGCGCAGGCGGAACATGCGGCCGGTCTGGGTCTCGGGCGGGATCTTCAGCATCACGCGGCCGGAGAGCGTCGGGACTTCCAGTTCGCCGCCCAGCACCGCGGTGACGAAGTCTATCGGCACCTCGCAGCGCAGGTCGTTGTCCTCGCGCGCGAAGATCGGATGGTCCTTGACCACCACGTTCACGTAGAGATCGCCGGGCGGCCCGCCGTTCTGGCCGGGCTCGCCCTCGCCGGACAGGCGAATGCGGTCGCCGCTGTCGACACCGGCCGGCACCTTGACCGAGATGGTCTTGTTGCCGCGCGTCTTGCCGCTGCCGCCGCAGGTGCCACAGGGATCGCTGATCACCTTGCCGGCGCCGCGACACTTGGGGCAGGTCTGCTGCACGGAGAAGAAGCCCTGCTGCATGCGCACCTGGCCGGCGCCGCCGCAGGTGCCGCACGTGTCGGGCGCCTTGCCGCTGCGCGAGCCCTTGCCGCCGCAGGTCTCGCAGCCGACCAGGGTCGGCACACGAATCTTGATCTCGGTTCCGGCCACCGCGTCCTCGAGAGTCATCTCGAGGTCATAGCGCAGGTCCGCGCCACGGTAGGCGCGGTTGCCGCCACGCCCCTGGCCGAAGATGTCACCGAACACGCTGTCGAAGATGTCACCGAAGCCGGCGCCACCAAATCCACCCGCGCCCATGCCGGCCGACGGATCCACGCCGGCATGACCGAACTGGTCGTAGGCCGCGCGCTTCTGCTTGTCGGACAGCATCTCGAAGGCTTCCTTGACCTCCTTGAAGTTCTCTTCCGCCTTCGGATCGTCGGGGTTGCGATCCGGGTGGTACTTCATCGCCAGGCGGCGATAGGCCTGCTTGATGTCGGCCTCGCTGGCGCCGCGCTCGACGCCGAGAACCTCGTAGTAGTCACGCTTGGCCATCGATTCTCGAGTTCCGTGTGCTGATTGCTGCCCGTCGACAAACGCGTGGGCCCGGCGAGGAAATCCTGGCCGGGCCCGTGCGACTCACAGAGTGTCTGGCGGCTTACTTGTCGTCCTTCACTTCCTCGAAGTCGGCGTCGACGACGTTGTCGGCGCCGCCACGCTCGGGACGGGCGCCGCCCTGGCCGGCAGCGCCCGCGGACGCGCCCGGCTCGCCCTCGCCGCCCTGGTAAGCCTGGGCGGCGATCTTACCCGAGACTTCGCCCAACTGCTGGGTCTTGGCCTCGATCTCGGCGACGTCGTCGCCGGCCATGGCCTTCTCCACCGCGGCGATGGCGTCCTCGGCGGCCTTGCGGTCGCCGTCGGAGATCTTGTCCTTCAGATCCTCCAGCGACTTCTTGGTCGCGTGCACCAGGGAGTCCGCCTGGTTGCGCGCGCCGACCAGCGCGTGGAACTTGCGGTCCTCCTCGGCGTGCGCCTCGGCGTCCTTCACCATGCGCTGGATCTCGTCGTCCGACAGACCGCTGGACGCCTTGATCACGATGGACTGCGCCTTGCCGGTGGCCTTGTCCTTGGCCGACACGTTCAGGATGCCGTTCGCGTCGATGTCGAAGGACACCTCGATCTGCGGCACGCCGCGCGGCGCGGGCGGAATGTCGGCGAGGTCGAAGCGACCGAGCGACTTGTTGGCCGCGGCGCGCTCGCGCTCACCCTGCAGCACGTGCACGGTCACCGCGGTCTGGCTGTCGTCGGCGGTCGAGAACACCTGCGACGCCTTGGTCGGGATGGTGGTGTTCTTCTCGATCAGCTTGGTCATCACGCCGCCGAGCGTCTCGATGCCGAGCGACAGCGGGGTGACGTCCAGCAGCAGCACGTCCTTGACGTCGCCGCCCAGCACGCCGGCCTGGATGGCCGCGCCGACCGCCACCGCCTCGTCGGGGTTGACGTCCTTGCGCGGCTCACGCCCGAAGAAGTCCTTCACCACCTGCTGGACCTTGGGCATGCGGGTCTGGCCGCCGACCAGGATCACGTCGTCGATCTGCGAGGGCGACAGACCCGCGTCCTTCAGCGCGATGCGGCACGGTTCGATGGTGCGCATGATGATCTCGTCGACCAGCGATTCGAGCTTGGCGCGGGTGATCTTCACGTTCAGGTGCTTGGGCCCGGTCGCGTCCGCCGTGATGTAGGGCAGGTTGACGTCGGTCTGCATGCTGGACGAGAGCTCGATCTTGGCCTTCTCCGCCGCTTCCTTCAGACGCTGCAGGGCGAGCGGATCGTTGTGCAGGTCGATGCCCTGCTCACGCTTGAACTCGTCGGCCAGGAAGTCGATGAGGCGCAGGTCGAAGTCCTCGCCACCGAGGAAGGTGTCGCCATTGGTCGACAGCACCTCGAACTGGTGCTCGCCGTCGACCGAGGCTATTTCGATGACCGACACGTCGAAGGTGCCGCCGCCGAGGTCGTAGACCACGATCTTGGCGTCGCCGCCGCGACGGTCCATGCCATAGGCGAGCGCGGCCGCGGTCGGCTCGTTGATGATGCGCTTGACCTCAAGGCCCGCGATGCGGCCGGCGTCCTTGGTCGCCTGGCGCTGCGAGTCGTTGAAGTAGGCGGGCACGGTGATGACGGCCTCGGTGACCGGCTCGCCGAGATAGTCTTCGGCGGTCTTCTTCATCTTCATCAGCACGCGCGCGGAGATTTCCGGCGGCGCCATCTTCTTGCCCTTGACCTCCACCCAGGCGTCGCCGTTGTCGGCCTTGGCGATGGTGTAGGGCACCATGCCCTTGTCCTTCTGCACCACGTCGTCGCTGAACTTGCGGCCGATGAGGCGCTTGACCGCGAACAGGGTGTTCTTCGGATTGGTCACCGCCTGGCGCTTGGCCGACTGGCCGACCAGCACCTCGTCGTCACCGGTGAACGCGACGATGGACGGCGTGGTGCGCGCGCCTTCGCTGTTTTCGATGACCTTCGCCTTGCCGCCTTCCAGCACGGCGACGCAGGAATTGGTCGTGCCCAAATCGATACCGATGATCTTGCCCATGGTGTGCCTCTGTTAACTCAAGCCTGTGTGCGGGTCCGCCGCGGCGAACCGTCGAATTGTCGGTTAGGTGGGGGAACCTCGAGTGA
Organism: Gammaproteobacteria bacterium; assembly: GCA_019747795.1. Lineage (GTDB taxonomy): Bacteria > Pseudomonadota > Gammaproteobacteria > JADJYF01. The sequence continues at coordinate 50,654 of JAIEQK010000098.1, read as the reverse complement.
TTTCAAGGCTCAGGCGTCGGCCGCCTTGGCCACCACCACGAGCGCCGGGCGCAGCAGGCGCTGGTTCAGCACGTAGCCGCTCTGCATCACCCGGGTGACCGTGCCGGGCGCGACGTGGGGCGCCTCCTCCATGGTCATGGCCTGGTGGAACTCGGGGTCGAAACGCTCCCCCTCCGGGTGGATCTGCTTGATCGAGAGCTTCTCGAAGAAGTCGTCGAACATCTTGATGGTCATGGCCATGCCCTCGCTCAGGCTCGCCACGTCGGTGGCGGTGGCGGCGGCCTTGAGGCCGAGATCCAGGCTGTCCTTGACCGGCAGCAACTCGTGGATGAAGCGCTCGAGGGCGTACTTGTGGGCCGCCTCCAGGTCGCGCTCGGCGCGCTTGCGCTGGTTGTCGAGCTCGGCGCGACCGCGCAGCAGTTCGTCCTTCAGGGACGCCACCTGGGCACGGGCCTGCTCGAGTTCCAGGCCGAGCTGCTCGGCGTCCGGCGGCGCGTCGGTGCCGGGATTCGGAGTATCGGGGGCCGCTGCGGTGGCCTCGTCGGGCCGCAATTCGTCAGTCACGCTGGTCGCCTTTCTGGTCGGTTGAAGTCTGGAATCACGGCCGCCGCGGCGGCCGTGGATGCCGGTCGCGGCGAGGGCCGCGACCGGACGAGGGTCGGAGATGGGGCTCAGCCGCGGGAATTCAAGGCCGAGCTGAGCATCTTGGCGGTGAGATCCACGATCGGGATGACGCGCTCGTACTCCATGCGGGTCGGCCCGATCACCGCCAGCACGCCGAGCGTGCGGTGGCTGTCGGCATAGGTCGAGGTCACCACGCTGCACTGGTCGAGGACCTCGTAGCCCGATTCCTCGCCGATGAAGATCTGTACGCCGGAGGCGCTCAGGGCCTGGTCCAGCAGGTGCAGGATATCGCGCTTCTGGTTGAACGCCTCGAACAGGCCACGCAGCCGCTCGATGTTCGACAGGTCGTTGATCTCCATGAGATTGGTCTGACCCGCCAGGACATAGTCCTTGGACGACGGGTCAGAGTCGACGAACACCTTCTGGCTGACCTCGATGACCAGTGCCATGAGGTTGTTCATCTCGTCCCGCGCGGCGTTCATCTCCTTGATGAGCCGCGCCTTGACCGCCTCGATGTCGCGGCCGGCGAACACGCTGTTCAGGTAGTTGCCCGCCTGGGTCAGCTCGGCCTGGCTGTAGACCCGGTTGGTCTTGATGATGCGGTTCTCGACCTCGCGGTCGTTGGTCACCAGGATGGCCAGCACGCGGTTGTCGTTCAGTGAAAGGAATTCCACCTGGCGGAGCGCGCGTCGGTCCGACACCGGGATCATCACCAGCCCGGCGAGCCGCGTGACGTCTGACAGCATGCGCGAGGTGTTGCTGAGCAGGCCCTGGATGTCGTCCTCGCTCTCGAGGCTGGACTCCATGCGCCGAATCTCCTGGTGACTGAGATTCCTGAAAGTCACCATGGAATCAACGAACAGGCGGTAGCCCTTGACCGTGGGCACGCGTCCGGCCGAGGTATGCGGGGCGACGATGAGCCCCATGTCCTCCAAGTCCGCCATCACGTTGCGGATGGTGGCAGGGCTCAAGTCCAGCCTGGCGTCGCGCGCGAGCGTGCGCGAACCGACCGGCTGCCCGTCGGCGATATAGCGCTCGACCAGCAGCTTGAACAGGTACTGCGCGCGCTCTCCGAGTTTGACGTCAGTCGAGATCTTGTTCATGGATGCGTCGTTGCTGCCAAACAGGCTGGTCGAAATCTAACACCTAAGCGCGGCCAAGCAATAGCACGTTGGCGGTCCGATCGGCAAAGTGCTAACTTGCCGGCTTCCTTCAGAAATCCTGGCGACCACCGGCATGTTCACGCGCATCGGGATCGTGACCAAGACGCACGAACCGGCGGTCAAAGAAGCGCTCGAGCGGGTAATCGCGGTGCTGAACCGGCGCGGCGTCGACACCCTGCTCGAGACCCAGGCCGCGGCCCACGCGCCGGCGGGTGACTACCGCTCCGCGCCCGGGCCGGCGCTGCCGGACAGCTGCGACCTCGTGATCTCCATCGGCGGCGACGGCACGCTTCTGCAGTGCGCCGGGCTCATCTACCCGCGGGACGTCGCCCTGGTTGGCATCAATCTCGGGCGCCTGGGCTTTCTCGCCGACCTGTCGCTGGCCGACATCGAAACAGGGCTGGACGCGGTGCTGGACGGCCAGTACCTGTCCGAGGATCGCGCGGTGCTCGGCTGCGAGGTGGTGCGGGAGGGTCGCGTCATCGCCAGCGAGGACGGCCTGAACGACGTGGTCGTGCAGAAATGGAGCACCGCGCGGCTGATCACCCTCGAGACCTACGTCGACGGGCAGTACCTGCACTCGCAGCGCTCGGACGGCATGATCGTGGCGACCCCGACCGGCTCCACCGCCTACGCGCTCTCGGGCGGCGGACCGATCCTCGACCCGCGCGCGCGCGCGCTGGCCCTGGTGCCCATCTGCCCGCACACGCTGACCAACCGGCCCATCGTGCTGAGCGACGCGGCGCGCATCGAGATCCACGTCGCGACTGACAGAGAGGACGAGTCGCGGGTCACCTGCGACGGCAATTCCATCCTCGACCTGCTGCCCGGCGACGTGGTCCGGGTCGCGCGCCGGGCGCGCGCCATCCGCCTGCTGCACCCGGCGGGCCACGACCACTTCGCCACGCTCAGGGCAAAACTCAACTGGGGCGCCTGAGCGTGCTCAGAACCTTGACCGTGCAGAACCTCGTGGTGGTGCGCCACGTGGATATCGAGTTCGGCCCGGGCCTCACGGTCATGAGCGGCGAGACCGGCGCGGGCAAATCCATCCTGATCGAAGCCCTCGGACTCGCGCTCGGCGAGCGTGCCGACAGCCGCCTGGTGCGCGCCGGCGACGCGCGCGCGACCGTCACGGCGGTGTTCGACCTGGCGCGCCTGCCGGCGCTGAAGGCGCTTCTGGCCGAGCACGAGATCGACAGTGGCGACGAATGCGTCGTGCGCCGCATCGTGCTGCGCGACGGCGGCTCGCGCGCCTTCATCAACGCGAGCCCGGTGCCGGTGCAGCTGCTGCATGAACTCGGCGCGCGCCTGGTGGACATCCATTCGCAGCACGCCAACCAGCAGATGATGAAGCGCGACGTGCAGCGCGAGCTGCTGGACGCCTACGGCGGTCATGCCGCGGCGCTGGCTACCGTGGCCGCCGCCTGCCAGCGCTGGCGCGACGCTCGCGAACGGCTGCGCGCGCTGGAGCGCGCGGGCCAGGACCGGGATCGCATCGAACTCGTGCGCTACCAGTACGAGGAGCTGGTCGCGGCCAAGGTCGAGGCCGAGGAGATCGCGAAGCTCGAGAGCGAGCACCGCCGGCTCGCGAATGGCGCCGCCAACCTCGAGCAACTGGCCGGGCTGCGCGCATTGCTGGGCGACGACGAGGACGGTGCGCTGGCCCGCCTGCGCGCCGCCGAGGGTCGCGCCCGCACGCTCGCCAAGCGCAGCGACGAGTCGGCCGGCCTGCTGGACACGCTCGCCCAGGCGGTGGTGTTCACCGGCGAGGCGCTCGGCGAAGTGGAACGCCTGGAGGCGGCGGTCGAGATAGACCCGTCGCGTCTCGCGCGCCTCGACGACCGCATCGCCGCGCTGCACGCCCTGGCGCGCAAGCATCAGCTCGCAATGGGCGACCTTCCCACGCTGCTGCAGCGCCTGGCGGACGAGCTCGCCGCCTTCGAGCAGGGTGCGAGCGCGCGCGCCGCGCTGGACGCGGAACTGGCCGAGGCGCTCGCCGCCTGGCAGGCGGCGGCCGCGACGCTCACCAAGGCGCGGCGCGCCGCGGTGAAGAAGATGGATAAGGAGATCACGGCCCGGGTGCGAGAACTCGGCCTGCCCCACGCGAGCTTCAGCGTCGCGCTGACGCCGACCGGCGAGGACGCGCCACAGCCCCACGGCAGTGAGCGCGTGGAATTCACCGTCGCCACCAATCCCGACCAGGCGCCCGGGCCAATCAACAAGATTGCCTCGGGTGGCGAGCTGTCGCGCATCGCGCTCGCCATCCAGGCGGCGACCGTCAGCCACGCCGGCATCCCGGTGGTGGTCTACGACGAGGTCGATACAGGCATCGGCGGCACGACGGCCAACATCGTCGGCCGCACGCTGCGCGCGGTGGCGGCCGGCTGCCAGGTGATCTGCATCACCCACTCGCCGCAGGTGGCGAGCGCTGGCGACGCCCACGTGAAGGTCAGCAAGTCGGTCAAGGACGGGGTGACCGAGACGCGCCTGGAGGCCTTGGACGAGGCGACGCGGGAGGAGGAGATCGCACGCATGCTGGGCGCCGCCAAGGTCACCGCCGCGAGCTTGGGACACGCCCGCGACCTGATCGCCGCCGCCACCGGCCGCGGGGCGGCGAAACGCTGAGGTGCGTCAGGAACCGCTGTTCTTGGGACGGACGTACAGCACCAGGCTGTGGTCCTTCAACTCGTAGCCGAGTTTGGCGACGATCTCGCGCTGGCGACGCTCGATGTCCTCGTCATAGAACTCGATGACCTCGCCGGTATCGAGCCGCACCATGTGGTCATGGTGTTCCTCCGGCGCCATCTCGAACACTGCGTGGCCACCGTCGAAGTTGTGCCGCTGCACGAGCCCGGCGCCCTCGAACTGGGTCAGCACGCGGTAGATGGTCGCGAGCCCCACGTCCTCGCCGGCGTCGATCAAGGCCTTGTAGACGTCCTCGGCGCTCATGTGCCTGCCGGTATTGGCCTCCAGGATCTCCAGGATCCGCAAGCGCGGCAGGGTGGCCTTGAGGCCGGCTTTCTTGAGTTCCTGGGTGTCCATCGTCGCAATGCCCGGTGAGCGCGGAAAGGTGTGAAGGTTTCAAGAGGATAGCATCTTCGCGCGGCCGCGAAGCGCTGTGCTAGGATGGCACCCGCCTCACGGCGCGTAGCCTCGGCGACAGTGTAACCGCCGGCACGCAGACTCAGCCATCGCCCGCGCGCCGCGACGCGCTTCATAATCACCGCCCATGCCGAAAACCCTACTGTCCGTCCTGCTTATCGCGCCGTTCCTGCTCGGCGGCTGCTCCTACGTGGGCATTCCCTCGGTCGGCTCGCTGCCCTTCGTGCACAAGATCGATGTGCAACAGGGCAATGTCATCACCCAGGACATGGTGGCCCAGCTCCGCCGCGGCATGGACAAGAAGAAGGTCCAGTTCATCATGGGCACGCCCGTGATCCGCGACACCTTCCACGCCGAGCGCTGGGACTACCTCTATACCTACCAGGAGCGCGGCGGCGAGGTGGAGAAGCGGCGCGTGACGCTGGTGTTCGCGGACGACAAGCTCGATCACGTGCTGGGCGACGTGAAGCCCGCGGCCGGCGAGCTCGAGGTCGACCTGCACCAGGACACCACCATCGACGTGCCGAAGAAGCGCAAGCGCGGCATCGTCACGCGGGTCGCGCAGGCCATGCCCTTCGTCGACGAGACCGAGGAGAAGGCCGAGGCGGACGGCGAGAAGGACAAGAAGGCCGACGCCAAGGATGAGAAAGGCGACTCCAAGGACGAGGCGAAGCAGGCAGACGACGAAGACGCGCTGCCCGCCGGCCGCTCGCGCGGTGAAGGCGCGCTCGCCTCCACCGCCAAGACCTCGGTCGAGGTGCCGGAAGATCCGGAGGCGGAGAAGGCCAAGCCCGCACCCATTCCGAATGCGTACGCCAACATCCAGAAGGCGCCGGGCGAAGGCATCATCGTGCCGCCCGATGCACCGCGCGCCCACCAGCGGCGCGGCCTGCTTGGCCGCGTGGTAGGCGTTTTCGGCATCGGCGAACCCGACTACGTGCGCCCCTCGCCCGAAGAGAACAAGCCGCCGGAGCGCCTGGTCAAGCGCCCCGAAGAGCAGCAAGAGTAAGACCGCTCAGCGGCGCGCCCGGCGCCCTCCGCGCCTGCGCCGGATGAGTTTCGGATCGTCGGCCAACGGCCGGTAGATCTCGACCCGATCGCCGTCCGCGAGCGTGGTCTCCGGCGGCTGCACCACGCCGAAGATGCCGAAGCTGGCCGAGGCCAGCGCATCGGCCGGCAGCCTGTCCTCGACCCGTGCGCGCTCCAGTGCGCCACGCAGCGTGGTGCCGGTCGGCACTTCGAGGGCGACCACCCATTGCTGCGCGGCGCTCGCCCACGCGACTTCCACCGCGATGCGCTCAACGGCCATAGACCGCGTAGGCGCGCGACTTGAATGCTTCGACCAGGGAATCGGCGATGGGCTTGAAGGCGGTGGCGAGCACTTTGCCGATCAGCCGGCCGCTGAACTCGAACTCGAGTTCGAGTGACACCACGCTGCCGCCGTCGGCGGCCTCGAAGTTCCACTGCCCCTGTAGCCGCGAGAAAGGTCCGTCGACCAGGCTCAAGGTGATGGAGCGGCCCGGGACCAGGCGGTTGTCGGTGGTGAAGGCAGCGTCCAGCGGTCCCTTGCGCAGCTGCAGGCGGGCGCGCATGCGGTCCGGTTCGTCGACCAGCACCTCGCTGCCGGCGCACCAGGGAAGGAAGCGCGGATAGGCCGCGACGTCGTTCACCAGGTCGTACATCTGGCGGGGGGTGAAGGGCACGAAGGCCATGCGCCGCACCGTGCTCATCGGGCCCCCTCGTGGGGCTGCACGTGCGGGCCGGACCGCGGCCGCTGCCCGCGCATGGGCGGGCACCAGGAGACATTCTTCATCGGCTGCCATTTTCGAAGATCCCCACCGGGCTCACAAGGACTCACCGGCTCAAGTAAGCGGCCGCCAGCGCCGTTATTTGAACGGTCAGGATCCAGGACGCCCATGGCCACCTCCGCTTCGCCCAATCCCGCGCTGCCCGCGGCCGTCGGCCGCTTCGAACCGCTGCGCGTGCTCGGCCGCGGCGGCCAGGGCATCGTCTACCTGGCCTTCGACCCGCGTCTCGACCGCGAAGTGGCGTTGAAGACCCTGAACCAGCGCGCTCGCGACCCGGCCCGGCTGCTGAACGAAGCGCGCAACGTCGCCAAGCTCGACCATCCGAACATCGTCGGCCTGTTCGAAATCGAACTCGATCACCAGCCGCCCTACCTCGTCTACCAGTTCGCGCCCGGCAGACCGCTCCACGACTTCATCGGCGGCCGCGAGACCATGCCGGCGAAGCGCGTGGTCGAGGTCATGACCCGCGTGCTGGACGCCATGCACTACGCCCACCAGCGCGGCATCCTGCATCGCGATCTCACGCCGGCCAACATCCTGCTGGACGACAACGACCAGCCGCGCATCCTCGACTTCGGCATCTCGGTGGTACTGAACGACGCCACCGGCCAGCAGGACATCGCCGGCACGCCCAACTACCTCGCGCCGGAGATCCTTGCCAACCAGCCGGCCGGCCCGGCGTCGGACCTGTTCGCGCTGGCCGTGGTCATGCACGAACTCCTGACCGGCCGTCGGCTGTTCACCGCCGACAACCCGATGGCGGTGATGTACAAGATCCTGAACGAGCGCGTGCTGCCGCCCTCGATGGCGCGCGAAGGCATCGACGCCGCGCTCGATGCCATCGTGATGAAGGGGCTGGAGAAGGACCCGTCCCAGCGCTTCGAGAGCGCCGGCGCCATGCGCGACGCGCTGGCCGCCTACCTGCAGCCGCAGATCACCAACGATGCACCGATAGTGGCGAGCGGGGCCGACGTCAAGGGCGCGATAGCCTTTCTCCAGCGGCGTATGCAGCGCAAGCCGGACTTCCCGGCCGTGTCGCGCCACATCTCGGAGATCAACAACAAGGCGGACGTGCGCGCCGCCAGCCACCTGAACGACCTGGCAAGCATCATCCTCAAGGACTACGCGCTCACCACCAAGCTCCTGAAAGTCGTGAACTCGGCCATCTATGGCCAGTACGGCGGCGCCATCAGCACGGTGAGCCGCGCGGTGGTGATCCTGGGACTCGAGCAGGTGCGCGCCATCGCGCTCGGCATCGTGATCTTCGAGCACATGCGCAACGGCGAGCACGCCGGTCAACTGAAGGATGCCGCCTGCACGTCTTTCCTGTCCGGCATGCTGGCGCGGCGGGTGTGCCTGAACGAACAGCCGCGCTTCAACTCCGAGGAGGCCTTCATCGGCGCGATGTTCCACCGCCTGGGCCGCCATCTCGCCATCTACTACTTCCCCGAGGAGTACCGCGAGGTGCAGGGCCTGGTGGAGAGTCGTGGGCTGGACGAGGCGACGGCCGCGCGCGAGGTGTTCGGCGCGGATCTCCACGAGTTCGGCATCGCCATCGCGCGCGAGTGGAACCTGCCCGACAAGATGATCCAGTGCATGCGCCCGCCGCGCCCCGGACGCGTCAAGGCCGGCGGCACGCCCGACATGCTCATCGCGCAGTACAGCGCCTTCAGCAACGAGGTCGCCGAAGTCGCCGCCGGCGATTCGCGCGAACTCGAGCAGAAGCTGCGCGCACTGCTCGATCGCTACGGCGACTGCGTGAAACTCGACACCGCGAAACTCAAGGCCACGGTCGTGGAGGCGGTAGAGGCGACGCGCGAGTACGCGGGCATGATCCGCGCGGAACTCGCCCACGCGCCGCTGCTCGGCAAGGTGGAACGCGCGATGCGCGACGAAGTACCGACCGGCGCCACCGGCGCCTTCGATGACATCGATCCGGACTTCATGAGCACCGCCGAGGCGACCGCGCGCTTCCTTGTCGAAACCGAGGCCGAGCGTGACGTTCGACGCCACAGTTTTCTGACCAACGCCATCGCCGAACTGACCAACGCCATTCTCGAACGCGCCTCCCTGAACGATATGTTCACCATGGTGCTGGAGGCCTTGTTCCGCAGCATGGGCTTCGATCACGTATTGCTCCTGATCCGCGATCCGGCACGCAAGTCTTTCATCGCGCGCTTCGGCTTCGGCAACGACGCCGAGTCGTTGAAGAGTCGCTTCGAGTTCAAACCGGGATCGGGTGACGACGTGTTCAACCAGGCCGTTCTGCGCGGGCGCAACGCGGTGATCGTCGACACCGACGATCCACGCTATCGCGAGGCGATTCCCAGCTGGTGCCGCGATCTCACCCATCCGCGTTCGGTACTGGTGTTCGCGATCGTGGTGAACAAGGTATGCATCGGCGTGATCTACGCCGACACCACGGCGAATCAGATCGCGGTGAACGCGCAGGAAGTGCAGCTCCTCAACACGCTGGTCAAGCAATTGACGCTCGGCGTGCGTCAGCGCTGACAATCACGAAAAAGATTTCGCTATCAACGCGCGTGGAATGCGCGTATGCTCCAATCCATCGACTTCGCGCGTCCGCCAACACCACAGGGCGCGCGCTTCTAATCAAGCCCGCCCTCTGGCTTCGTCTCGTCGGCAGCTTCTTTAGCGCAAGAATCCGGAATACTTGTGTCTTTGGCTCCGGATCGCGCGACGAATGAACAACGCACGACATCATTCAATTTTTTGCGAGACGAACATCATGAATATCTATGTTGGCAACCTGGCCTACAACGTGACCGAAGAAGACCTGCGTGAGGCGTTCTCCGCCTCGGGCGACGTGTCGCGTGTGTCCCTCATCAAGGACCGCATGTCGGGTGAGTCGAAGGGCTTTGCCTTCGTCGAAATGCCGAACGCGAGCCAGGGCCAGGACGCCGTGCGTACCTTGAACCAGCGCACCCTGAACGGGCGCAGCATGAAGGTCAACGAAGCACGCGAGCGCGAAAGCAACCAGATGCGCTGAGGCGCCCGGCGAGGCTCGTGGCCCAGGTGGTCGCGAGCCCGCGGTGCCGCTGATCCGCGTTCCGCCGGCGTCCTGCCGGCGGCCGCACTATCCCGCCCTCACGGGCCTCCGTCCGCCTGCGACCGACCCGCGCCGACTCGGCTATACTCCGCGCCCACCCTGCCAGCGCCGAAGACCGACGACCCCAGCCCATGAGCGGCAAATCCAACAAGGCCAAGCAGCCGCCCGCCACCATCGCCCAGAACCGCAAGGCGCGGCACGACTACACGATCGACGACAACTACGAAGCCGGGATCGTGCTGGAGGGCTGGGAGCTGAAGAGCATCCGCGCCGGCAAGGTGCAGCTGCGGGACGCCTTCGTGCAGTTCAAGAACGGCGAAGCCTTCCTGTGGGGCGTGCAGATCAGTCCCCTCGCCTCCGCCTCGACCCACGTCAACCCGGATCCCCAGCGCAGCCGCAAGCTGCTCATGCACCGCGTCGAAATCGACCGCATGATGGGCGCCATCGAGCGCAAGGGCATGACCGCCATTGCGCTCGCCATGTACTGGAAGAACGGCCGGGTGAAGGTCGACATCGGCATGGCCCGCGGCAAGAAGCAGCACGACAAGCGGGCCGCCGAGAAGGAACGTGACTGGGGACGGGAGAAGGGCCGCCTCTTGAAAGGCGGGCGCTGATCCCCATTTTCATCTCCGAGCGGGCTTGCGAGCCTGCTCGAGGTTCGCCGGTCACCCCGGCTTTCCTGTAGACTGCCGTTCAACCAACGATCTCAAGGGGGCGTCACGGTTTCGACGTGGGTCATGAAACCGAAGGGGCATGCCGAGGGGTAGGACACCTCGTAAATCCACCTGCAACCAATATAGTTGCCAACGACGACAACTACGCACTCGCTGCTTAAAACCCAGTAGGGTGCCGTCCGACTGCAGCCGTGCTCGTGCGTGCAGCCTCCGGGCGTAACTTCTCACGAGATCGCGTGGAAGCTCGTCCAGGGCGGAAGCGCTAAAAAAATACTGGACTCGCTGTCTGTCTTCCCTGCCGGTCGGGTAGCAGCCAGTTAAAACAAAGATCCGGATAAGCATGTAGATCCGACGGCGGAGGGCTTGCGGACGCGGGTTCGACTCCCGCCGCCTCCACCAAAAGCACTTCCAGTAAGTTCCAACGCCGTCCTAGAGACGGCGTTTTCTTTGGTAATCCATAAAGTTAAGGTCCGGCAAAGGCTTGCACTTCCCAGTAACAGCCGAGCACAATGGGGGTATTGATGGGGGTATTTCCCGAAAACGGACTGAGGAAATTTATATGGCTGGGGGTATCGGAGGAAAACTCACTGATAAGGCGGTAAAAGCCTTCGTAGGGCGCGCAGAGCGCGGCAAGAAGCTCGCGGACGGCGGTGGCCTACATCTATTCGCAACCCCAGGTGGCGGGATGACCTGGCGAGTGAAATACCGGATCGGCGGCCTCGAAAAGATCTACTCAATTGGCCCCTATCCGTTGGTCAGCTTGGCCGCAGCGCGAGTAGAACTAGGGGAAGTGAAGTCACTATTGCTGGAAGGGAGAGATCCGGTCACTGCGCGCCGCGTCAACCGCGCGGCGACAGGGGCCAGTTCCGACAACACATTTGCCGCAGTCGCTCGGGAATGGCTGGCGATGAAAAAACAGGAATGGAGTGCTCGTCATTTCCTCAAATCAGAACGAGCACTAGAGCGGGACATATACCCAGCTCTCCGCAGTCTCCCTATCTCAAGTATCACCCCGGCCATGGTCGCCAAGGCGATTGAGGACATCAATAAACGTGATGTGCTGGAAACAGCGACACGGATCCTCCAGCACGTGAATGGCGTCTTTCGATTTGCTCAGGCAAAAGGGCTATGCCACGACAATCCCGCAGGGCCTGCCAGGGAAATTCTTCCACGAAAGAAGGACTCTGGCCGCCTACCAGCGCTACTGGAGTGGTCGGCACTAGGGGATATCCTACGTCGTGCGGAGATGGCGCGACTGTCGCCTTCCGTGCGTATGGCGCACCGTCTATGTGCCTTCACGGCTGGACGTATCGGAAACGTAGTGAACGCCGAATGGCTAGAAATTGACCTCGACGGTGACCAGCCCGTTTGGGTCATTCCACGGGCCAAAATGAAGGTCGCCACCAGAGACACTGACCACCGACTGCCACTTGGCCCGGAAATTGCCGAGGAGCTTCGACAATGGCGCGGCCGATCTGGCGGTCGGGGTTTTGTATTTCCCTCTCCTGTTCATGATTCGCACATCGGTCGTGAATCCATCGAAAAGGCCTACCGAGTAACCTTGCGGCTCGAAGGTAAGCATTCTCCACACGGTTGGCGCAGCGCATTTTCGACATTGGCACGCGATAACGGATTTGCCCGCGACGCAGTGGAATTGGCTCTCGACCACGCTCACGACAACGAGGTTGCTCGTGCCTATGATCGTGGCGAACGATTCGAACAGCGTGTGGAAATGTTCAATTGGTGGGGCAAGCAACTTGCTGCCGCGCAACGAGACGCGAAGATAGTTCCTTTGCAGAGTAGCAAGACCATTGCCGCGTAAATGGTAAATCGCGAATGTGCCTATTCAAGCGCCCTATCCGCGCCATCGCGTAGGGCGCGCGAATCAAGTCGGGCGCAGTAACACTCACTCGCAAGGCAGCACCCCTGTGAAGAGCGATGCGTTTCAGTCGGATATTTTGTTCGATGCCGTACATTTACAGGTCGGCAGTCGGCATTGCCATACCTAAGGACGAAAAGCTCTCAAAGGCCGTCTCGTCGTAATAAAAATCCCCGCTGCAAGCAGCGGAATATTAATTTCGCTCGCCCGCTTCGCATCGCGAAAGAACTGTTCGCAGCAAGCTGCGGGGAATTGAACCCGCAGTGCCTAAAGCGTGGGGCGCGTGCCTCCATTTTGGGCAATCCGTATCCGCGACGCGATCCAATCGCAGACATCTGACTCAAGCCAACCCACCGCGCGCGGACCAAGTGGTACGGGTTTCGGAAAGTTACCTTCCTTGATGTATTGGTACAGGGTACTACGGGACAGGCCAGTGCGCTGCTCTACCTGCCGGCGCCGGAGGATTGCCATTTCGTTTTGGATTTTCGGTTGCATGCGCGTCACCTCTAGTACGTGGACAGTTGGCTAGGCGGGCTTGTCTCTTCGTCAGCCAGTGAGCCAACCGAAATTAATCGGCGAAAGGGACCGCGCATCGTCGCTCGACGCATGGCCTTTGCTTAGGAGATACGGAATTGCGTCAGAAAGTGTCGGACACAATCGAATGGCATTGGCAGGTGCTAGAGAAACGCCTGCTTTTCCGGAAATCCTGAGGTACGAACTAGGAGGTCGAAGTTAGGCACTGCCCGGGTCGGATGAGCACTGATTTTCGCTCAATCGAACTTTTTCTCGCGAATCAGGCGAAACAATTCAGCTTGATATAGGGCGTCACCTAGGGCCTTGTGATTCGACGTCCTACCGGGTTTCAGCGACGCCGACATGCGGCTTGACCGCGTATCGGCCCAGTTGCAACCAGTCACGCCCATGTAGTATGCCTTGATGTCGAGAGCGGTGAAGCCGAAAGGGTTTCGTCCGAGGTATCGGTGAAAATAGTAGTTCACGAAAGACCAGTCGAAGGGAGCGTTGAGGCCTACGAAGACAAGCGACTCGTCAGCCGGCGCTAGGCCCCTTGCCCAGATGTCGAACCGTTCCATCGCCTCCTCGGGTGTTAGCCCAGTCCTCTCAAGAACGTCGAGGGACAATCCTGTCACCTGCAACGCCGCTGGGTCGGCATTGTGGTTGATGGGTTTCAGCTCGCAGGAGAACGTGCGGTCTTCGTTTTCCACGTCGCAAGCGCCGATCGAGAGTAGGCTGTACTCACCCGGAACCGGCCCTGCCGTCTCGACATCGACTGAAACGAAGATGTCACGCTGCGCGTTCACGAGACCAAGGACTCCGCTTGCACTAATGGTGGACGATTCTTAACGGCCTCCCAATGCTCGCGAAAGATTCGACGACGCCCCTCAACCGAACCGTTCGTCTCCCACAGCAGACCGGCGAAGGTGTATATATCGAACGGCAGGGAGCTGCCCTTTCTAGCCGTTACTATTGTGGGTAACTCGCGTCCCAGCGCGTATCCAAGTTCAAGAAAGCAGTTTGGCCGCATGCCCGTTACATCGGCGAGCACGACGCTGCTTCGGTGAAGTTTCGCGAAAATTTCTTGGTCGATTCGGGCGTGTTCGTAGGGCTGACGCCCGTCGACCACGGTCAGCGTATAGCCTAGCTCGTCTTCGATGACCGGCTGCACTATCGTTTCAAAGAACGACTGAACATCCGTAAAGTCCTCATGCTCAGGATTTAAGAGTCGCACGGCGAATGCTCGCGGCCTTTCGAGCGCCTGCAAAAGTTCCATGATCGCTGCCGCACGTTCCCCGACCGATTGGCGTGCTGTAAAGTTGATGTGATTGACCCAGGAATGCGCACTCCGGTGGGTTGCCCGAAATAGGCGCGGCGCGTACGCGCTTGAGAGGCCAATGTCGGAAAATAGGCGGCGGGCCCCGGTGTTGGCTGGCGTAACGGCTGCATTGAGCGGCACTACTGGTTTACCAGCGTCGTGATAGAGGTTCGCGAGGTACATAACTCCATCCGAACCGCCCACCGCTATCAGAACGTCGCCCCAGCCGGCCTGTGCCTCCATCCGCTTGCTGTTCATGTTCCAGTGGGAGACGTTCTCGATCTGGATGTGATCCGAGGTGCGCAGACCGTCCCAGAGCCTTTCGAATTCGGCCGGAATCTGGTCTTCGGTCTTGTGATGCTGAACTGCAATCGCAAGCGGATTTGGCGCGCCCGCGGGACGGCAGCCGAGATTGGCGTAAATTGCCTGCCAGATCAGCCAGTCGAAGCATATAGGCATGCTGTCCACCGCCCGGAATTTCTCTGCGTCCACGGGAACCACGAAGGTCGCACCGCATCGGACCAACTCGCCAACCAATTCCGTCACTAGCGCGCGCGTCTGCTCGACTGCGGCAGTTGGCGCCGCCTCAAGGCCAGGCGAAATACTGCCGGAGATGTGAATGCGACGTCCAAATAGCCGCGACCGCGACATTAGAGATTCTCCACCACCGGTGACGCCTGCATGGTGGCGGCAACGGTTCGCAGGTGGTCGAACCGCAGCGGTCCGTTAGGGAACGCTAGTGCCAACGCGGCCGGGTAGAGGCGGGTTCGAATGTCCGAATACGTCCATTCTGGGTGACCTTCGCGTTCTCCCGTACTATCAACCAAGTAGCGCAATTCGGGCTCCGTCAACGCCAGCGCTCCAAGATCCATTACAAAGAGCTGCCGCCGCTCGTCGCCAGACGGCCGCTTAAACTCTTCGGTGACCGCAGCCCGTCGTAAGAGTGCGGGATCGACCACAGAGGATCGATTTGTGCAGAGGATTACTACGACCCGACCTCCATATCGGCGGAGGTCGTCGATCCCTTGGATCAGCGTGTTTACGGCGACCTTGTCTTCGTGGTGACTGTGATTCTGTGATCGCGCCGCCGCTAGGGAATCGGCTTCGTCAATCACCAAGATCGCGCGGCGGCCCCGTCCGGCTGCTTGCGTGACCTTATGGAAGGCCTCGGCGAGGAGCGTTCCCATCTCGCCGACCTTGCCAGATCCGCGAACGCGGTTACTCAGCTTGAAGAGAACCGAGTCCTCTGTGTGCGACTCATGGATAAGCCGGTTCGCGATACATTCGGCCATGGCCGTCTTGCCCGTGCCGACGTCGCCATGGAAGATGGCCAGTGGATATTGTTCGGCGACCAAAGCACAAAGAGCAAGCCTGCCGCCGTGATGTTTTTTGTTCCAGACGCCAAGCTCATCCATGCTAAGCAACAGCCGCAACTGGTCGCGCACACGCTCGTAGCGTTTCTCGAAGCCAAGCAACGTCTGCTCCTTCGCGGAAAGCCCGCTGTCGGGCAGTACAGTCTCGCTATCAAATATCTTTATCTCATTCATGCAGCGTAGTCTCTGCGCTGTATGCCCCACCCGTTACTCGTATAACTGCGACCACCGCTTGGGGTCAGTCTCGAATGACTCGTATCCGCGTCGGTAGGCATCCAGTTGATAAGTAGCTGTAGCTTGCGCTTCATTGTCTCTCTTGCAGCCGGGATGTAAGTGTCCGTGTAGCTGAGGACGATCCGCAGATACGAGTCAGGAACACGTGGCCACATGACGCCACCCGGCCGGCTCATCTTAAGATCTCCTGCCGACGTGGCGACTACGTACTGAGTCGCGCGAATCTCGTCAGCTCCGCAGAAGAGGGTAAGGTCGACCGTTTTGAGGTACCCCGCTTTTGCCAACGCCTCGACGTCATGCGCGTAGTCGCGGGCTTCGGCCTCAGTGATCGCTCCCGTACTCTGGGCGATCATTACGATGTCCGCAGTGAAACGCCGTATGACAGTTTCGATGTCGGTAAGCGTGTATGTGCTGCTTCTGGATTCAGAGACTGTGTAACTCATTTCCTCAATCCTCAACCTTGAACCGCGGCCCGAAGATTTCCTTCCAGGATTCAATTTCATTCTCTGCGGAAGCGAAGTTCGCCGTCTCCCACGCCTCCCGCGCCGCCTCAGCGATCTGCTGGCGCTCCGTCTCACTGAGACGCGACGCAACGTTGTTGAGGCTGCAAACTGGATCGAGAATGACGACCGGACCGGAGAAGACTCCGAACGGCCCGGTGTTCTCAGGGAACTGGATACGCTCCTTCAACTCCGACTGGGCGACATAGAGTAGAAATCGCCGGAATCGTTGCTCTACGGAGCCTTTAGCTCCCTCCTGATCCAGTAGGTATGCCATGATGAGTTCGATCGTGAACGACTTCAGCGGCTTCAGCTCTGCTTGGTTGCGCCACTTCTTCGCCAACCGCACTAGGGTCCGAAAATCTGGATCTCGGTCTTTCCGGTCGCGAACGAACTTTATCTGGCAGGGCGCGCATGTCTGCATGCTCGATCCGTCCTGCAAGTCGAACTGCCAACCATAACCGTCTCGGCGTTCGTCCTCGATCACAGGTACGATGTCAATACTGAGTCCGCTGCCTACAAACGACACTGTGGCAGCCTTCCGCTGAATCTCGAAATGCTCAACGGACTTGTTGGGATAGATTTTGACCAGCAGGTCGAAGATCAGATCGTTAAGGTTCGCAAGGGTCTCTCTGTCAATGCTCCGGCCAGAGATGTAGAACACAACATCGACATCGACGGGGTCCACCGACGACTTGCGGAGAATAGTGAATTTCGCGAAGGAGCCCGCTTTTACCACTCTGGTAATTTTGATCTCAGTCTTGTCGCGGACGCTTCGGCTAAGCTCCGCGATAAGTCGATCGACCTGCCCGTGATATTCCTTCCGCTTCTCGGCCGGAAGACGGAGTATGTTGCTGTCGTAGTAGCGAATCTGCCTATTCGTTAACGGCACGCCACACCTCCGTTTATCCTCGGTTCGTTCATCAAACTACTACCTCACACTGCTATTCCGAATTGCCGCCGCACCGCGCCGGTGCCGACGAACTGTGAAAGAAGTCGGTAGTTCTCCTGTTGGTACCGGACCCTTCCTGCGACGATCGCAGGATGAATCCCGAGCGAATTCGCCAAATTCATGACGGTCGTCGGCGTCGGGTGGTCTTTTACGGCGCTTGCCTCCCAGGCCGCTCTCGGTATGAGAGCCTCTTCCGCCCAGTCATCCGCCTGCGCTTCTCGGGGATCCTCGCGCCCGCCGTTTACATTTCGGAGTGTTTGATCGTCAACAAAGGCATTGCCCTTATCGTTGTCCATGTGCCGACCGACATGTGCCAATTCGTGCAACAGGCAGAACCAGAAATTGTCGATGCGGTCGTATCGCAGAGTGAGCCCGATGACAGGCCGTCCATCGGCGAGGCGCAGTGCTGCTCCGTCGAGATATGTCTTTGGCAGGTGCTGTACTATCACGAGCGGAATACCATGCTTGGCCAGCAGTTCCTTCGCCAGCCGCGGACCTTCCTCCGACCAGCTCAGTTGTGCCACCTTCTTGAGAAAGTCCAAAGTGACAGTGCCACGCGCATAGTTCGCCGTCGGCCGCTCCTCGTTTGCTTTCGCCAGAACCTGCCAGCACCAAGATTTCAGCGAATAGGGGTCCATCTTAGCGTTGGCGCGTACGTGATCATTCTTTCGATAGAGTGCAGCACCAGCGACGTCCGGGCCGCCCACTCGATTAATCAAGTCGCGGATGATCTCCTCGGCGCACCCCACGAGTCCTCGACTGTTTGGAATCCAGCCCAGCTTTGCCATCGTCTTGACTGGAAACCGGCTCCACTCCATGTCCGCTAGCGGATCGTCGAGCTCACCCCCCGACTCGCGTAGCAATACGTCCGCAGGGATCCCGAGATGCTCGTAGAGCGCACGTGCCATCGGCATGGTGATCGAGCGCTTGCCGGATAGAACTTCGGAAACCTTGGCGCGACTCCCGATGTACGGCACCAGATCGCGCGGACTCAGGTTCCCTTGTTCCATGCGGAACTCGATCGCGGCGACGGAGCTGGGATAACCCATCGGCTCGTGCTTGCTCTCGTAGAGCTCGACGAGGTCGGCCAAAACGTCGAGCTCATCGAATTCGGCACTGCCGGGCTCGGCGTCCATAAGCGCATCTATCCGCACAAGCACAGCTTCGTAATCCTTCTCAGTTCGGATCGGCTTGATCTTGGTATTGGCCATCTCACACTTCCTCGACGTCAATGACGTCATATTCGGCATGGGTGCCGACAAAACGGACGTAGACGATACGTGCCGGGTAATTGATCCTCACCACCAGCCGGTAGTCGTTGCCCTTGATATTGAAGACCACCCGGTTACCGCCAACGATGCTTGCGCTTCGGTACTTCTCCTTCACCTTTGCAGGCGTATCCCAGTCTTCTTTGAGGACCTCGCGATACCACGCGAGAAGCGGCTCCTCGGCATTTGTATGACGCTGCCAGAACTCCCGGAGCGACTTCTTGGCGATGATCCGCATGACCATATATACATCGGTCCCATAACGCTTGCAAGTACAATGTTCCCAAAAAATACCCTTCTATACCTTCGACTACCCCGAGTCAACGATTGCCCGCCGTCTGCAGCACGTTCTTCGTACCGAACGGCGTCTAATTCGCCCCCAAATACGTGGAACATCGACCATATCAAATTGACGGAGCGGCGCTCGCTGATGCAGCTCAAGGCCCGAAGAAGTTGGGATTTGCAAAGCAAATGAAAGCAGGAGTCCTGTAGGAAGTACTGCAACTTCTCGGAGGCGCCTCTGCTTGCCCGTTTCCTGTTCGGGTATGAATCGAGTGGGCCAACGCGAAGGCCGACTGGCTCGACCCGCTGCAGCGGCGCGACGACCCAATGATGGATACGCTGGCGCCGCGAAGCTCCGCGCTTCTGGAAATTCTGAAGCCGTCCCGTTCCATCTCCCAAGCTCCAGCAATGAGGCTACATGTGCTTCTTGTAGTACGCCCACTGCACGCTCGCCCAGCCGCCCATTACCAGCGCACCCAACGGAACGCACAGTTGCCAGTGCACCGCTGCCGGCCACATCAACAGAGCAAGTCCGCCTAACCCCAGCACCGCCAACTGCAGGTACTTTGCTCGGTGGTACAAGCTGGCCGATTCGCGTCCGCCGCAGGCCCGGCGGATTGCACGCTGGGTGAGTCCATCGGCGGCGCCGACTGCGTAGAGAAGCAGGAGCAGCGGCGCGAACCGCGCCAAGATCGCCACGCGCACGCCGAGCAACTGCGTGCCGATCATCGCCGTCTCGATTTCTTCTCCGTGCGAGACATACCCCCGCCGTACAATCGTGTCGGGGATCGACAGCGCTGACCTGTCGGCGAATTGCGTACCCATGCCATGAATGCCGGTGGCCTCGAACACGATTGCGTACAACGCATTCGCCGGCGCGGTGATGGCGCTGGCGCTGCCTCCCTGCTTAGCGCAAAGCGTTATGCCACGTGCAAGATCGTGAGCTAAAAGTTCGCGTAGTCGCTCGATGCCCTGCGGCCAGAATTTGAATACAAACAGCCAATCAATGATCCACACGCAAAGAAGTAGAACGACGAGCCCCAGAGTCAGCGAGAAGACCAGCTTAAGCGGGCTGAGCAGCAGACTCGCCAAGACCCCCTCATGAAAGGCTGCGTTCTTAGATGCCACGCGAGTCGTCCAAGTCGGATGCATAATCCGGCTGATCCCACGGCCCATCTAGGCGCGCGCGCAGCGTTTCCCCGATCGCGGCGAGGCTCGCGGGCATTAACAGATCGCTCGATGCCGACGGCAGCGGCATCCGTATCTTGTGCAGTTGCCCGCCGTGAAGAAGTGCGAAGGCTTCACCCTTGGGCAGTTGCACAAGATCGGTGGGTTCCAGCATCCGAACGGTTTCCGGGGCGATGCGATCTTCGTTGCGGCTCGCGAAGTCCGCGAATTCTGCCGGGTCGTTGGTGTCGGAAACCGACGACGATACGACGGTAGAAACCACGTGTACTTCGGGCAACTGGCTGGTCAATAGCTCGGCAGTGGCGACCTCCTTCACTCGCAGCATGATCAGCGTATTGAAGTTGCCGGCAATCTGTCCCGCCTTGGCCGGCGAGCCGATGCGGGCTTCCACGTCTGACCAGGTCTGCGTGTAAGCCGTAACCTGATATCCTGCACCGCCCGCCTTGTTGAGCAGTGGAATGAACTCGTCGCCGATCAACTCGTTGAACTCGTCGGCGTGTATAGCGATCCGCCGGGGCGTTACTACGCCGGGCAGTCCGCGACCCGCACCGAACTTGTAGAGACCGCCGGCCACACTGGTGAGATCAGCGAACATCGAGTTTCCCACCGCACCGGCCACTTCGTAATCGGAGAGTGCATCGAGCCCGACGTAAACGATGCCGCCTAAATTGATCACCGACGTCCAGTCGAACACTGGTCGCCAGTCGGTCGGGTCATCTAACTCAGGAGAGAGTAGCGCGGCCGTACGGCCGGTCGTGAGCTTCTCCATCAACGGCAGGAGCGACGCCACCAGTTTGTCGAAATGGCTCTTCTCGTAGTTGAGGGTCGACGCGAGCGCGTGAGCAATCGGGTCATAGAGCTTGTTACGCCGCGCGTACTCCACGACACTGACCGCACGCGCGCCCCGCGACTGCAGCCCCTTGTCGAGATTCTTCTTGTCGATGGACAGTGCTTTCAAGTCGTCCCGCCAACCAGCGGCAGATGGCTCTCGGTCGAGCCAATACTCGAAGTAGTCAATCAGCAGCGGCTCGACATCGGACGCATAGCGGTTGATCTCCTGATAGTCGGGTTTGCGGCCGAGCGCCACGAGCGCGCGGGCCATGACGTTCACAAAGCGCCAGACGAATTCCTTGAAGGCGGCTGACTGGCCCTCCGACGGCAATTGGCCAGCGATACGAGTGGCGACCTCGGTGATGCGGGAGAAGCTGCCCACCGGGTTATAGCGCGCCGAGATCTCGGGATGACCGAGGTGGAACATGAAGAACTCCCCGCCACGTCCAGCCCGCTCGGCTTCCGCAAAAACACGTCGCAGCAGATCGATATCGCCCTTCGGATCGAAAACAATCACCACCTCGCCACGACGGATGTCCTGCGCGATCAGCAGCTCTGCCAGGCGCGTCTTGCCGACGCGTGTGGTGCCGAGCACCAGCGTGTGCCCTACGCGATCTTCCAGGTCCATCCAGATCTCGGTCTCGTGTGGCTCGACACCGTGGATGGCGGGATCCCCACCGACACCCGCTGCTGCGTCCACTGCTGGCATGAACGCCGACAACGCCCGTGTGAACGGTCCGCCCTGAAGCAGGTGCCTGTTCACGGGAAGCCGCGCCTCATACAAGCGCTGGGTATGGCGCTGATCCCAGCGAAACCCCCGTCCTAAAAAGAGCTGCGCCATCGACCAGGGGATGGCTGCCGAGTCCAATTCGTAGCGCTGCCGGCGTCGTAAGTTGGCGCGATAGCGCAGTGTTCTCAGCCCGGCCGCACCTCGCCATGCCGCATGGCTTAGCAACGCGCTCGCAAGCGCAAGATCCCAAGGGGCCGCGAGCAAGAAGAATTCCGGGCTTAGTAGCACCAGGGCCGCGCTCAGCGTCGATACTGAGGCCGCCCCGAGTTCGACCGCCGGCCGCAATCGTGCTTCCAGTGGATAGGCCATCACTTCACGCTCGACGCGGACTCGCCCACGCGCACGAGCGCCGGGTTGAGCGGCGGCATCGGATCGAAGAAGCGCTGTGGTGCAAGGATCACGATGCCGTGGATGCGTTCGGCCGGATGTCCGTCTTGCTTCCACACATAAGCGTGCAGGTTCACACCACCCTCGGCCTTCAGGTGCCACCCGGCGCGCAGCACTTCGCGCTGCAATCGCTTGGCGACATCATTGGGTTGCTCCTGGCCGGCGCCGTCGTGCTGAATGAACGCGCGCAAGATGCGAGGCGATACAAGCAGCAAGCCATCCTCGACCCCATGCACAAGCGCGCCACGCGCGTTGACCGGCAAGCGTCCATCCGTGATCCCCTGCTGCACCCACGTCATGAAACGTCGGGGACGTTCAGAGCCCATTGCGATCACGCTATCGAGGAACTCAGGCTCCTCGGCCTCAGGTGCATTACGCGACGGCTCAACGCTCGACTCCACGGTGCTTGCGACCGACCCGGTCTGCGATAAAGGCAGGACAGACGCCACGGTGGTCGGGCGCGCGCTTGGCGCTGCACGCTCGACCAACTCGGCAATGACACTGGACAGATCAGCGGTGCCTGCCAGCACGCCGCGCAGTTCAACCATCAGCGCGGGATCTTCACCCAGCCAAGTCTGGATAATCGGCGGCACGCAGCTTTCGAATAGTCGCATCGAAGCCTCGGCGTGATCTCTGTCGAGATCGTGCAGCAGCGCTGCCACGAACACCGCATAAGTCCAGCGATGCGCGAGCGCGCCCAGCGTCTCCGGCGGTGTATTGCGCGGCAAGATCTGGCCGCGCCGATAGTCGAGCGCGCGTAACGTCGTAACGAGGGCGCGGCGCACGTGTCCTCCCGGACCGTTGTATTGCCTGGAGCCTGGAACCGGCCTTAGCTGCACGCACTGCGCATAGCCGCCGATCAGTGGCCGCACTGCCAATGCAAAAGTCTCTGACGGAAATCCCATCCGGACGCGAAGCAGGACGATCAAGTTCCCCACCCCGCTTGCATCGATGACCGCCTGCGCGGAAAGCAACGGTTGTTCAGTTGGGAAGGAAGGCGGGATCACTGGCGGTGAAAGCGATGAGAAAGTCGCGACTTTGATCTTCATTCGACAAGTATTCGCGCTGCCGTGACGGCTCTCAGCGTCTATTGAAGCGAAGACGAAGACCTGATTTGCCCTTGACGCGTGCGACCGCGTCCCGCCCGCGCGCTGCTATGGCCGAGCAAACCCGATCTGAGACAGCAATTGAGCAGCGATGCCTGCGTCATCAGTGCCTCGTCGAGGCCCCGATTGCCCCTGCAGCGCACGCGCACGGTCCCTAGGATGGCGAGCCAACGCGGTTCGGTCGAACCGCCTCAGTTCAGCATCAAAGTGAAGGGAGGCCGATTGAGCATGACGACGCACCGGGGATCTACCGCAGGGCTCGTCACCGCACTCTCGCTACTTGCGTCTCTGCCCGCCCACGCGTGCTGGGACGCGGCGGCCGCCCGCTACGGCGTCAGTAGCGAGTTGCTCTACGCCATCGCCCGCACCGAATCGGCACTCGACCCCCAGGCCGTCGGACACAACCAGAACGGCACCCACGACATCGGACTCATGCAGATCAACTCAGCCTGGCTGCCGAAGCTCGCGACGCATGGCATTGGCGAGCACGACTTACTGGAGCCCTGTACCAATATTCAAGTCGGTGCATGGATCCTCGCCGGTAACGTCCAACGGCTGGGTTACACCTGGGAAGCGATCGGTGCCTATCACTCCGCGAGCCCGGCACGGCGTCGGGCCTATGCCGAGCGCATCTACCGCCAGATTGGCGAACTCCGACGCAGCGCGCAGTCAACGAACCAATCGATTGCATCGGCCGAGTTGCCGGCCGCACCACAGTCCCATTAGCCGCACATAGCACACGAATTTCACGTCCTTCACCCCAGAACCGATCCAGGAGACTGACCATGCACCCGAACCGCAACTTCACCGTTCTTGTCCCCGTCGCTTTGATCCTGGCGCTCGGCGCCACCTCAGCTTTCGCCGGCACGACCGGCGACGAGTTCCAAACCATGTACACCACGCTCTTGAACTGGGCCACCGGTTATCTCGGCAAGGCCATCGCAATCGCCGCCTTCATCCTTGGCGCTGGTGTCGGCATTGCCCGCTCGTCGCCCATCCCGGCACTCGCTGGCGTCGTGTTCGCGCTCTTCATGGTCTACGTGCCGACCATCATCGACACCATCATGACCGCGACTATCTGAGTCGGTCGCGCATATGAACGACGCGTCCCACGAGATCCCCCGTCGGCTGAATGACCCGCCACGGATGTTCTGGTGGGAAATCGACGTGGCCTTGCTGTTTCTCGCGGCGGCACTCGCCGGCATGATTGCCGGCTTCTTCATGACCGGCTGCGCGCTCGGTGCGCTGCTTGCCTGGGCTTACGGCCGTGCGAAGTCCGGCGAGCATCCCGCCTTTGCGCTGCATCTTCTCTATTGGCACCTGCCGAGCTTCGTCACCGGCATGAAGCGCACCCCGCCCTCTCATCAACGGGAGTTCGTCGGATGAAATTGGAATGGCTGCGCGCCGACGTGGCGGGTGCGCGGCGTGCCACGGTCTTCCTCGCCGTACTGCTGACCGGCTCGCTGCTGGCCAATACCGTCCTTGCCCTACTCGTTGTGCGCTTTGCCAACAGGGAGCGCGTCGTGCTGCTCCCACCGACCATTCACAAAACCTTCTGGGTGAATGAAGAACGGGCGAGCGGTGAGTACCTGGAGCAGATGGCGTACTTCTTGATGCAGCTCACGCTCGATGTCACGCCGCAGAACGTCGACCACCAGGCGCGCGTGCTGATGCAGTACGCCGCACCTGCCTCATTTGGTGAGTTGCGCGCAGCGATGATCGCCGCCGGCGAGCGACTCAAACGCGATGGTGCTTCCACCGTGTTCAGCGCCCGCGACATCGTCGTCGATGAAGCCACCCAACGTGTCGGTGTGCGCGGCCAACTCACCACGTTCATCAGCGACCGCCGCGTATCTGATGTCTCGAAAGGTTATGCCATCGAGCTCCAGTACGCCGCCGGTCGCGTCTTCCTCAAAGCCTTTCGTGAGACCAACCCCAATGACCCACTTGAAACACAGCCTCGTCCTGCTGCTGTCACTCACTAACCCGGTGCAGGCGCTACAGGTGGTGGATGCGCATGACGGGGAGACGGTGCTCGCCAAGATCTCGCGTAAGGAAGTCACGCGGATCGCTTTTGAGCACGGGCGCGTGCAAAAAATAACCGGCAGTGCAGGTGAGTTCGTGCTGGAGAAGGACGACGAGAAGGGACAAGTCTTCATCCGACCGGCCGATCCCCAAAGCACAAAGCCCATCAATGTGTTTCTGACCTCCCAGCACAGCACCGTCGCATTGCTCCTGCAGCCAGTGGATACGCCGAGCGACACGATTGTGATCCGAGAGCCCCAGACGCGCCCTCAAGTTCGCTCTCTTCTCGAATCAAGCGGACGGCATGTGCGGACATGCAAGAACCTGCTGCTCGCGCTGGCGGCCGACAGGCTGCCCGAAGACATGGAAGCCCGCGAGCCAGGGAAAACAGTGGCGCTGTGGCCGAACACGCGCTTGACACTGCAACGCATGTTGCTCGGTGCGAGTGTTGTTGGCGAGAAGTATCAACTGACCAACACCGGAGTCACCGAGCTCGCTGTTGCCGCGCCCGATCTCTTCAAGCCCGGGGTAATGGCTGTGAGTATCGAACACACGAGCCTGCAAGCCGGTAGCGCCACTAACGTTTTCGTGATCCGGGAGCGGCGCACCGATGACTGAGTCCGCTTCGAACACCGCGGCGCTCAGACGTCGCCAATACCTGCTGCTGGCCGGGATCGGTGCCGTCATCGTCGTTGCCACCGTGCTATCGGTCTCGCTGACGGACTCGCAGGGCACTGACGCGCATCCGCTCAAGCCGCGGTCGACCAATATCCTCTCGCCAGGCGCGCAGGTTGATCCGCGTGACGCCTGGCGTGGTCAGGCCGATGCGCAGTTGAGATCCATTGAGCTGAAGTCACGCGAGTTATCGCAGCGTGATTCTGAGATGCAAAACCAGAGCCGCGAGATGATGGCGCGTCTCAGCAAGTTGGAAGGTAACGCCAGAGACGGGCTGACCGCCCTGCCGCCGCCGCCCGTCTGTGCGCCCGCCGAACGGCCGAACTTCGGCCCCGATCTGCCCAGGACCGACGTCGCTGACAACGGACTGCAACAACTGCCCCCGCCACCGCAGTCGCTGCCACGTGCGGGGGCGATCCCCCCGGGATCTTTAGGCACGCTGTCTGGGATCGTCAGCATCACCTTGAGTGAGCCTGGCATCCCGCCAGGTCGCAAAGCCAACAGCGACTCGGCAGGACCGCACGCGGCTGCACCTCACGATCTGCGTCGCTACTTGCCGAGCGGATCGTTCACGCGCGCGCTGTTGCTCGGTGGACTGGACGCACCGACGGGCGGTCAAGCACAACGCAACCCGCAGCCCGTGCTTTTGCGCCTATCGGACAACGCCATTCTGCCCAACCAGTTTCGCTCGCGGGTGAAAGAATGTTTTGTGGTGGGCGCCGGCTACGGGGACGTCAGCTCTGAGCGCGCCTACATCCGCACCGAATCGCTGTCCTGCGTCACCCGTGACGGCACGGCCATTGATGTCCCGGTGAAGGGTTATGTGGCAGGCGAAGACGGCAAGGCCGGCATGCGCGGTCGTCTGGTGTCCAAACAAGGGCAAATTCTTGCCAACGCCCTGTTGGCGGGGATCGCGAGTGGCATAGGCACCGCGTTCCAGCAGAGCGCGACCACCAATTCGCTCTCGCCGCTCGGCTCGACCAGCACCATCGCTTCGGGCAAACAATTGGAAGCGGGCTTGGGCACGGGTGTCGGGCGCGCCCTTGACCGACTCGCCCAGTACTACATCAGCCTCGCCGAGAAAGTCTTCCCCGTCATCGAAGTCGATGCCGGCCGCACGGTCGATGTGGTGTTGACGCAAGGGATCGCCCTGCAGGGTCCGGTCGAGATCACGTCTGAAGACAGCGAAACCTTTCCGCAATTAACCGAGCGCACCCACACCTTAAGGAGAGCCAACGATGACGATGATGAATGAACCGCGCGTGCCGCCTCGCGTCGCGACACTGATCAAGCGCCCCTCGAACTTCTTTGCTAGCGTGATGTTAGCTGCGCTCGCAGTTCCTTGTGCGGCGCAACCGTCCGACCAAGCCGCGGCGCCGCCAGCGCCGCAGGCGACCAGCCAACCGACCCCGCCAAGCACTAATACGGCCGGATCCATCGCCGCGCGCTTGCAGTCCCTCTACCCAGCAACCCGTTTCGGTGTCGTCAATCCGACGTCATGGCCCGGGGTCTATGAAGTGCTGATGGGCGCCAACATCGCCTACGTGGACGAGAGCGGACAGTACTTCCTGTTTGGTCATCTCTACGACATGAAGGCGCAACGCGACGTCACTGCCGAGCGCAAAGAGTCGCTCGCGCAGATCGACTTCGCGTCATTGCCACTCTCCGATGCAATCAAAGAAGTCCGGGGCAACGGCGCACGGGTGCTCGCCATCTTCAGCGATCCCGACTGTCCTTATTGCAAGCGCCTGGAATCCGATCTGCGCCCTCTCACCGACGTCACGCTTTACACGTTTCTGATGCCGATCGCCTCCTTGCACCCGACGGCGCACGACAAGGCCGTGGCGGTGTGGTGCGCCAAAGATCGCGTTGCGGCGTGGAACGCGACGATGCGGCAAGATCACACGTTGCCGCATGCCGAGTGTCCGCATCCTATCGATCGCAACATCGCCCTCGGCGAGCGGGTGGGGATCGTCGGCACGCCGACGATCGTCACCGCTGATGGACGCGTGCTGCCAGGCGCAGCGAGCAAAGAACAGATTGAGGCCTGGCTCACGCGTTCAACAGCGAGCGCGCAGAGTGCCGCGTCGCCGGCAGCCATGCCGCGATGATCCGGACCGCGTACATAACGCTACTGACGCTGGGGTTAAGCGGCTGCGCTTCTAGCCTCTCCGGCGTCGGCGGCACGCAGAACTATGCATGCAAAGCACCCATCGGCGCGCTGTGCACGTCGGTCTCGGGGGTTTACGCCAATGCCTTGCATGGCATGGCCGAAGTACCACGACCGCCGTTGACGACAGCCGCACCGAAAAAGTTTGGCGATACCAACGCCGTCACGAAAGACGCCTCATTGATCAGCGGCGCCGAGCCACTCATCCCGTCGCGTTCACCGACCACCGCTGATCTTGAATTTGAATCGTTGTCGGCCACGACATTCAGTGCAAGCGCCCAACCGGATAGCGGAGCGTCAGGCGCTGAGCCTGCACTGCGCTCTGAGCCGCGCGTATTGCGACTCTGGATTGCCCCGTGGGAAGACTCGGACGGTGATCTGCATGACGCGGCGTTGGTCCACGTGGTGGTCGACACCGGGCGCTGGCTCATCGAGCGCGTTCGTCCCGTGCCGCGCAATCGGCTGGGTGGGATCACGCCACCGACCGCCATGGCACTACCACCGCAGACGCCGGCTGATCAGAGCCCGCAGATCACGCCGGCACAGCAGCCGGAGGATGACACCCTGTTCGGCCCCGGCGACCTGTCGGTGGAGCCCTGATCGATGTTGCGCAATCTCATGGCCGATCTCGACGCTGCGTTCAAACACGCGCGCCTCGCCGACTTAATGTCCGGCACCGGTGCTGAGCGTGCACACCGAAACGATGACACCGCGCGCTTTTCGCAATGGCTCCCGTACCGGGCCTATCTCGAAGATCACCAAGTCTTCATTAACCGAGACGCCTTAGGTTTCTGCCTCGAAGTCCGTCCCCAATCAGGCGCCGACGAGGAGATGTCGCGGGTGCTGACCGCGCTTTACGCTGCTTCATCCCCCGGCACCGGCATACAGTTCCATCTGCTCGCGAGTCCCGACATCCGCCACCCGTTGCGTCGTTACGCAGCGCTGCGCCTACCGGACGACGTGCTCCCAGAGTTCTTCGAGCGCGGACGCGAAGGTCGACATAACAATATTCATCGCACCATGGCGCGGCGTCGTGTCGGCCATTACCTGACCGGCAGCCGAGTTTCACTCGTCCCGAACCAAAGCTATTTGTTCCGGGAGTTTCGGCTTGTCGTGAGTGTATCGCTGCCCGGCAACCCCGAAGACTTGGGCCGCATCGATGATCTACTGCTGCTCCGCGGTGGTATTCGCGCGACCTTGTATGCGGCCGGCTTTCCGTCCCGACCCTGGACGGCGGCCGATCTCATCAACTGGACGTCCGCGCTGATCGATCCCCATCGACAGCATACCGACTGCCTGCCGTTGACCTACGACACCGGTCGCGAATTGCGCGACCAGGTGATAGACCGCGCCACTAGCATTGAGATCCGGGAACGCAGTATCGAACTCAGCAACCCGTTCGAAGCAGACACCCGCGAGCTGCGTTTGATGTCGGTGCGTTCGTTTCCGCCACGGTTTGCATTGTGGAACATGGGCAGCCTGATCGGCGATCTATATCAGGCCACCTTGCAGTACCCCTGCCCGTTCATGATCACCCTCGGCGTGCATGTGCTCGATGCCGAGGCCACGCGCAACTGGGCCTATTTAAAGGCTGCCCGCGCCACCACCAACGCCACGAGCTACATGGCGCGCTTCCTCCCCGACTTAAGCGAGCGCAAAGCCGACTGGGATATCGTGTTGAAGGCGATGGACGACGGCCAGCAGCTCGTCGATCTACACCACCAGGTGGCACTCTTCGCGGCCCCCAGCGAAATGGCACGCGCCGAGCAGGCTGCGCGCGCTGTCTTTCGGGCGCGCGGCTTCGAGCTCTCGCGCGATACCTTGATGATGGCGCAAGGCTTGATCGGCTCGCTGCCGATGACGATGTCCGGGCCATTTCATGCCGATCTCACGCGCATGAAGCGCGTGACCACCAAGACCTCGGCGAATGCCGTTCATCTGGCGCCGCTGATCGCCGAATGGCAAGGCACGGGCACGCCAGTCATGCTCTTCGGCGGACGCCGTGGTCAATTGATGCAGATTGATGTCTACGACAACCCAGCCGGCAACTACAACGTCGCTATTGCAGGGACCTCGGGGTCGGGCAAATCGCTCCTGCTGAACGAGATCGCCGCCGCCTATCTCGGCACCGGCGCGCGCGTCTGGATCATCGATGTCGGACGCTCGTACGAGAAAGCCTGCCGCAACTTCGGTGGCAGTTTCATCGAGTTCACCGAGCACGCCGGATTGTCCCTGAATCCGTTCACCTTCGTCGACAACATCGACGAGGACATGGAACTCTTGCAGCCACTGTTCGCGCAGATGGTCTCGCCGCGCGAGCCACTGGACGGTTTTCGGTATTCGACCCTCGGCGCCGCCATCAAGACCGTCTGGAAGACCAAAGGCCGCAGCATGACGGTCACCGACGTTCATGATCTCTTGGCGACCGGCCGGATAGACGACGAAGACATCGATGCAAGTGCCGGCAGTGAAGGTGACCGACGGCTGAAGGATCTGGCCGCGATGCTCTATCCGTATACGCGTGAGGGTGCCTACGGAAAATACTTCGAGTCCGATGCAACCATCGACTTCAGTAGCGATTTCATCGTGCTCGAACTCGAAGAGCTCAAGGCCAAGAAAGATCTGCAGACCGTGGTCTTGCTGATCGTGATGTATCGCATCACCCGCGAGATGTACTTCTCACGGGATCGCAAAAAAATCGTGATCATCGACGAGGCCTGGGATCTGCTCTCGGGCGGCGCCACCGCCGAATTCATCGAGGCCGGCTATCGCCGGGCGCGCAAGTACAAGGGTGCCTTCATGTCGGCCACCCAGGGCGTGGACGACTATTACCGCAACCCCGCCGCCAAGGCCGCGCTCGACAACTCCGATTGGATGTTTCTGCTACGGCAAAAGCCCGAATCCATCGAAATGATGGACAAGCTCGGGCAGCTGACCATGGACGATGCGATGAAGCGCTTGCTGCAATCGCTGCGCACCGAGCATGGCGCGTACTCAGAGCTCTATATCCACTCGCCGGTGGGCAACGGCGTTGGGCGACTGATCGTCGATCCCCACAGCCTGCTGCTTTTCAGCAGCCGCGCCGAAGACTTCAACGCCATCAATGCCAAGCGCGCCGCTGGCATGACCGTATCCGAGGCCATCGATGCCGTGCTGCATGACCGGGGTCTTGCATGACGCGGCGTGACGCGGCCTATCTCTTGGCGCTCAACGCGCTAGTGAGCGTTGCGCTGTTTGCGATCGGCGCGCATTGGGCATTCGGGCCGCAGAAGACCGCGTTCGCGGTCTTGGATGTTGCCGAACTCTATCGAGCGAAGGAAGCGCGGGCCGCGGCGGTGCTGGTCAATCACAACGCAACCGAGACCGAGCGCACCACGGCTGTCACGGGCGCCGGTACCTTCGCGACTGAACTCACTGCGCTCATCGAAACGCTGCCCGAGGAATGCCGCTGCCTGGTCTTGGCCCGAGGCGCGGTAGTCAGCGCCATAGCACCACTGCCCGATCTGACGCCGGACGTGCGTCGTCGCCTTGGGCTGTAGCTTACCGATGGAACGCCCGCTCACACGCCTTGAACCGTTCGATCGCCAGCGCGTCGGCGGCTACCTGGCGCGCTTTGACGCTGAGCGCTTTCGAACCACGCTCAGCTTTCATCTGCGCCGCTGGTCTTGGATCTATCTGCTAGCGGCGAGTGTGACGTTCGCGTTCCACGCGCGTTACGCGATTGGCGTGAACGTGACGACGAGCCTCCCCTATCGGCTGTTCGTCATCGACAAGGGTGACCACCCGGAACGTAGCCAATACGTCGCCTTCCGCTGGCCCGGTGGCGGCCCGTACGCGGCCGGTGCGACGTTCGTAAAGCAGATTATCGGCATACCGGGCGACGTGATCACGCAGGTGAACCGCAGCTTCTTCGTCAACGGCCACTCCGTGGGCCTGGCCAAGCCATTGAGCCAGTCGGGTCAGGCGCTCGCGCTCGGCCCCACCGGCACGCTGCCCAGTGGTCGGTACTACGTACGCGCCCCACACCCGGACAGCCTGGATTCACGCTATGCGTTGCTCGGCTGGATCTCAGAGTCCCAAATCATTGGGCGCGCCTATGTGTTGTTCTGAGCCATTGCGCCATCCCAAATCGCAGAGGCATGCAGGACGGGCCTGCGGCATTGTCGCGCTGGTGCTGCTGTCGGCGAGTACCGCAGACGCCCAGGATCTTGGCATCATTGGCCCGGTCTACGCGATAGCTGAGCCCAGCCTGCTTGAAGTGATCCACACGCAGCTGCACGCGTTAGAGGCGAGCGGCGCTCTGGCACGACTACAACATGAGAGTCAGACCCGCATCACGCGCGAGATTTCCGATCCTGCGCCTCTGACAGGCATTGCCAAAACCACCCGCGCACGAAGCTTTCATTTCGACCCGAGCATCGAAGTGCCTTACCCCATCACCGACGCTGAGGGACGCGTACTCGTCGCACCGGGCACACGGGTGAATCCGCTGGATACGGTGTCATTGTCCCGACCGCTGCTCTTCTTCGACGCACGCGACAAGACTCAAGTCGACCGCGCTGAACGCCTGCTCGACGAACACCGTGGCGGGCTAAAGCTCATCTTGACCGGCGGCTCTTATCTCAACCTCATGCGCCGCTTGAAGCAGCCGGTGTTCTTCGATCAGCACGGCAGCCTCACCACGAAGCTCGGGATCCGTCATGTCCCGGCGCTGGTGACGCAAGACGGCAAGCAACTGCGCATCGATGAACTGCTGTAGCCCGCTCATGACTCGCGGCTTGGCCCTCATCGCCTTGCTCGCGAACCTCGTGATCGCGGCACCGGCGGCAGCCGGTCCCACCTGCCACGGGCAATTCATGAACCCCATTACCGATGTCTGCTGGAGCTGCATGTTCCCGCTCACCTTGGGCTCGGTACCCATGATGTCCGATGGCCAACCCGACATCGGCAATCCGTCCTCGCCCGTCTGCTATTGCGCTAACCCACCGCGCGTCGGGGTGACCATCGGATTCTGGGAGCCCGTGCGATTGGTGGACGTCACACGCACGCCGTTTTGCATGGTGGGTCTCGGGGGACTCGCCCTCGACCCCGGCAGCGATGTGCCGCGTGGCGCCCAGGTCGGCCACGACAGCCAGACCCGCAACAGCTTCTATCACGTGCACTGGTATGCCAATCCCATCTTGAGCTGGTTGGAAGTGCTGCTCGACTTTCCCTGTCTGGAAGAAGGGTCACTCGATCTCGCCTATCTCACGGAAGTCGATCCATTGTGGGCCGATGACGAGTTGGCCGCGATCTTAAATCCCGAAGCCGTGCTCTTCGCCAACGTCGCCGCGAAAGCTGCGTGCGCGGCGGATTGCGTGGCCGCCAGCGCTGGCATGCCCATTGCGAGTCTCTTCTGGTGCGCAGGCTGCCAAGGCGCGCTGTATCCGATGACGGGCCACGTCGCGGCCCATGTCGGTAACGTGCAAGCCTCGGTGTTACTCGCGCAGCGTATGACCGCCAAGATGCACCGGCAACTCACCACCTTCACCGGTGCCGGCGCGGCTGGCCAATGCGGTTATTACCCACAGCCGATCATGGACAAGACCCACTACAAGTTGCAGATGGTCTATCCGGTGCCCAATACGCGCAAAGACGCCGGCCAGTGCTGTCAGCCCTACGGTCGCACGACGATTGTCTGGGGCGCCGGCAAGTCCTATCCCGTCGGCGGTGAAGACTTCGCTTATCAGATCTTCCGCAAACGGAACTGCTGTGCCGGCGCGTACTAAAAAATGGCGTTCACTCATGGCGGCAATGATGGTGCCATGCACCGTGCTCGCACAGCCGCCACACTGGCCAAACGCGGACGACATGACCCACGCCCGCCAGACCCATCCGTTTCCGCCACTTGAGCGGCTAAATGCACAACACCCGCGCGCGGCGCCGCGCATTCAGTCAGACCAGGCGCCCCTTGCATCGCTAGATATCGCAGCCATCGCACGACAAGGGGCTGCGCTGTCCTCACAGACCGCCGTCAATCCCAGCGCGCCACACGTGCAGATCTTCATCACGCTCGCAATCCCGCGAGCGAGTCTTGAACGCCTGGTCGAGCAAGCCTCGCGCACCGGGGCCACACTCGTGCTGCGCGGACTGAAGGCCCAATCCTTGCGCGAGACCCTCGCCGCTGTGCGTCCCTTGATCGAGACGCACCCCGTCGCGTGGGTGATCGATCCCGAGGCCTTTGCACGCTACCAAGTCACGCTCGCACCGACCTTCGTGCTGACGCTTATTGAGGCATCGAAAGACACCGACCAAGCCCCCTGCGGCACCACTTGCGCGACACCCACAAGTTTCGTGTCTGTCGCGGGCGATGTGAGTCTCGATTACGCGCTCGATGCAATAGCGCATCAACGTCCCACCACGGCGCCCACCGTCACGGCGTTACTCAAACGGTTGCGGCAACCGTGATCGTGCGGCCCACGGTCGTCATGCTGCTCCTCGCCATGAGCACCGGCGCGCTCGCGCAGTCGCTCTCAAGTGCCTTCGAGCAGGGCACCACACTCGGCCGCAGCGGCAATCAAACAGCGCGCGGCACCGTGAGTAGCAACACCGCCACGTCGAACGTACCGGGCTACACCGCAAACCCACCCGAGGCGGCGCACTTCGGCGGTGGAGGGATCTCGGCGCCGGCGGCAGCGGCCACCCGCGCGTGTGTTAATGCCGGCGGCGACAGTGAGAGTTTTGCTGGCCAACGGTGTAACGCGGTCGATTTTTCGCAGAGCAATCCATCGCGCCATCCGAGTTTCACGATTGGTCCAAACGATCCCTTGCGCACGGGTGCGAAGACCATCACGGCCGATCCCCAGCAGATCGCGGGCAACATCGTCGGCACCTACAGCGCCTGCACCGTCCAGCCATCCACGCAGCCGTCTGTTTTCGAGACACAGATGTGCCATCAAGCGCGCACGCTGGAGCGCCTCTCCTGCGACAAGATCTTGACTGTCACACCCATCGCCACACCGGGATGCACTCCCGGTCAGTTCTTGACGCATGTGAAGGCCGATCCCTGTCCGTCATGCGTCGATTACCTCGCCTACGACTTTACGTGTGGTGCGAACGGTTACGTGATGCACGCCTACACGATCGATAAGGACAGCGGGCATGTGCACACCGAACTCGGCACGCAGAACGTGCCCGGCGCACTCAACACCCACATACCTAAGACGCCCGGCCCTTCGCGCTTAGATGGCATTTATTGCTTCGAGACCTTTTACAGTCAGACCTGCGCAGGCGCTGAATGCACCCTCGGTGCGTGGTTCAGAAATCCCTGCCAGGACACGAGCAACTTCGGCGCGAGCACCTTTGCCATGCCGACCACGACCACGTTTACCGATAGCTGGGATGATCAATGCGCAGCGCTGGCGGCGCGCGCAAGATGAGCACGCGCCACCACCGATGGCTCACCATCGCACTGTTGGGTGTGCTGCTTGTGATGACGGCGCTGTGTCAGGCCGCCGACTGCGTGAAGCTCTCGGAAACCTGCGTTGAAGGCCGCGCTACACGCAACATCGGCGGTCACTCCGTTACCCGCGCCTGCTGGCGCTACCGCTCGTTATATAACTGCGTGTCGCAGAAAACGAGGGACGACTGTCAGGCGTTGCGCGATCGCGGCTGCAGCCAGGTCGGATCACGGTGTGTGGACGCTAACGCCCGTGGCGCCTGCCTGCTGTTCGAACAAATCTGGCGATGCCGTGTCGCGACCGCAGCCGGCGCGGCTATTACTCACTGCGGTAGCCAACAGTTCTGTCTCGAAGGCCACTGCTTCGATACTTCGCACCCGCCCGATCCCGACTTCGCCCGCGCCGTCACCGGCCTCGAAGCGCAACGCGAGGCGGGGCGTTATCTCGATCCCAAAAAATTGGTCGTATTTGAGGGACACGACAACCGCTGCCGCAAAAAGCTCTTCGGCCTGGTTAATTGCTGTAACGGCGGCGGCACCGGCGGCTCGCTCTTCTCGAACATGAGTCTGATCTTCGGCGCCGGGGGGCAGGTGATGGGCGCGGTTGGTTCAACTTACACCTTCGATGCCTTGTTCACCTCGGACGCACCGGAGTTTGTGATGGCAGGTTTTGAGACGCTGTTCGGCGCCGGCGGCGGCTCTTCCGCACTGGCGGGCCTTGTCGCCGGCGATCTCTCGGTCGGATCGTTTATGCAATCGCTGATCCCCGGGCCGTGGGGCATTGCCATGCTGGCCATCCAGCTGTCGGGCTTGCTGACCTGCGAAGAAGCCGAACAAATCCTCGCGATGAAACACGACAACCGTCTATGTCACGGCGTCGGTAGTTATTGCTCGGTGAAGATCCCGATCGTCGGTGTGTGCGTCGAGACGACGGAAACCTTCTGCTGCTTCAACTCGCGACTCGCGCGCATTTTGAACGAGCAGGGTCGCGCTCAGCTTAAACGCACCTGGGGCAAGGCCAAAGATCCCGATTGCGCCGGCTTCACGATGGCCGAGCTTCAGGGATTAGATTTTTCGCGCATCGATCTCTCGGAGTTCTATGCCGAGATTGCCCCGACGCTGCCAGACAGCGAAGCCCTTGGCCAGCAGGCCCGGCAACGCGTCAACGCTTACTTCGACAAATGATCACCCGTTTCGTGAACGCCACAAAGGTGAAACGTTGCGGGCGGCTCGTCCTCGCAGCCATAAGTCTCATCGGTCTAGGATTGCGGCCAGTCCATTCGACCGAGCGAGCAGACTCTGTTGAGCGCACAGCTGTGACCGAGGTCAAGCCGCTGTTGATGGTGGCGGCCGAGCGCGGCGAGGCGTATGGCGTCTTGGGCGGTCCCGGCGCCGACTATGTGCGTCGCCGCTTTGACACCGACACCCCCATTGAAATCGACGTCCGTCGCCTGCAAAAACTGCCCCAACCCGGCTGCGGTCGTTTGGAAGTGACAACCCGCCAGCGCGCCGTGCTGGAGAGCGCCTCACGCCACGACCAGACACTTACCTATCAAGTGAGCTTTTGCAGTGATGGCAACTTTCCGGAGAAGCCTAAATGAGCGAGAGCCACTGCATGCGCTCGCCTACGCTGATTCGGGTAGTAGTCATTGCCTTGGCACTCGGTCTGCTATCAGCAACCCAGGCAGCGCAGACGACGACCATCGACAAGCAAGCCACGCGCAGCCAGCTCGCCGCGCACCCAGCCATCGCCTACTGGCTGCGCAATCAAGAGGGCTGGTTCTGGTACCGCGATCCGGCCCCGATAACGCCGCGTTCGAAGTCCAAGCCAGCGGCATCACAACGAGAGAAAACGCTCGCCGACTTCGTCGCCATGCAGGAGCGTCTGGAAGATCTGAAGCGCGTCGCGGTGATGAACCCGAGCAACGACAACCTGACCGCCTATATGCGCTACCAGCGGTGGGTGATGAACAAATCAGCCCGCTTTGCCGAGCGCTGGCAACGGCTCGTCTGGAGCGTACCTGAACTCGATTACGGATTGACCGGGCGCCCCACCAACGCGATGGCCATCAACACCTTCGACGATCAGCACCGCGATCAGGATGCCGACACCGTCCGCGGTTTAGCCGCCACCCACGGGCTGCTCTTCGTGTTCCGCAGCGATTGTCCTTTCTGTCATCGCTTCGCGCCGATCTTGAAACGCTTCGAGCAGGAGTTTGGCATGACGGTATTGGCGGTGAGCCTGGACGGCGCGGCGCTGCCCGAATACCCGCATGCACAATCAGACAACGGCATCGCGGCGCGTTTAAACCCATCCGCCGTGCCAGCGCTGTACCTGACCGCACCCACAACGCGCGAGATCCAGCCGGTCGGCTTCGGTCTGATGTCGCTATCAGAGCTGATAGAGCGGATTGCGACACTGGCCCGAGACCGATCCCCAACCACCGTCAGTCGATCAGACGCGCCGCAATGAGTAAATCGGCTAACACGCTGATCGCAGCCATGCTCTTCTCTGCACTCGCGATCGTATACCCAGCGAGTCACGCCGCCGATCTCAATGCCGAGATGCAATCGATGTTCAACGATCTGGGGGCGCTCGGCAATGTGACCACCCCGGGCGCCTTTCGTGGCCAGGCGATGAACCTCTACACCGGCGGCAGCCTCATGATGCGGGCGCCCGGCCGCAACTACCCCCTTCTCAACGCGCAATTACCGAGCCTGCGTGCCGGCTGCGGCGGCATCGATCTCTACGGGGGTGCATTCTCCTTCATCAACAAGCAGCAGTTCATCTCACTCCTGCAGAACATCGGTGCCAATGCGGTCGGCTATGCCTTCAAGCTCGCGTTGCAGTCGATCTCACCCGACATCGACAAGTTGCTGACCGAACTGCAAGACCAGATCAACAAGATTAACGCCATGAACATCAATTCCTGCGAAGCAGCGCAGGCCTTGGTCAACGGCGTCGTGGGTGAATTCGACAACTCAGTCCAGAGCGGTTGCGCAAACATCTCCCAGTATCTAGGTACTGTCACCGATCGTGCCGAGGCCCGTGTGACCTGCGCAACGACTGCCCCGTCCATCGTGAGGAACGCGGCGAACTCCTCTGATCCGACCGTACGCAACACCACCTTCGTGAAGGGCAATGTCACTTGGTTGGCCCTCAACCGCGTCGGCGGCGCCATCAGCCGCCAAGAGAGGGAACTCATCATGAGTGTGATCGGCACCGTCGTCTTGACCCCGCCGGCCAACGACGGCAGCGGCGCCAGCCCACGTTACTTTGAACCGACCATCACAGGCATGCGCGATTTATTGCTCGGCCGCGCCGATGGATCTACCGAGGGCAAAATTGATGTCGATGTGTACACCTGTGACGAGACCAGCGAATGTCTCAACCCAACGCGCACCACGGTATCGGTCAAACCCTTTACGCAGTTGGTCAGCGAGCGACTTCGCCGCATGTCCGACAACATCGTCAATCGCACAGCGCAGTCCAGTGCCGACATCGGGTTTATCAACAACACAACCGAGCCGGTCTACCGGATGTTGGCCGTAGCCAATGCCGTGCCGGGGTCGGGGACCGCCGAAACGCTCATCGAGACCTACAAGGACGTCATCGCGATTGATTACGCCGAAACTTTTTTGAATCGCGCACTGACCCAGGCCCTGAGCGCGTTATCTCAAGCGCTGAAGCGCACCGGCATGGAGGAGAAGTACCTGGACTCAATGAAGGCTAACGCGCAGGAAGCCCGGCGCCAGCTGCTCGCTGAGAAGCAGACCGCCTATGCCAAGGTGCGCTCGGTGTCGTCGATGACACACGATCTCCAAACACTCGAACGGCAGTTGTGGAGCGCGATGCCACCGGCCGTCAAAGCCATGTTGGACTTCGGCGCTAACACCACGCCACGCGGTTCGTAGCAGAGCCGAGTACGACCCCATGTTCGAGATCTACGCCTACGGCAATGTCGATACCTTGACCGGCGTCTTCAACGCCATCGCCGCGATCATGGGCGGCGATGATTATTTTGGGCTCATCAAGACCGTGGCGCTCACGGGTGTGCTGGTCGCCGCGTTTTCCGGACTCTTCACCCCGGGGCGCTTTCATGGATGGGGCTGGCTGATGGGCTTCATGTTGCTCTACTACGCCATGTTCCTGCCGAAGGTCGATGTTGTGATTATCGACAAGCTCGGCAGCCAGCCGCCGGTGGCGGTTGGCAATGTGCCGCTGGGTGTCGCTTTTTTCGGTCACTACACGAGCCACGTCGGCGATGTGATGACGCGCTTTTTCGAGACTGCGTTTCAGGTCATCCCAGACACCAACGCCCAACTCCCAACCGAACTCGCTTACCAGAAAAATGGCGTCATGTTCGGCAACCGCCTCATCCAGGCATCTCGTGCGGCGAACATCAGCGATCCGCAGTTACGCAGCGATCTGATTGCCTACGTCTACAACTGCACGCTCTACGATCTACAAGATGGCACTATCGATCCGGCCGCCTTCACCGAGAGCACCGACATCTGGTCGCTGATGGGTGAGCCGAACCCCGCCCGGTTCTCGACCTACGGCAATCCAGTACACGTCGATACATGCCCGAATGTCTACACCCAACTTGCCAGGCGGCTTCCTGCTGAAGTTGCGCACGCCAAAGCGCTGCTCGCGTTTCAACTCAACCCATTGCTCGACCCGACGTCAGTACCAGGCGTCATCGACGGCCAGATTGAGCAGGCCTATGCCAAAACCAAAATCGCCACGGCCGCCCAGGGCGCCGCCGATCTACTGCGCCAGAACATCCTAATCAATCTCGTCGAGGACACGAGCAGCCTTGCGGGTCAGAAGTTGAACGACCCCGCTGCGGTGATGCTGGCCACGGGCCGCGCGAACGCCACCGCGTCCACCAACGCCTCATTCATGACGATGGGCCGCATCGCCGAGCAAGCGCTGCCCATGGTGCGCAACGTCATCGAAGCAGTCGTCTATGCCGTCTTCCCGTTCGTGTTTTTACTATTCCTGCTCGCGCAAGGTCGCGGACTCGCACTCGCGATCAAAAGTTTCGGATTGAGTTTGGTCTGGATCCAATTATGGCCGCCGCTCTACGCCATCTTGAACTATGTCGCCACTCTGGCCAGCGCCCGCAATCTGGCTGCCGCCGCAAAAATGGGATCGGGGGCCCAGGGTCTGTCGCTTGAGACGGCGGGCAGCATCTACCACGGCGCCATCTCAGACCAGGCCATTGCCGGTTACCTGGTCATATCAATCCCTGTCATTGCCACCGCCATCATCAAGGGCGGCGAAGTGGCATTTCAGGCAGTAACCGGCATGGGTGCAATCCAATCCGCGGCCTCCAGCGAAGGCGCCAGCACGTCGAAAGGACTCGTCACGCAGGACGCGGTGTCGTTCGACCAGCAACAACTCGCCCCGAACCGTACCTCGGCATACATGTCCAGTACGACCGACGCGCACGGCTCGACGATCCAGGGCGCTGGCGCGGATGCGGGCGTGTTCCGGTATCAGGCGACCCTCAGCCGGCTGGCCAGCACCTTCACTTTCACCGAGCGGCAGGCGAATGCCCTGGGCGAAAGCGCACGAGACGCAGAGACGCTGGCGCGCACCGAGCGCGAGGCCACGCAACGCAGCCAAGCCACCGCGCTGACCCGCGCCCTCGGCATCCAGGAAAGCTATGAACGCTCTCAGCAAAGAACCGACGTAACCGGCACGTCCGACGGCGGCTCGACCAGCACACAGTTCCAGACTCTCAACTCGGTGGCTCGGGACGTGAATCGCCGACTGGGCCTGAGCGACGACTCGACGGTCGGCAAGAGCATCGCAGCCGCAGCGTCCGCCGGCGCGAAGATCCCGTTGACCGAGATCGGCGGTCAGCTCTCGTTCGAAGGCCGCAAGGTCGATCAGCAGAGGTTGCAGAGCACCTACGACTACGCACGCAAGGCGGTCGAGAGCTCGCAGCTCACCGAAGGCAGCGCTCTGATTAAGGACTTCCGGACTTCCGATGCCTACCAGTGGGCGCGCGGCAACCGCACGGGATCCACCGCCGGTTACGACTCGTCTGCCCGTGAGGCCACGGAGCGGCAAACCTCCAGCGATATCGCCTACGGTCAAGCGCGCGAACTCGCCCGCACCGCGCAGTTCATGCGCGAGTGGAGCAGCGGCACGCAGACCGACTTCACCAACTACGCGGCGCGGCGTCTCGCCGAGCGCGGGCTGCTGCGCGAGGAAGACCCCATCAAGCTGCAGCGCGGGGTGACCGAGATCGCCTACTCCTACGCCCGCGGCGGCAGCTCGGCAACGGGTTACGTACCCAGCGACAGCGCGCTCGTTCCATCACGGCCGCTGCCGGAAACCATGGGCTGGCCCGACTCGTCGCTGCGGGAGCAGTACGACGCGAGGGCACGCGCAGGGGACGGCAGCGCGATCCGCGTACAGACTGCGACCAATGAAGCCGAGATCCGCGCGCGCCAGACTCGGCAGCGCGCCGTAGCCGGACAACCGGTGGGCAATGACCTGGCCGGTCGCATCGGAACCAGCAAAGCCGATACGCAGGCCACGATCGACGAGGGGCGCACTCAGACCTCGCAGGACGCCGGCACGCTCAGCGAGAGCTACAAGGCATCGGTGCGCATTGGCAAGATCAGTCCCAACCACGGCGGCAACCAGGCCGTGTGGGACACGGTCGGCGCCAACGCGAGTCAGCCCGACCTCGGCGCTCCACCCAAGGTCGAGCCGATCGGCGAGTGGCACTTCGACGAACGCGGAGTTCCCGTAGCCGGTCCCAAGACAGAGCGCGCGTCTCCAGGAGCGAAGCAGGAAACGCCTTCAGGAAAGGACGCAGGCGGCAGTACTACCGATGGCGCGCCGCCGACTCGGGGCAAGTAGCCGAAGACAGCTTTCAGTCGTCCGCCGCGCCGATCTCAAGGCTACCGAGGCCGTTGCGAGTGAGAAATCCGGGCGAGCTATGACCGTAACGCCGCGACGAATCCGCGGCGGCATCGAGCGCGCGCTCTCCAAGGTCTGCAGCGTCCAATCCCAATGGAGTGGATACCGCAGCGCGCAGTGCGAGTCCTAAGCTTCCGAGCCAGTCGCCGATCGCTGCGCAAAAGGCATTGCGGTCGATACCCATCTTCCCTTCCCCGTTCGGCACGTCGCCGTAGGATACGTTCAATCCGCCCGCAGCTGATAAATCTGGGCGGGCCGGTTGGCGCCGATCCTCATCGCCCCCGCCAGGGAGCCACCCGCGAGTAGATAAGCCGGAAAACTGCATCTTCGTCAAATATCCAAACACAGAATAACTGCATCAAGTACAATATGCGGTAAGCCAAAATTACTGTATCACAGTGCTAATACCAACGTGACTTCAACTGTCGCCATTGTCACCAGTTGCACTCAGCGCAAGACGGGGCGTGATCGCGTCGATGTGGCGCACCTACCTGAGGCGACGTCACTGCTCCGATTGGCTCAGGCCTGGCGTCGCGTCGTCGGCAAGGCAGATGCCGACACGCCAGTTCGGAGCCTGTATCAGGGGAGATCCGTTGTCGACACGGCAACTGTCGCCGCAATTCTGGGCACACCTTGGTATGTGGTATCAGCGGGATTGGGGCTTGTCCGTTCTGACCTTCGCGTACCCGCATACGAGTGCACCGTCGCGGCAGGCTCCGAACTGCACCGTCGCTTGCGAGCGCTGGATTGTAGTACTGCTCGGTGGTGGAACGCGCTGACGCACGCTCAACCGGCACCTCTATCGAGGGTGATCTCCAGGGCGCCGACACTGCTGGCGCTGCCTAGTAGTTACCTGCGCATGGTCCAAGACGATTTGGCACGAGTCACGCCAGTTAGGGCCAAATCCCTGCGAATCTTCACGTCGACGGCAGGAGCACAATGCGTGCCTGATCGCCTGAAGGGCTGCGTGATGCCATACGACGGGCGCCTTGAGTCAGTGCGGGGCTTTGCCGGCACTCAATCGGACTTTGCGCAGCGGGCACTGCGGCACTTTGTAGAGGTGTTGCAGGCGACATCTATGCCGCTAGAGGAGGCCCGTAACGCAGTATCCGCCTCCCTGGCGCATCGCCGACGGCGACCGCGCTCGGTGGGTCGGCGCATGACCGACGACGAGATCCGGCAGGTGCTGACGGCGCAGTGGACCCGGCACTTAGGTAGCAGTACGAAGTTGCTCCGCTATTTGCGAGACGAGGCGCGAATCTCCTGCGAGCAGAAGCGCTTCAGCCGTCTGTGGCAAGAACTGTCTGCGCAATTGCGAGGCTGAAGATGAAAGCGACCAAGAAGACTTCCACGAGCCGGCAAGAGTTGGTGGTGCGGGCGCTGCACACTACTCAGGGAAAGGGACTGGATGTCTATGCGTTCTTTATCAAAGGCGGCGACATCGTCCGGGTAGCAGACATCTC
The DNA here is from genome assembly GCA_019747795.1 of Gammaproteobacteria bacterium. Classification (GTDB taxonomy): domain Bacteria; phylum Pseudomonadota; class Gammaproteobacteria; genus JADJYF01. The sequence continues at coordinate 6,875 of JAIEQK010000098.1, read as the reverse complement.
TCGGATCACGCGCGATTCGGATGACGAACTCAAGGGATTTCAGCGGCCGGAGATTCGGCAGCACGTTAAAGGCATCGTGGACTACCTGAATCAGGGCGAAGTCCTTTTTCCCAACGCCATCATCTTGGCGCTGGCGCCGGACGTGAAGTTCGTGGCGTCGCGCGGCAGCAAGCCTACGGGTGATTCGAGGGTGTCAGAGACCGGCACCCTGACGCTGCCGATCTATGACGAGGGCCAGCGAGTGGCCTGGATCGTCGATGGCCAGCAGCGATCGATTGCGTTGTCTCAGACTCAGCACAAAGACCTCGCTGTGCCGGTGATCGGCTTCATATCCGACAAGCTGTCCGTGCAGCGCGAGCAGTTCATTTTGGTGAACAAGGCCAAGCCATTGCCGACTCGCCTGATCAATGAATTGCTACCCGAAACCGCAGCGGTCATGCTGCCTCGCGATCTGGTAGCTCGCAAGGTGCCCGCGGAGTTAGTGACCACGCTAAATCAGGATCCTGCGTCACCGTTTTTCCGGCTGATCAAACGCGCGTCAGATCGGGGCGCTTCCGGGGCGGTGGTGACGGACACGGCACTTTTGTCGGTCATCAAGAGCAGTCTGTCCAATCCGCTCGGTGCCCTCGCACCGTTCAAGTCGGTCGGTCGTGAAGGCGGTAGCGATGTGGCGGGGATGTACCGCATCCTGACGACCTACTGGTCAGCAGTTACAGCTGTTTTCCCCGACGCCTGGGGCAAGGATCCGAGACAGAGTCGGCTGATGCATTCCGCCGGGCTGATGGCTATGGGCCTGCTGATGGATGCGATCTATGCGCGTTTATCCCCTGAATTGGACGTTGCCGCCGTTCAGCGCGAACTCGAGACGATCGTGCCGTTCTGTCGCTGGACCAAGGGCACCTGGGAGACTCTGGGACTGGCATGGAACGAGGTGCAAAACACACCTCCCCATGTGAAGAAGTTGCAGGACGCGTTGGTGCGCGCGCATGCCGCTAGTAAGCACTCGGCGAAATAGCGTGAAGTTTCTTTACTCAGATACGCAGGACTACGTCGACCCCGGGTACGACTTCCTGAACGACCGCTGCGGCCCAGGGCGCGAGCGTTATTGGTCGGACGTCTATGCACATGAGTTGATGGAGCCGGCGCCTTATGACGGGCTGCTGGTGTCGATGAGTGCCGTGCGCCAGGCCGCCGGCGTGGCGGCATCCAAGGTGCGCTACTCCACTCGTGAGGAGCAGAGACTACTGCGTGACGGCGCTAGGCGGTTCCTTCGCTATGGCGGCCCTCGGTTCAAGGATGCGATGGTGATGGGTGACTGCGGCGCCTTCTCATATGTCGAGCACCCTGTTCCAGCCTACTTGCCCGAGGAGGTATTGGAGTTCTATGCCGAGGCGGGGTTTAGCCATGGGGTCTCGCCGGACCACATCATTTTCGATTGCGACCTGTCCAACCCATCGGAACGGGCAGTAGCTCCTGCGATTCAGCAGCGCTTTGCGATCACGCTAGCCAATGCGGAGGTGTTTCTGGGTCTGGTGCGTCGTGAGGGAATGCCATTCGAACCTCTTGGGCCCGTGCAGGGATGGTCGCCTAAGAGCATGGCGGAGGCGGCCCACCGACTTGAGCGCATGGGCTATGGCTACCTTGCAATCGGAGGCCTAGTGCCACTTAGGGTGGATGCCATCAAGGCGGTGCTGACAGCAATTCGTGAGCGCATCCGGCCAGAGACAAAGATCCACCTGCTGGGATTTGCCAAAGCGGACAGCATTCACGAGTTCGCGGACTTTGGGATCACCAGCTTCGACTCGACCTCGCCACTAATCCGTGCGTTCAAGGACGCTAAGGCGAACTACTACGCCGAAGGAGCGGACGACCGACTGGAGTACTACACCGCCATCCGCATTCCGCAGGCCATGGAGAATGCCCGCCTGATGCAAGGCGTAAAGCGCGGGCAGTTCAGCGCCGAGGATCTGCTTCGCCGTGAGCGACGGGCTCTGATTGAACTGCGCGCGTATGACCGCGGAGCGTCGTCGGTCGAGGCTACGCTAGACGCTGTGATGGACTACCACCAGTTCCTTCTGCGTGGCGACGGCACGGGCGCTGCTCAGCAGGACAAGTCGCTGGACAAGACTGCCGCACTGGTACAGCGCACGCTAGAACACCAACCATGGAAGCACTGCAACTGCGCGGTCTGCCGCAGCATCGGTGTCGAAGTGATCATCTTTCGATCGAGCAACCGTAACAAGCGTCGGGGATTCCATAACCTAGGCGTCTACAGCCGTCATCTACACAAGACTCTCGGGGGGCCCGCGTGACCACTTATCGATTCAAAGCCGTCCGGGCGCTTCAGGCTCCAGGGCACGATGTCTTCGTGTTTGCCGCACGGCCGGCCGACGTGCTGTCGTTTGCCGCAATTGAGCGCGTGGCGCGCGCCGACGACGGACAACTCAAAGGGTTTCAGCGCCATCAGGTGGCATCCCACATTCGGGACATCCGAGACTACCTGGCGCGCGACGATGCACTTCTACCCAATGCAGTGATCGTAGCCTTCATTGACGGAGTGAAGGTCAAGGACCTATCCGACGGTTTGGTGCAGGTCCAGATCAAGGTGACGCCGGGCCAACCGCCCGGCTTCGTTGTCGACGGGCAGCAGCGACTTTCAGCGCTTTCAGGGATCGACAAGCCGGATTTCCAAGTGTTCGTGTCTGCCCTAGTCTGTAAGGACTACAACGAACTTCGTCAGCAATTCGTTCTGATCAACAACACGCGACCGCTTCCCAAGACGCTAATCTACGAGTTGCTGCCCAATGTAGACGGTCTGCCGGAGCGGTTCACGCAACGGAAATTCGCGGCGCGGATCGTCGACATGTTGAACTTCACGCGCGGCAGTTCACTGCGTGGGGAAGTCCGGCAGCACACGAACCCGACGGGTACGATAAGCGACACTGCAATGCAGCGTCTGATCATGAATTCGGGTTCAGACGGTGCAGTTCGCAGCCTAATGCACTTCGAGGACCGGGAGGCACGGGCGTTTCACTTGGTCAGCGAGTTCTTCCATGCCGTAGCTACTGTGTATGGGCCAGCCTGGCATGGTATGTCGCCGCGCTTCTCGCGACTGCGCCACGGTGCCGGGATCGTGGCGATGGGGTTCGTCATGGATCACCTTCACAGTGTCGAAGGCGCTATCGAGCGACATCAGTTCGAGTCCGGACTCCGCTTGCTGGCGCCCTATACGGCCTGGACCAGCGGCCAGTGGCCTTTGGAGTCTTTGGATACCCGGCCCTGGAACGGGATCCAAAACACGCCGAGCGACATCGATCTGCTTACGCGCTATCTAGTCAGTTCCCTCAAAAAGGCGCTGCGCAAGCCGCGTAGCATCGCGAATGGGTGAAATCGTGGAACGCAAAACATTAGTGCTCCTTTCTGGGGGACAGGACTCCGCAACCTGTCTGGCTTGGGCCCTAGACCGCTACTCGCATGTCGAGACTATCGGGTTTCACTACGGGCAACGGCACGCAGTCGAACTGGACTGCCGGAAAGTGGTGCTGGATCGTCTTAAGGCGGAGTTTCCAGACTGGGCGCCACGTATGGGGAAAGACTACATGCTGGACCTGGCCTTGCTCGGGCAAATCAGCGATACCGCCCTTACACAGGAGCGTGAGATCGACTTTCAGGAGTGTGGTCTACCGACAACCTTTGTTCCTGGGCGCAATCTGCTGTTCTTCACGTTCGCGGCGACCGTAGCTTACCGCCGCGGGATCTCGGCGCTGGTCGGCGGAATGTGCGAGACCGACTACTCCGGCTACCCGGATTGCCGCGACAACACGCTCAAGGCGCTGCAGGTGGCGATCAGCTTGGGTCTTGATGCGCCAATGATCGTGGAGACTCCCTTGATGTGGTTGGACAAGGCCCAGACTTGGCGCTTGGCGAAAGAACTGGGAGGAGCCGCACTAGTGGAGTTGATCCGTACGGACACGCACACCTGCTATCTGGGCGATCGCGCGACACAGAATCCCTGGGGCTATGGCTGCGGCCGTTGCCCGGCCTGTAATCTGCGGCAAAAGGGCTATGAGACCTACACCGTCACGGAGGCCGCGTGATCACCACACCCCAATCACTGTCGGTGCTTCATGCGGCCAGCAGTCGCTTCGAAGCGGCCCGGCAGGTCGACGTACTGCCCGTCGGTCACCGGTGTCGTAATCTGCACGGTCATGGGTTTACCGCCACGGCATATGCCAGCGTGCCGGCGGACTGGGTGACCTATCCGGGCGGAGAGGTAGCTGCCTTGCAACGCCAGATCGACCACTGCGCCGGCCAGTTGAATTACGGCGTGCTCAACGACACGGTGGCCCAACCGACGGACGAGAACCTGGCTCGGTGGATCCGCGACCGAATGAATGCTCCGGGCATCGACAGGGTGTCGGTGCAGAGCACGCCGCATCAGGGAGTAGAGGTCGATGCCCGCGACCATGCGCATGTCTGGCGTCGCTACCGGTTCCAAGCCGCGCATCGACTGCCCCACGTGCCGCTCGGGCACAAGTGTGGGCGCTTGCATGGTCACGGCTTCGAGGTAATCGTCCATGCGAATCAGGATCTGGCAGGCGCGGATCTGAGTATCGACTATGACCACCTGGATTATCTCTGGGCGCCCATTGCTGCCCAAGTCAATTATCGCTGTCTCAACGAGATAACCGGTCTCTCGAATCCGACCAGCGAGATTATTTCGTCGTGGTTGTGGGAGCGTCTCAAGCCCGAGTTACCGGCGATATCCTGGGTCACGGTATACGAGACAGCGTCGTGCGGTGCGACGTACGATGGACGCCACTATCGGATCTGGAAAGACTTCACAATCGACAGTGCGGTACGGCATCGCCAAGCGCCTCCCAGTGATCCGCGGCATCGGGTCCATGGCCACACTTATACGCTGCGACTACATCTGGATGCCCCTTTGGACCAAATCATGGGTTGGACGATCGATTTCGGGGACGTCAAAGCAGTGTTCGACCCCCTCTTCAAGTCGCTAGATCACCACCCGCTCCACGAGCAGTCAGAGTTGGTTGACGGCGACACGACGACGATCGCTCGCTGGCTGCATGAGCGGACGCGTAAGGAGTTGCCGCAACTGGCGCGGGTCGATCTGTTCGAGTCAGAGGGTTGCGGTTCGCTGGTCGGAGCGAACCTGACCGGGCCGGCGCTCCCGGTGTAGCGCCGTGACATACGCAGTCAAGGAGATCTTTTACACCCTTCAGGGCGAAGGCATTCAGGTGGGCATGCCAGCAGTGTTTTGCCGCTTTGCGGGCTGCAATCTCTGGAGCGGGCGAGAACTCGACAGGACGACCGCCGTATGTCGATTCTGTGACACCGATTTCGTTGGTACTGACGGGACGCTAGGCGGCAAGTATTTGACCGCCGATTGCCTTGCTGACGGCATAGCATCCGCATGGCCAGTGAACGACGATCGTCACCGATTCGTGGTGATGACGGGCGGGGAGCCCCTACTTCAAATAGACGGTGCTCTGCTCGACGCACTGCATTCACGCGACTTTCGGATCGCCGTAGAGACCAATGGAACGATCGAAGTGCCGGACGGAATCGACTGGATTTGCGTAAGCCCTAAGTCCGACGCCCCATTAGTACAAACCCACGGCCACGAACTGAAATTGGTATATCCCCAGCATGGTTTGATGCCGGATGATTTGCCTTGGCAAAAACTGCAGTTCGAACATTTCCTATTGCAGCCAATGGCCGGGCCGGATGCTGCGCAAAATACAGCCGCTTCCGTCGCTTATTGTCAGGCACACCCTCAATGGCGCCTCTCGATTCAGATGCACAAGACCATTGGTCTCCGCTAGTGAAATTCCAAGCTTAAATGTTCGCCAATACCCGCCGCTCAACGAAATCCCTAACTCAATTCTGATCGGGCACTTCTCTGATAACACTATTTGCTGTCCAGCCAAAGCCTGAATTCGGCAGCCAGTGGTGCGCTGGGCGCGAACATATCCCGGTAGCACTTCTGCAGTTCAAAGTAAGTAGCGTAGTCATCTAACCGACTCCATGGCATAGGTAGTTCTGGGCCACCCACTGCTTTAGCAGCAGCGACAAAAACGTTGTCGATCGGGATGTGGGCAAAGCCGTAATACGGCAGGTAGCCGGCCAGACGTTCCTCACCGAGAGCGAAGACATACTTCAATGTCATGTTGACCCATTTTTGGGCTTGGCCATAAGTGAACAAGCCGAAGCCACCCTCCCGGTAGTGCTCCCTTATTTTCGCGCAGCACCGATGGTGCCACGCATCAAATGACTTCTGGGAGGCCTTAGCCTGCTTCAGAGCAATAACCTTCAGAGCGACCTTACGGTGAGCCTCGTCCCGCAGACTCTCAGCAGATGCATGCCCCGCAAAACCATGCATCGTTCTGTTGAGGTCCAGATATGCCCTTCGAACGCACAACTTAAGAGGTTCACTGCCTTCCCCAAAGTAGCAGCGGATCAGAAAGTTGAAGTAATCCTCTCGGGATGGGTGTTCGAATGACTGGGGATTTTCTCGGGACATATTTTGAAGTCAATTTATTAGGTGGGGGGCAATGAACAGTACGTCACTGCAGGCGTGGATTGTGGGATCGCTCGACATGGTCGAACACGTCGGCGCGTGCTTATGCCGTGTCAGGTAGCGGCGGCGATCGGTCCGCTCGCGTTTCAGCAACCAGGAGATGCCTTCCTTGGCTGCGTTGCGGCCGCGGTGGCCGGCCGAAATCATGCTGCAGATGATCTGGTGATCCTACTGGAGTTACTGGCAGTAGCGCTGGGCCTGTCAGATTTTTTGTGTGCGAGGCATATCATGACAATCGTAAGGAGTCAGTATGCCAAGCAAACGCAAAAAG
>JAIEQK010000089.1 GCA_019747795.1 Gammaproteobacteria bacterium | reverse complement strand
CGCGCAGGCCGGGACTGGCCGCCGGTGCCGCGGTGGCGGGCTCGCCGCCGCCGCGCAGCGCGCCGACCAGTGGCAGCGCGAGCAGGGTGGAGGCCGCCAGCGCGAGCAGCGCGAACGCCCAGCCACCGAAGCCGATCAGCGCCTGCGCGATGGGTGCGAACACGAACTGTCCGAGCGAGGCCCCGGCGTTGATCACGCCGGCGGCGAAGGAGCGCCGCTCGGCCGGCAGGCGTCCGGCCACGGCGCCGATCAGTATCGCGAAGCTGGCCGCACCGGCGCCCGTGGCGGACAACACGCCGAGGGTGGCTATCAGGGCGGCCTCGCTGCGCGCGAAGGCCGCGGCAGCAAGTCCGCCGGTCATCAGCAGCAGTCCGCAGGTCAGGACGACCCTCGAACCGTGGCGGCCGGCCAGCGCGCCGAACAGCGGCTGCACAGCGCCCCAGGCAAGCTGGCCGACGGCGAGCGCGAAGCTGATCGCGACCAGGCTCACCCCGGTGTCGATATTGAGCGGCGCGATGAAGAGGCCGAGGGACTGCCGCGTGCCGGTGGTGATGAGCAGGATGCCGGCGGCGGCGAACACCAGCGACCAGCGCATGGCCTGCGGTGCGGGGCTCGTCACGCGCTCAATCCTTGGTGCGCGGCGTCAGGCGCTGTCGCGTCTCGAGTGTCGCGCCCGGTCCGGGGGTGGCGAGAATGTCCTTGCTCTTCAGTTCCTCGCCGTCGCGATTGGTGACGCGCAGGCGCGGCAGTCGCCGTCCGGTCGCTCGCTCACGAAAGATGATCGGCTCGTGGCCGCGACCGTAGACCCACTCGTCCGACCACTCGCGGAGCGCGACCAGCACAGGCAGCAGCGCCTGGCCCTTGGCGGTCAGCCGATACTCGTGGCGCTCGCCGGTCGCGCCGGACGCGACTCTCTCGAACACGCCATGCTCGACCAGCCGGCGCAGGCGCGCGGCCAGGATGTTCTTGGCTATCCCCAAGCTGTGTTCGAACTCGCTGAAGCGGCGCGCGCCGAAGAACGCGTCGCGCACGATGAGGAGCGTCCACCAGTCGCCCAGCGTCTCCAGCGCCTGGGCAACCCCGCAGTTCATGTCGTCGAAGCGCTTGCGTGACATTGGTTCAGTGATTCCACCAGGCGCGATCCGAGTAAGCGCGCAGGTCGAGTTCGAACGTCCAGGTCGAGCGGTGCTGGCGCGCGAGATGCAGGTAGGTTTCCGCCACGTGCTCGGGCAACAACAGCCCATCGTGCTCGAAGCCGCGCGCCTCGCGCAGTGCCTGGAACGCCTCCGCGCCGAGCATTTTGCCGAGCGTGTCGGGCGCGTCCACCGGGCCGTCGATGACGATGTGCGCCACGTGGATGCCCTTCGCGGCGAACTCCGCGTTCAAGGACTGGCAGAGCATGCGGCGCCCGCCCATTGCGGCGGCATGGGAGTGCTGCCCGGCATTGCCGCGCATGGCCGCGGTGGACGACGTCACCAGGAGCGTGCCCTTGCCACGCGCCTGCATGCGCGGGAATAGCGCGGTGGCCAGGCGGAACAGGCCGAAAGTGCCGATGCGCCAGCCGGTCTCGAAGGCCTTCAGCGAGGTGTCGGTCAGCGCGCGGTCGCCGATCTGCGCACCGAGGTTGTAGACCGCGACCTCGACGGGGCCGATGTCCGCCTCGACGGTGGTGACCAGGGTTTCCAGGCTGTCGGGCTCCACGGCGTTCACCAGGAAGCCCGTGGCGGCGTGCCCTTCGCGCTGAATGCCGTCCACCAGAGCATCGAGCCCCGCGCGATTACTGCGCCGGCACAGCACCGCGTGATAGCCCTCGCGGGCGAATCGTCGCGCGACGGTGCCACCGATACCGGCGCCGGCGCCGATCACCAGGCAGACGGGCGTCATGGCAGTTCTCTCCTTTGGTGGATTGCTCGAACGTTTTTCGCGTTGGTTGCATTAGACAACCGCATGGTTGCATCATGCAACCATCAATCAAGCGAGGTGAGCACCATGGCCGAGACCCAGGATTCCAGTCGCGACGTTGCCTTGATCGTGGGCGGCGGGCCGGGCATCAGCGCGAGCTGCGCGCGGCTGTTCTCCGCTGAAGGCATGCGCGTCGCCGTCGCAGCGCGCAACCTGGACAAGCCCGTGCTCGCGGCGTTGGCCGCGGACGGCGTGCGGCTCCATGCCTGCGACGCGGCCGCCCCGGCCGACGTCGAACGCTTGTTCCGCGAGGTGACCGAGACGCTCGGCGCGCCGACCCTGGTGGTGCACAACATTGATGGCCGCGTCGCCGAGGTGTTCGGCAAGGGCATCACTGAAGTCGTGCCGGACCGGGTGCGCGACACCCTGACCAACGCTGCGTTCAGCGCCTTTCTCGTCGCCCAACAGGCTGCACGACTCATGTTGAAGAATCCGCCTGCGGCTACCGGCGCGCGCGGCACGATCATCTTCACCAACGCCAGCGCCGCGATGAAGGGCTATCCGCGTAGCGGCGCGTTCGCGATGGCCTGTCACGCCAAGGCAGGCCTTGCCGAGAGCATCGCGCGCGAACTCATGCCGCAGGGCATCCACGTGGCGAACGTGCCGATAGACGCCGCCATCGGCTGGACCCAGGCCGACGGCTCACGCGCGCACCGGCTGGCCGGCACCGCGGTCGACGACAACCTGGCCGATCCGGACCGCATCGCCGAGCTCTACCTGCAGCTGCACCGGCAACATCGCTCCACCTGGGCGTTCGAGGTGGTGCTGCGCCCGTGGCTGGAGAAATGGTGAGGGGCGTGGCGTCGCGCCAGGCGTTCCGCCCAGACCGCGCCCGGGGGCGGCCCACGACAAGCCCATTCTTGAATCGAGCTAGTCCCGCGAACTCGATCACACCAAGCAGCACGAGGCCAACCAAGGTCGCCATCGCGCTGCTGCCGACGCACACTGTGCAGGGGGAAGAGCCAAGCGTGGACGCTAACATCGTCCTGCGGACCGCAACCCCGCGCAGCCCGCGCACCCGCAATACCGCAAGCAGGGCCGTTGCCGCTTTGTCGCTGTTGCGTCGCTTCGCGCCCGCCGCGCTGGTGGATCGAGGCATTCGCCAGAGCTTTCGACCCGACGCCGCCCAGTCCTGACGAAATTCTCCCACGACATCATGGAGCGCCAAGTATGAGCAAACCCGTCAAGCTCTATTTCGACTAGTCAGCCCCTACGCGTCCCTGGCAGATACTCAATTGCCACGGTCCGGGCTCTTCGTCGTGTACAAGCCATCCCGATTCTCGATGTGATGAACGCGGTCGCTAACCATCCGTCGCCCAAGCGCCCGGCCAGGCTTCGTCACGCCCATGCCGACACCGCGCGGTGAGCGAAGCGCCACGGAGTGCCGCTGATGGCGAATGCGGGGGGCTGGTCCGTGCTGTAGGCGGGGACGACCAATCTGCACTTTCTCGCGCGCGCTTCGCTGGCCGCGCAAGCCTTCGACCACTCTGCCGGCTTCCATGTCGCAATTCTCGATGCGTCCTCGGCGCGTTCGCGGAGCGTGGCAACCCGCGAGGCCAGCGAGGCGCTCATGAAGTCCCTCGGCCTGCCAGGCCAGGACGTGATCCCCCTCGCCGCGCAGCCCGATATGGAAGCGGCGCTGGATGAGGCTAATGCGGCCGCCATCTAGGCCGGCGTGTTCCGGGTGCCGTTCTTCAGGATCGAACAAGACATCTTCTTCGGCGCGGATCGTTTCGATTTCGCCAAGGAGCATGCACTGGGGGTTGCGGCATCAGCGCGTCCGTGCCTCTGGTGCTGAGCACGGGCGTCAGCTCTGAGACGGGCGCCGCTGCCGCGCGACGCTTCGCCGCGGAGGCTGCCGCATTGCCATGCTGGCGTGCGATGCCGAGCGACTCAGGCCGTTGGAGAGCGAGACTCCTGGCGTACGCGGCGAAGCCTGCGACGTCGCGGATGAGCCCGCTACGCTCCTGTCGTTCGCCCCGCAGCAGCGCCGTGAGCGCGTTCTCCACGTTGTTGAATAACTGCAGCACCGCGAGCTTGTGGGCGGCCAGCGCCTCAACGTAGCGGCCACGGCCTGCGGTATTCTTGGCGTCGACGTACGCGAAGTCGAACAGGCGCCAGCCCAGACCGGCCCCGGCCTGGGTATGGTTGGCGTCGCCCGAGAAGGCGTCGCCAAAGGCGGTGGTCGCGGTACCGATCGGACTCTTCAGCGAGATCTTCGGGTAGTACTCCGAGATGGCGGAGTGGGTCCGCCGGCATTCTCGATGTCCGGCGCAACAGGCACAGTGCCGGCGACGAGCAGTTCCGGGTGGTGGGCGCCAGGCTACGCGCCGAGTCCGATCTCGACCGCATTCTGTGCCGCCCGGAGCGCCGACTCGAGGGCGGGGACCGTCGACTCGGTCTGATGCACGAGGCTCCCGGCTCGCCGCGACTGCAGTTTGGCAGCCACGCCGGCTACGTCCTGTCGCCTGACAATGTTGAGCAGACGACCTTCCCCGGCCGTCCGCTCGCGCGCCATGGCCCGCCGTCCCTGCAGCCCGCGGATAAGCACGTAGGTTTTGGCGGTCTGCGCCGCGACGCCGAGGCGGACGGCCACAGCGCTCGTTTCGCTTGCTTCGACCCCGGCCGGTGCAGCCTAGCGCTCGCGGCGGCGCCAACCGAAGAAATCCAGTTCCCAACTCGCGTTGACGTTCGTGTCGCTAAAGGACAAGCCGCGCCCGAAGTCGCCGGCACTCCCGGCGAGCAGCCCGGTGCTTCGACGCGCTCGTGGGCCAAGCACACGTACGCGGTCGAGGTATCACCGGCCTGTCGAGCGTGACGTAGGACGAGCGAGTTTTCCTGCACGTCGACTCGACGGTCAGGCACTGACGCAGTATCCGCAGGCATGGTTAGGGCAATGCTGGCCGCCTATACCTCGCAGTGCCACGGTGAGGAACGTCACGTGCAACGTGCCCGTTCCGCGCATCGCCATCCGCGCAGAGGGGCGGATTTAGGCGGAAACACATGAACGTACCGAACCGTCTCCCGAGTTCGAAAGCACGGTGCTGGGTGCCTGCCAGCGCCCGAACTTCGGCCTCGTCGCCCCTCAATCCTCCGCCCACGCCACTCGCCAGCTACGTCGTCACACTTTGCCACCGCTCACTCGGCGCACGTCCCTGGTGGAATCTCACACCGGATGCCACTCATGGTGATGGCTTGAGCAGCGCGGATGGAGAGCTGGACATCGGATTCCGACAAAGCTCGCTCGGTGTGCGCTTCTCGCACCGTAAGGAAATTCTGACGGGTCGCTGGCTGTGCGCAGAAAAATCTAACAGCGTGTGCAATCAAGCGTTTGATTCGTCGAGGCCCGACCCTGGCACGTCGTTTGCTCTCTTGGGCGGGTGACTTTAGTCATAAGTCCTGGGGAACGCCACACTATGAATACCACGCTCGCCTACAAAGTCGCCACTAGCGCCGTCGTCTGCATCGACGTCGCTAGGTTCACCGCTCTGACCACTCGCCTCGGTGACGAAGTAGCGCTGCAAGTCATGCACCGCACCGCCCGCATCACTGCGCGGGTCGTACGGCTCTTCGGCGGACGTGCTTGGGAAGCCCGAGGTGACGGGGCGCTGTTCACGTTCCCAACGGCCGATGCCGCTGTGGTGGCGTCCTGTGCCGTCCACCGTCTGGTGGAGCGCGACAGATTGTTAGTTCGGCACCAATTGGCGTTGCGAACAGCAATTCATGTAGGGCCGCTATGCGAGCTGGCCGATCGCATCTTCGGCCTGAACGTGATTCTCGCGTTCCGTCTGTGTGATCTGGCGATGCCCGGACAGATAGTGGTGTCAGCCGAGGTTCTCGCCAACTTGCCGGCACAACGGGCGCAGCTCTGTGATGCGGAGGCGGAAACCCATCTGAAGGGCATAGAGCACCCAGTCCGGTTCGCAAGGTTAGTGCCGGATCCTACATCTGCATCCAGTCCGGAGGTGAGCCCAAGACATCACGGCCCCGTGCCACTGCGGCTTCGCAGCGCAACCGAAAAGCCATCCAATGGCATCACCGACCAAGAGTTCGATCATCAAGAGGAGCTGCGGGCATGAAGAGAAACGTCAAGATCTGCGTGGCGACATTGAACTCCATTCCGTTCTTCGCAGGCCTACAGCTCGCGGAACTCGAGGCACTCGCAAATCGATTGCGCGGATACCGGTACGCGGCCTCGACTGCCATTCTCATGGAACAAGACTGCGATGACGGCGTGTACTGGCTGGTAAGCGGCTACGTGAGCGTAGCCTGCTATGGACACGACGCCAAAGTAATCGCTTTTCGCGAACTTGGACCCGGAGACATGTTCGGCGAGATTGCGTCGATAGATCATCATGATCGCTCCGCACGCGTCACTGCGACCACGGATACCCTGGTCGCGGGTATGTCATCCGCCGCGTTTCATGTCCTGATCGACAGCAACTCAGTGCTGCGGTGGCGGCTACTGCGCAAGCTGACGTCGCTGGTGCGGGCTCTCAGCGATCGGGCGATCGAGTTCTCCACCATGAGTGTGCGCGGACGCGTTCGAACGGAGCTGTATCGACTCGCCAAGCCTGTTTCCGAGGTCAGCGAGGCAGCTATTATTGCTCGGCCTCCACGTCACGCGGATGTAGCCGCGCGCGTGGCAACTCACCGGGAAGCCGTGTCACGCGAGATCTCGCACCTGCGGCGGCTGGGGCTGCTCGATTGCTCACGCCGAGACGCGTGGATCATCCGCGACTACGCTGCCTTGGGCAGGCTAGTCGACGAGGCACGCAACGGCTGAGGGGGAGGCTTCCGACTAACGTTCGCACGAAGCGGGTCAACCGTACGCGACCCTTGGTGACCGCCTGGTGCCGCGGCAACCGGGGCGGGCGCCGGTCTGGATGCGACAGCCCTGGCTTGGCGAGGACTCCTTGGCTTGGTCTATACTTCGCCTTGAGCCCACAGGATCAGGATGCGTGTGAGTGCCCAGCCACGACTTGTGAGTACGCGCGCCACGAGTCCGGTGCTGGCGCATCGTTATCAGGTCATCAATGAAGTGGCCCGCGGCACCACCAGTGCCGTGTTGCGCGCGCTCGACCTCGTCAGCGGACGCGTCGTAACTGTCAAACGTGCCCTGGTCGAGCCGGGTTGCGATGAGCACCTGCTTCGCGACGAGTTTCGCGTGCTAGCGTCCATTCGACACCCGAATATCGTTACGGCTCTTGATTTCGGCTGCGACGAGACGGGGAGGGATTTCCTGGTCATGGACCTGCACGAGAATGCGCAATCCCTGGCGATGGTTGCGCGCTCTCAGCCCCTTGCAGTGCTGGTGGACTATTTGGCACAGGCGCTGCGCGCCCTGTTGTATCTTCATCACCGGGGAGTGCTACACCGAGACATCAATGCGCGAAACCTGTTGGTGCTCGACGGGCGCATTAAGCTGGTCGACTTCGGATTCGCTGTCGAGCGGCGGGGTGCTGCCCCGTCCGACGAGCGTACTGTGGGGACGCCGGCCTACATGGCGCCCGAACTCCTACGCGGCGCACCGGCATCGGAGGTTTCGGAGCTTTATGCCATCGGACTGGTAGCGTACGAAGCCTTCGTCGGCCGCTACCCCTTACCCATCGATCCCATAGACCTTTATCACCGCCGCGAGGAGTTCCGTCTGCCGGACGCGCGCGACAAGCTCGACGGGACTCTGGAGTCGGTGTTCGTACGGCTGCTGGCCAACGATCCCGCTGCTCGCTTTCAATCCGCACGTCATGCCCTCGACGCCTTGCGCGAGCAGTTCGAAGAGGTCCTGCCGGAGACCTCGACGACGCGCGAAAGCATTTTGCAGTCCGCCAGGTTCGTGGGCCGGGCGTCTGAGCGCGCGCAGTTCGACGAGGCCCTCCGAGCACTTCACGCCGGACGAGGTGACGCGCTCCTTGTCCTGGGCGAGGCCGGTTCTGGCAAGTCACGCCTGATCGGAGAATTCGAGACCATGGCACTGTTGTCCGGGGTACGCGTGTTGCGCGGGCACGCCCTCGAGGGTGACGCAGGCAATTTCCGACTTTGGGGCGACGTGATCCGCTACTGCGAACTCCTCGACTCGCCTGCCGAGCCGGCCGACGGCCAGGACGCTAGCGCCGCTGTCGCGCGCGCCGCCTCGCGGCCTCAGCCTTCGTTCATCGACATCGAGCGCATCCTCGCCGAGCACGCGCCCCCGATTCTGATTGTGCTGGAGGACCTCCATTGGGCGGGCTCGGAGAGCCTCAAGCTCCTGACATGGCTGCTGCGGCCCATTCATACTATGCCGGTGCTGATTGTCGCCTCGTGTCGCGAAGCAGAGATGCGCGACTACGGAGGCATTCTGGAAGCCGTGCGGGTCCAGTACCTGACCCGTTTGTCCCAGGCCGAGACGGCTGAACTGGCCTCTTCGATCCTGGGTGACCGTATCTCTCGGGAGGTGCAATCGTTCCTGGCGCGAGAAACCGAGGGCAATCCTTTCTTCGTGGTGGAGACAATTCGTGCGCTGGCCGAGGACGCCGGCACGCTCGCCGCGATTGTTGGGGACAAGCTGCCGCCTCGGGTTTTACCGGAGCGGATGCGCCGCATTCTCGAGAGGCGTCTGGCTCGTCTGGCAGATGACGATGTGCGGCTGCTACGCCTGACTGCGACCGTCGGTCGTGATGTGGATCTGGAACTGATCAGGAGCATGGTCCGAGGCGCGGATCTCGACGGATGGCTGCGGCGCACCAGCGACGAAGCGGTGCTGGTAATCACGGATCGAGCTTACCGTTTTTCTCATGAGAAGATTCGTGAGTACCTGCTCGAGACCATCGACCGCCACGAAAAGGCGCAGCTCTATCGCAATGTGGCGGAACACGCGGCGCAAAAGTTTCGCGATCGCCCCGAGCATGCCGCCGAACTTGCGCGCTACTTCGGCCAAGCCGGGGAAGTCGGTCACGAACTGCACTACACGCTACTCGCGGCGGAGCATGAGTTGCTCGGAGGCGCCTGCGATGAAGCTCGCCAGCACTTCGAGCATGCACGCGAACTCCTGGCAGTGGCCGACCATGAGGACGCCCGCGATGTCGCGCTGCCGGTCGCCGCGCTGATCGAGGTCTGCCTCGCTGATTGCCATCATCGCCTTGGCAATCTGGAAGCTTGCAGCGGTCACGCCGAGCGTGGGCTGACCATGCTGGGCTATTCCGTGCCAAGAACCGCTTTCGGCTACATCGGTGCCATCCTGCTTGCCCTGTTCAAGGTGGTGGGTCGCCTCGAGCCCAAGCCGTATCGGGACGACCCTCGCGCCCGGCACCTAGCGCGCACGTTCATGCGTCTTACCAGCACGAACTTTTACGCGCTGCGCCAGTTACCTGTGCTGTGGTCAATGCTGAACTCCGTGATCCAGGCTCGGCGCATCGGGGCTTCGCTCGAACTGGCTCAGACTTATTCGCAGTTCGCCTTGATGATTGACTCTCTAGGCATGAAACACCTCAGCCAGCGAATTTCCCGCTGCTCTCTGCTGGTCTCTAGACGCACGGGTGATCTGGCGGGAACGGGCTGGGTACTGTCGCGTATGGCGGTGTATCGCCTCGGCAATTGCGACTGGCGACGGGCGACCCGCGAGGCGCACCGCGCAGAGCGGTACGCCGAAAAGCGCGGAGACCTTCGGTTGCGCGTCGAGGCCAAGTCCCAGCAGGCGATGGTAGACGTGTTCGCCGGCCGCTTCCGTCAGGGCGTGCACAGCTTTATCGACTTGCGCGACGACGCCCGGCGCACGCGTGATCGGCAGATCGAGTGCTGGGGACTGCAGGGTGAAGCGCTGTGTCTGGCACGTCTTGGTCAGCTAGAGCGGGCGCGCGAACAGTGCGAGGCGACCCTCGGCATGCTCAACGAACGCTACACGAAGACCGAGGCGCTGTGGTCGTTCAGTGTACTTTCGATGATCGCCTTTCGCGGCGGCGAAAATGAAATCGCGGTGCGTTGGGTGAATAGGGCTCTGGTTCAGCTTCAGTCCACCCCGCAGATCGCTTATTGGATGCAACCGGCGCTGCACGCCCTCGCGGAGACGACGCTTGGCCTCGAGCAGCTGCCGGCGTTCGCCTCCGAAGTGTCGAGCGGTGCGGTGCGAACTGTGATGGGCTCGCTGCGGCGGTTCGCCCGGCGCCAAGCGCTGGGGGCGCCCATGGCCATGCTCTGGACCGGCGTACATCAGATCTACCGTGGAAGGTTGGAACGTGGGCGCAGACTGCTTGCCACGGCCGTGCACAGCGCGGCTCGCTGCGCGATGCCGTACGACCAAGCGTGGGCCAGTCTACAGTTGGGGCGTGCTCTCGACGACCACAAGTGCATTGCGATGGCGGCGGACGCGTTCGAACGTCTGGAGTGCTCCTATGAACTGCAATGGGCGCGGGGAATCACCGCTGAAGGAGGGTTGACGTGATTGGCTTGGATTCTAAAGATCGGAGCATGCTTCGCTGTCCTCGATGCCAGCATCGGTTGGTTTTCGAAGGTGCGTCTCGAGATGACGAGGTCGCGCTGAATGGCGTGCTCAAATGCGATCTGAACCATGCATGGCGCGTCAAGAAGAGCGTGCCTCATCTATTCGACGCGCAAGCGCTGGGCAAGCGGGAACAAGTGGTCGACATCGTCTACGACCTAATCGCGCCGTTTCACGATGCTGCGGTGGATCACGTCCTGCCCTGGCTGGAGTACCCGAGTGGTCCCATCGATCGCATGAAGTACATCGCTGAACTAGGTGTGGAAGACATGGGGAACCGGGCCGCCGCTCGGGTACTCGAGGTCGGCGTGGGCAGCGGAGCGAACATCCCACTCATCTACCACGCAGCGGGTGATCCCGCGAAGCTGGGATACTGGGGAGTGGACATCAATCAGAAAATGCTGGGGGCGGCGGTGCGCGGCGCCGCGCACGCGACACGGCGGCTGCGCTTCGCCTACGCGGACGCCCACTGCCTACCGTTCGCAGACAACAGCTTCGACTGCGTTTTGAACGTCGGCAGCATCAACGCATACCGAGACCCCATGCTCGGTCTACGTGAGATGATGCGGGTAGCGAAGCCGGGGGCACCAATCGTTGTGGTCGACGAGGAGCTGGATACCGACCGCTGGAATTGCTTGGCGCACAAGCTGGTATTCCGGGCTTTGACCTTCTTTGATCGTATTACCAAGGCGCCGCTGGAACTACTGCCGGCCGGTGCCGTACTCATGAATCACTTCGCTGTGAGTCGATACTTTTATTGCCTTACCTTCTGTAAGGCACCGGCGCCCCGTTAGTTCGGCACGGCGCTCCCTCTGAGCAACGCCTCTCAGTCTGGCGGCATAACGAGGTCGAATAAATGCTGGGTCATGCCGCCGGTGAAGTCGATCAGTGCGCCGTTAAACCATGTGGTTTCGTCCATGGTCAGGAGGCGCACCATGCGTGCAACTTCCTCTACCGTACACATGCGGCCGGCCGGGATCATGCGTGCGTGAATCTCGTCTAGCCGCGCCAGGGCGCCGGGTCCCATCACGCGACGCAGGGCGGGCGTGACCACGGTCCCGAATTGCAGCAGATTCACGCGATGGCCGTGGCGGCCCAGCTCGACCGACAGGTAACGGACGTAACTCTCTAGCGCAGCCTTCGCCGCCGCGATCAGTCCTAGGTTGTGCAGCATCTGGTGATGGAGAACGTTGGTCAGACCGACCAAGCGGGCTTCGGGCGCGAACAGTTGCGCTTCGTGCAGCGCCCGTGCCCAGTAAGGAAACGAGTGGGCGAGGTTGTTAAAGGTCTTCTCGAATTGCTTCGGATGAAAGGCGTCGCCTCGATCGTCGAGGAAATGGCCGAGCGAAGCCCCGGACAAGGAATGAACGAACAGCTTGATACTGCCTTGCGGTACGACGTTCCGCACCTCTGCTACACAGTCGCTGATGCGAGCGGGATCGCCCGCATCACCGCGGATCAGGGCGGCGCGATGGCCGAGCGCGGCCACGTCCGCGATTAGCCGCGCTGCCTCATCCGGAAAATTGCCGCGATGAAAGCCGATGATATCGAGCCCAGGGTCTCGCGCGACCTCTCGCGCGATGCTCCCGCCCGTCCCTGCGGTGACACCGAGCACCAGTGCCCATTGGCGAGCCGGCCTCGTCACAACCGACGCACCCGCGGCGCCGCTCGGCCATTCAGATCGTCCAGCATGGTTTGCACGGCTCGTGTGACGCGGTCGTGGGTGCGGCTCAGCGCTGAGTCGCGCGCTTCGTGGTCGTCGGGATCAAAGGTTTCGACGTGTATTGGTGCACCGATGCGCTGTCTGAACTTCACCGGCCACGGCGGAGAGAGGGGGTAGAGGCCGAGCGGACCCACCCCTGCCCACAACGCGAAGGACCACAGGCGGGGAACCTGCAGTTTGGCCGCCATGGTAGCTGCATTCCAGAGTCCGTGATAGGCGCGATCAGAGCCGCTGCAGGCGACCGGAACGATGGGCAGGCCGTGGCGGTAGGCGAGCTTGATGTAGCCCATGTTGCGACCCCAGGAGACGCGCGCATCGTCAAACATCGAGCGACAGCCTTCACCCGCTCCGCCAGGGGTAGTGACGATGTGCTCACCGCGCTCGACAGCAGCGACCAGTTCCGGGCCGTCATCCGTGACGAAGCCAAGTGCGTCGACCAACTCCCTCAGTTTGCCGTGCATCTCGAGGCCGCGGTGGACAACGCCGTGCGGCAGGTAGCCGAGACGCTCGTGGATCTTTGCCGTAAGTATGCACATGTCATAGGCTAGGGGACGACCATGGTAGCCAACAATCAGAGCCGGCCGTGTCCGTTCCAGAATTTCGAACCCCTCGACTTCGTAACGGTGATAGCGCGCACGTGCTTGCCAATGCTGAATCCACAGTGACTGGGCAAGATTCTCACCACTCATCGCGCCGGAACCTGGTAGAGCATGGCGCCGTAGGAGATGCCGCCGCCGACCCCAGCTAGGAGAATATGATCACCTGGGCGCACGTCCCTCTCGCGCAATAGACGATCAAGGCTGATAGGGATAGCAGCAGCGCCTGTGCTGCCGATGCTGTCGGCAACTGGCACGGTCCTCTCCAGCGGAATCCCCAGCGCTTCGATAATTGCCTTGAACAGTGCTCCGTTGGGTTGGTGAGGCAGCACCCATTGGACGTCTTCCAGCCGCAGTCCAGCGCGCGAAAGCACTTGGTCAGCGCTGGTACGGATGGCCGTGATGGCTTCATCGGCGATAGTGGCGTTGGTCGCAGTGAAGTCAATGAATTCGCGAGTGCCCGTCACGGCCGGGTTGGCCAGGCGGACATTACCGAATGCCACGCCATCGTTGCGCAACCAACTTCCCAAGAGGCCCCCGCCCGTTTCAGTTTGCCGCACCACCACCGCGGCGACTGCGTCGCCGAAAACCAGATAGGAACGCGGCAGCGACGCATCGATGCAGCGCGACCCTAGTTCGGCCACCACTATCCCGATCGGACCGGCGCCGAAGTAGAGGTCTTTGGCCGCTATGTCGAGGGCGGTGAGGAAGCCTAGACAGGCATTGTTGAGATCGAAGCAATCGCAGGTGGACCGCAGGCCAAGCCCCGCACAGATCAGGTTGGCTGTGGCCGGGAACACGAGATCGCCGGCGCCCGAACTGACAAAGATCAGTCGAGAAAGTGCCTCGGCGGGCAGGCCGGCGGCACTAAGCGCGGCGCTGAGCGCCTGTGTGCCGAGTGAGGCGCAGTCGTCCTCGGGATGCTTGAAGTGGCGGGTGCGAATCCCCGTCTTGTGTAAGATGTGACCGGCTTCCCATCGCGGATAGAGGCGAGCGACGATGTCCTCTGTCGACACGCAATTGCCGGGCAGGACGGTACTTGTGCCTACGATGTCCAGCGGTAGAATCGAACGATTCATAGCAGTCTGCTCCATAGGCTGCGCAGTCGCGCGACGGCGTCAGCAATCTTGTCCATTTCTGCCTCGCCGCGCGCCACGATCTTTCGGCTGGCGAACCACTCGCCGCTCTCACGAAGCGCGATATTGGATGGTTCGAACTCGAGAAACACGTCGGCCTGCCGGCCGAAAGCGCTGCCGGCATTCTTCATGGCGAAACTCATCCATACCAAGACGTCGGTAGCCCGACCCAGTAGGGAGTAGAGCACATTGCCGAGCCGGCGCGCGACGCCGTCCTCGCTACTCAGGCGCAACAAGTTAGCGTGGGCTGGGCCGGGGATACAGTTGCAGGCGAGCGTGATGTCGGCACCTAGGCAACTCAAGTAGCTAGCCGGGACGAGTGATACCCCGCCCCCATCGGAGTAGCGACGGCCGTCTACCACGGTT
The DNA here is from genome assembly GCA_019747795.1 of Gammaproteobacteria bacterium. Taxonomy (GTDB): domain Bacteria; phylum Pseudomonadota; class Gammaproteobacteria; genus JADJYF01. The sequence continues at coordinate 43,417 of JAIEQK010000089.1, read as the reverse complement.
GGTGCGAACAGGCCGGGAAGGGCGCCGCTGATACGTACCCCTTGGCCCAACGTGCCTTCGACCAGCACGATGCCGCGCGGCACGTTGTCGGCGCGAAGTTCGGCTGCGATCGGCGAGAAGCGAATTGATGTCTCCCCGAGCCGTAGGTAGCCGAGGTCTTCGTCGATCACTCGCTCGATTGCTTGCGTGGTGCACACCGCCAAGGGCAGCGTCCGCATGAAGCGCGGACCGCTGGCGACGGCGGTCTGCAGGTGGTCCTGTTCGTCCGCGGCATGATAGGCACCGAGCAGGGCGCCGCCACTCACGCCACTTAACACGTCTACTCCGATCTCAGCCTGAAGGTGTCGGATCAATGGCACGGTGCGATACGCACATGCGCCGCCTCCGCTCAGTGCTAAGCCGACGCGACAACAGAACAAGTTGCGCGCCCAGCGGTCGAATTCGGCCGTATCGTCTGTCTCGATAGCGCGACGTGTAAGTATCGTAGTGTCACGCATGCTGCGGTAGTCGGGGCGTGAGAAGAAGTCGTCGGCGCCGCGGCGCTTGTCCTGTGGACCCACCGAGGATTCGTCCTCGGGCAGCAAGAGCGCCCGCGTTGGCAGCACGCGTCTGTCAGGTGGCTGGGCGATGATGGTCGGCACAATGGCGACGAACAAGGGATCCCGCTGATAGTCGGGCCCACCTTCGGGAGTGCGCGCGAACAAGCGTCTATCGAGCAATTCGCTCATCGAGCGTGGCACGCGCGTGCTGTACGACGAGGTGATGTGGACAATGCGATGAATCTGCCGCGACTGGTCATTTGCGTCGCCGTCCCGCCACCGAGCCAGCAGCGCGGCGGCTGAATCGAGATCGGCCATGCGGTTCCAGATCAGCAGTGTGCTGGGGTCGTCGGGGGTCGGGTTTGCTGGGTCCTCTTGCTCCAGCGACAACGCGGCTTCCAGCGGACGCTGCGATTCGTACTCCTGCATAGCGATCTGGTCGGTAAGAGCGAATACCCGCGGTCGTCCGCTGCGGACGCTACTTTTGGCGCGGATGCGCGCGATACCGTCGGCGAAGCGTTCGACGAGATTGTACCGCGCCACGTAGTCCTCAAGTTCTGGCGAAACGACGATCAGTATGCGTTCTATGTCCTTTACGCCTTGTTCTTCGGCGCTGAACCGCAGAGAGGCGTAGCGCACCGCACGCGATGCGTGTTGCAGGTCATCAAGCAGTTGGTGGTCAAGTAGGAGCGTGCCCTTGTTGGCGCCCAGCGGCTTGAGCACGTATCGATATCCGACCTGCGGCGGCCACGTCCAGGCAACGCCGCCGCGAGTCGTGAAGTGACGGGTTCCCGCGCCAAGGACGCGCTCTGTGAACGCATTCGACTCGGTGGTCAGTTCCGACTCGACGGACTCCTGGACCAGCCGCCACGACTGGCCGGCGTCGATGACGACGGAATGGCCAACAGCGGAATCGAGAGGCACGTCCTCACGATCTGGCGTCAGGCCAACGAAGGCCGCTAGATCATCGATGATTCGACGACTGGCATCGGGGTATCCGCTTGCAAGCCTGTCTGCGAACGGCTTAAGGTTTCGATTCATCGTCATTGTGCGAGAGCGACACTCGTTCCGTGCGGCGGCGGTAGATAGCGATGCTTGAGGCTGTCAGTCAACGGCACCAAAGTTCAATGGAGCGGCATTCATGGCAGATTTCACCGAGGAACATCGCAAGCGTCTTCAGGAAAAATACACCAGCGAGGAAGCGAATGATTTTCTTGCCAAGAGCCTCAAGACGCGAGCGCCCTACGCACACCTCCTCGTGGACGCCATCGATCAGCACTTCTATAGCGGTAGCAATGGTTTGCCGCTTCGTCTCCCGGCGCCAGGTCGTGAGCGCGTGCTTGTGGCGTTGCTCGCATCCCGTGGCGCCACGAGCGCGCTCGCGATTCACGTCTATCTCGCTCTGGCTCACGGTGTCGAACTCGGAGAGATCGAAGACATCTTGCTTCTGGTCGGCGCTTATGCCGGCATAGACCACTTCGTCGCGGCGCAGGATGTTCTGCGGCGAACGCTCACACACTTGGCTGACTTGGCCAAGGACGACCAAGCCGCGTGCTCGGCGGCGGACGTGATCACAGCACTGGCTAGACTTAGTTAGAGCCATGATTGGGCTTCTCAATGCCGAACCCTGCAATCAAGCTGTGAACATAGGGACGGGCCAGATCGAGCTGGCGTGCCGCTCGCGCGACGTTCCAGTCATTCTCAGTGAGAGCGCCGAGCAGTAGCTGCCTCTGAAAGGCACGCGTCGCTTCACTCCAGGTCGGGCATGCCCGGGTATCCGCGCCTCGCTCTGGAAAAAGGTGCCCGGTGCGAATCGCGGCGCCGCCCTGCGCAGCGGCGCGCATACAAGCGCGAGTCAGCGTGTTCTCGAGTTCGCGCACATTGCCTGGCCATTCGGCATGACGCAGCGAAACTAGCGCGTCCCGCGCCAAGCGTAGTTCGGGAAAGTGGTTGGCCTCGCAGATGCGCCTTACCAAGCCCTCAGCGAGTTCAGCTATGTCTTCCACCCGCTGCGCTAGCGGCGGCAGCTCGATGGGCATGACGTTCAGTCGGAAAAACAGGTCCTCACGGAAACGTCCGTCCCGGACGTGGGCCTGCAGCGACACGTTGGTGGCCGCGATGATACGGGCATCGGTGGTCCGTGGCGTGGTCCCGCCCAGGGGAAAATAAGTCTTGTTCTGCAGCACGTGGAGCAGCTTTGCCTGGGACTCAAGCGGCAGTTCTGCGATCTCGTCGAGAAAAAGCGTGCCACCGGCTGCTGCCTGGAGCTTGCCGTGCTTGTCCTTCACAGCCGTCGAATGAGCCCCCCGTTCGTAGCCGAACAGTTCGCTCTCAGCCAGCGCAGGCGGAAGCGTCGCACAATTCACGACCACGAAGGGCCCGCCGCTGCGACGGCTGCTGTTGTGGATGATCTCGGCCAGCTGGGATTTGCCGGTGCCGGTGGGGCCCGTGATAAGCACGCTGAGTTCGAGTGGCGCGATGAGCGAGACCTCGTGCAGGACACTCGCTAACGCATGGCTGCGGCCAATCAGGTCATCGGCGCGCAGTTGCTTGCGGTACTGCGCGGTGGGATCATCGGTCTTGCGAAGCGCCAGACGTGAGAGCAGGCGCTCGGCCAGCGGCGCGAGGTGCCGGGCAAAAAGCTCGACGGGCTTGCGATCCGCATCGGAAAACGTATGGCCATTGCGAGTCGTATGGAGATAAAGTACGCCGAGACGGTCGGAGGGGCCTATTTGGGCACAGATGACCGCGCCAATTCTTCCGAGCTGCACACTGTCGAACTGGCTGAAGCGCGGATCCAGTAGCGCTGCCGGTGTGACGATGGTTTGGCCGGTGGCGAGTGCCTCGGCAATGATCCCGGTAGAAATCTGATTCTGCACAGCGCTGAGTTCTTCTTCTGAAAGGCCGAACTGCAGATGGCACACATCGTCCTCACCCTCGTTTGTGCTGCGCAATTCGATGTAGGATTTCTCGGCGCCCGTTAGGCCCGAGATCAGCGAGAGCGCTTCGCGGAGGAACACATCGGGATCGTCGCAGCCACCCAAGTTAAGCAGCTTCAAGTAGAAGTCTCGCTCCAATAGCAGTCGGTCCAACTCGACCGAGGTGCCCGCGAAATCTGGTTGGGGAGTGTTCACATCGGTGACCTGGCGGGCGACACGTTAGTGCGTTCTACTCGGCCCGCAAAACGGCTGGCTCGCCATTGTCGACGAGTAGACGTGACGGAAAGCCTCACGAGCAATCTCCCTGACATTCCTTGCCCGATATCCGACTACGAAGGTATGCGAGGTCGTGTTCTCCGCAAGCTTGGCAGCTGAATGTCGCCGGCGTTGCAGTTAGCCGGCTTCGGCCCACCGCGGACGAAGTCACCCTTGGACTGCATGCGACGGCAAACCGTGCCGATCACCGCTACTTCCCTCGCAACGCAAGCCCAATCCCTTCACCCTGCAAGATATGCAAGCCGTACTACCAGCGCAAGCATCGAGGCCAGAAATCTGCCAGTCGCCTCGATGGAGACCTCCAAGATGCCACTTGGTGCGCCGCGAGGCATCATTCTTGGGTGAATGCTGAACGAGCGGCGGCTTGAACACCGCCGTCAGTGCACGCCGCGCTGCACGAGCCAGCGCCATCCCGTGGACGTCGTGAGCGACGCGAGATCTTCGATGGCATGGGCCGCGTCCAGCAGCACGTGCGCGTCGAAACGCTCGCCAGTGGTCGGCACGATGTGGGACAGGTCCTTTTCACAGCCAACCGGCACCGCTTGGTCGCGGAGGTCGCGGATGTTGCCGCTATCACCATGTGCGTGGCATGGGCAATCTCCGCGACACGCGTATGGCCGTAGTTGATGCACTACGGCCGCTAGCCGCACACCGGCGACAATAGGAACGGCTAGTCTGCAATGGCGCGGTTCCACGCCGTGGCGTGCTGTTAAGCGGTGAACCGGACTGTGTGTTGCCCGAGCTGGTCGAACGGCTGGGACACGTCGCCTGCAGGGCCGCCATGCACGAAGCCCACTGCACCTGGCCCGGCGATGAGTTCCATGGCCGGCCATAGTGGGCTGGCTTCAGCCCAGATGGCATCGGACTAGAGCCAGGCGGTGGCCAGGACCTCCGGAGATTCTGTCGACCACCGTGCCGTCGTCGTCCGCTAGATAGCGACGCACTGTACGCCGGCGAGCACTGGCGGATCGAGGTCGCCGACCACGGGATTGGGGGCTACGGCGAGCCGGTGGGAGTTTCTGCACGGCCATGGGCGCAGGCACACACGGTGGATCGCAGGCGTGCTGGGCGCTGATGGTGTGGCGCGCCAGCCTGAGATCGAGGGGCGGAGGGCGCGCTATTGCTCCCCGGGCAGTGAGCCACCTGGAAGGCTACGTGTTCCGGTCACGGCAGGGTGCTGTCGACATGGGCGGGTGTTCCTCGCGATGAATGCCTGCGCGCGGGGCTCTAAGCCGAGCGCGCCGATCAAGCGGCCTTCCCCCCGAGAGACCGCACGGGGAAGCTGGGCCTGCGGTCGGCTCCAAGCGTGCTCGAGCCCCGCACCACGCACTCGGTGCTGGCTGCGGCCGGCCGCGGTCGTTAACGGTCTACGCGGTGCTGACACTGCGCGCGCGCTCGACATCCGGACTGAGATAGGTCGCCTCTTCGATCTCGCCGAGGCGCGATGGGTGCACCTGGCCCGGCGCGAGTCCATAGAACTTCTGGAAGCTCATGATCAGCGGCTGCCAGCGGTCCGGATCGATGCGGTTGTCGTGGCCGTCCATGCAGAGCGAAGGATGCACGTGCACGCGCTGGATGCGCACCTCGAAGACCACGATGCCGCCCTTCCACACCGGATCGTCGGCCATGAAACCATTCTGCGCCGCCAACACCGCCTCGAGCTGCACCGGGCATTCGGCAGCGCGGGGCGGCGCGACGGTCTCGGCCGGTACTTGTGTCAGCCCCGCGCGCGCCCACTTGAGCTTCTCGTGGTCGTAGCCGCGCATCTGCTTCGCGCCCGGGATCGGATCCGAACCGGTCGTACGCGCGATGCGATCCACGGCGTCGACTTCGCGCACCGACGGCAGGTTCAGCACGCACTCGCCGGTGCGCACCAGGTTCTCGGTGGTTTTCGACGAGGCGTCGAGCCCCAGGATGCAGCGCCAACCCAACCAGAAGGCCGAGGACATGGGGGCGAGATTGCTGGTGCCGTCCTCGTTCTGCGTACTGATGAGCACGACCGGCGTGCCGAAGTAGAGGATGGCCGGTTCGATGGCGACGGTGGTGGGCGGAGCAGCGGACATTGCAGGACCTTTTCGTGTTGCAGTGGCCTGCACTGTCGTACGCGCGCAGCGACCGCGCACTCCGTGGCTTGCGTTCGAATCAGCGGGATGGCGCGCGGGAAAGGCGTCAGGGAGGGACGATGCCGCTCTATCAGCCGTGCGAGATACAGGGCAGCACTCAGGGGCCCGGTGTACGGCCTCAGGACTTCAGTGAGCCAGCGTCGGCGACGCCGCGCGTGACCGGGTCGCTGGCGTCCGAACGCTCGGGCGTCACGTCATCGAACAGAGTTTCAAGCTTTCAACCGGCTTCATCGCGCGCCAGGACGGCGGACCCGCCTTCGGAAGCGGGGAGGGATGCGCCGTGGCCCGCACGTGCGAGTCCGGCGGACCCGCTCGTCTCCCAGCCGCCGCCGAGCGCCTTGAAGGAAGCGACCGCGGCCCGCGCCGATGCGGTCTTCGCGACGGCGCGCGCGTCGCGCGCCGCGAGCAGCTTGAGGTCCGCGTCCAACACTTCCAGGAGACTGACCGTGCCGCTTGCGTAAGCCGCGACAGACGCGTCGCGAGCGCGGCGGAGCGCCTGCTCGCCGGCACCCAGCAGGCGCTCCTGCTGTTCGCTCCGCACCAGCGCCGTGATGCTGTTCTCCACGTCGCCGGACGCCTGCAGGACCGCGAGCTTGTAGGCCGCCAGCGCCTCGGCCTGGCGGCCGCGGCTCGCGGCAATCTCGGCCTCGATGCGCGCGAAGTCGAACAGCCGCCAGCGCAGTCCCGCACTGGCCTGGCCCTGCGTGGCCCCGTCAGTAAACAGTCCGCCAAAGGAAGTGGTCGCCGTGCCGAGCAGGCCGGTCAGCGAGATCTTCGGGTAGTACTCCGCGATGGCGGCGCCGATGGCGGCGTTCGCGGCCGCGAGGCGGCGTTCCGCGGCAATCAGGTCGGGCCGACGACGCAGGAGTTCGGGCGGACCGCCGATGTCGGCGAGCCCGGGCGCGGCGGGCAGCGCGCCGGTGACCTCGAGTTCCGCGTGATGGGTGCCGGGCTGCGCGCCCAGCCCGATGTCGAGCGCGTTGCAGGCGTTCTCCAGGGCCGATTCAAGGGCGGGCACCAGGGCTTCGGTCTGCAGCACCAGGCTCTCCACCTGGCGCAGCTCCAGTTCGGCGGCCACACCGGCGTCGTAGCGCATCTCGACCATGTCCATCAGGCGACGCTGCGCGCTGGCTTGATCGCGGGTGATGGCGAGCCGCGCCTGCAGTCCGCGAATCAGCAGGTAGGTGTCGGCGGTCTGGGCCGCTACGCCCAGGCGCACCGCCGCGGCGCTCGCTTCGGTCGCCTCGACCTCGGCGGCCGCGGCTTCGCGCGCCCGACGCCGGCCGCCGAAGAAGTCCAGTTCCCAGCTCGCCGCCAGGTTGGCCTCGTACTGTGCCCAGCCGCGACCGAAATTCGGCGCGACCCCATCCAGCAGGCGCCCCACGGGCGTCTCCAGGGATTGGTGCACGCGGTCGGCATGCGCGCCCACCGTCGCCGCAGGCAGCAGCGCCGCGTGGGCCGCGCCGAGCAGCGCCCGGGCCTGGGTGATGCGGGCCGCGGCCTGGGCGAGGTCGAGATTGTCCGACAGCGCCTGCGCCACCAGCCGCGAGAGGAGCGGATCGTCGAAGCCCTCCCACCAGTGGGACAACTCGGGCGCCGCGGCGGCCTCGCGCTGCGCCAACTCCGCCTCGTGCGCGAAACTCTGCGGCGCGTCCAACACCGGCCTTTCGTACTCTGGGCCGACTGCGCAGCCTGACGCGCACAGGCCGACCAGGGCGGCGAGCGCCAAGCGGGGAGAAACAGGCATCGGGCGGCTCCAACTACTGATGACTTGAGAAGTGACCATATAACCATACGGTCACTTGCTGTCAATGAACGGGTGTCCCGGTGTATCTTCCCTCCCATGAACGACTCCGACCGAGATCCGGGACATCGCGGCCCCGCCGAGCACGCCATTCGGGACCAGATCGTCGCTGCCGCCAACGAGCACTTCAGCCGTTATGGTTACAGCAAGACCACGGTCTCGGACCTGGCCGGCGCCATCGGCTTCTCCAAGGCGTACATCTACAAGTTCTTCGACTCGAAGCAGGCCATCGGAGAAGCGATCTGCGCCGGCGCCCTGACATCCATCGTGCAGCACGCGGAAGAAGTGATTGCCGACGCGAAGACGCCAACCGAGAAGATTCGCCGGCTTTTTTCGACGGTTGTGGCGGACAGCGTAAAACTCGCCTTCAACGATCGCAAGCTGTACGACCTCGCCGGCGCCGCGTGCAGCGAGAAATGGCCGCCCGCCGTGGCCTACATGGACACCCTTCATGAAATGGTCGCACGCATCGTCACCGAAGGACGGCACAGCGGCGAATTCGAGCGCAAGACGCCGCTGGACGAGACCTCTCGCGCCATCGTGGGCGCCATGCTGAGCTTCATCACCCCCGTCTCGCTACAGTACAACCTGGACGCCGTACCGCAGCTTCCCAATGAAATCGTCGCCCTCATTCTGCGCAGCCTTGCGCCATGATAAGTGACCACTTGACAGTTTAGTCACTCGCAAAACACACTGCGGCCAGCCCACGCACTCGAGGCCGCCAGTGAACCGTCCCGCTCCCGTCTTTGCTTTCTCCACCGTGGCCCTGGCCTGCGTGATGGCCCTCACCGGCTGCCGCGAGGCCGAGCCCGACGCGCGGCAACTGCCGCCCCGGGTAGTCATGCTCGAGGCCGCGAACGTCGCGCAGCCGGCGAGGGCATTCACGGGCGTGGTCGCCGCCCGCGTGCAGAGCGACCTCGGGTTCCGCGTCGCGGGCAAACTCGTCGCGCGACTGGTCGACCGCGGTCAGGCGGTCAAGCAAGGCCAGCCGCTGATGCGCCTCGACATCGCGGATCTAGAGCTTCAAGCCCAGGCGCGCCGAGCGGCGGTCAAGTCAGCCCGGACACGCGCCACCCAGACGGCGTCCGAGGAGAAACGCCTGCGAGGCCTCGTGCAGCGGGGCGCGGTCTCGGCGCTCGCCTACGACCAGGCCAAGTCCGCGGCCGATGCCGCGGCCGCCGATCTGCGCGCCGCGGAAGCCCAGGCGGAAGTCGCCCGCAATGCGGCGAGCTACGCCGTCCTGCTCGCCGATGCCGACGGCATCATCGTCGATACGCTGGCCGAGCCCGGGCAGGTGGTCGCCGCCGGCCAGGCCGTGATCCGGCTGGCCCACGCGGGGCCCCGCGAAGCGCGGGTCGACCTGCCGGAGACCCTGCGGCCGACCTTGGGATCCGGCGCCACGGCGCGGCTCTACGGCCCGCGCGGCGCGAGCGCGTCCGCCACCCTGCGGCAGCTCTCGCAGTCCGCCGACCCGGTGTCGCGCACTTTTGAAGCCCGCTACACGCTCTCGGGAGACGCAGCCGACGCCCCGCTCGGCGCGACCGTCACGCTCGACATCCCGGACGCGCAAGCCGCCGCTGCCCTGCAGATCCCGCTGAGTGCCCTGGCCGACCAAGGTCAAGGCACCGGCGTGTGGGTCATCGAGAACGTCGATGCCGCGGCGCAGGAGGCGACCACCGCCTGGCGTCCGGTGACGGTCGTCGGTGTCGGCGATGAATCCGCCTCCATCAGCGCGGGCCTTGCCGCGGGTGAGCGCTTCGTGGCGATGGGCGCGCACATGCTGCACGCCGGCACCCGTGTGCGACTGGGCGCGGAGCCGGCCATGGCTCTCGGCAGCGACGCCGCGCGATGACCGGCTTCAACCTGTCCGCCTGGGCGGTGCGGGAACGCGCCATCACGGTCTTCCTCATCTCCGCGGTGGTGGTCGCCGGCGTGTTCGCCTTCCTCAATCTCGGGCGCGCCGAGGATCCGAGCTTCACCATCAAGATCATGACCGTGGCCGCGGCCTGGCCGGGTGCGACCGCGGAGGAAATGCAGAACCAGGTCGCCGAGCCGCTCGAGAAGCGCCTGCAGGAATTGAAATGGTATGACCGCACCGAGACCTACACTCGGCCCGGCCTCGCGTTCATCGTCGTCACGCTCAAGGATTCCATTCCGCCGTCCGAGGTGGAGAGCGAGTTCTACCAGGTGCGCAAGAAGCTCGGTGACGAAAAACTGAAGCTGCCGCCGGGTGTCATCGGGCCCTTCATCAACGACGAGTACGGCGACGTGACCTTCACGCTCTACGCGCTGAAGGGCAAGGACGTGCCCCATCGGCACCTGGTGCGCGAGGCTGAACGTCTGCGCCAGCGGTTCCTGCACGTGCCGGGCGTGAAGAAAGTGCAGATAGCCGGCGAACAAGCGCAGCGCCTCTACGTCGAGCTCTCCTACGAGCGCCTGGCAACCCTCGGCGTTTCACCCCGTGACGTGTTCGCGGCCCTGCTGAATCGCAACCTGCTCACCCCTGCGGGCTCGGTCGAAACGCGCGGACCGCAGGTGTTCATGCGGCTGGACGGCGCCATCGATGGGGTGGAGAAGATTCGCGAGACGCCGGTGGTGTCCAATGGGCACACGCTGAAGCTCTCCGATCTGGCGGAGGTCAAGCGCGGCTATGAAGACCCGCCCAGCTTCCTCATTCGCAACGGCGGCGACCCGACCATCATGCTTGGCGTGGTCATGAAGGAGCGCTACAACGGCCTGACGCTCGGCGCGGCCCTCGACCACGAGCTTGCGGCGATTTCCAGCGACCTGCCGCTCGGCATCACGCTGACCAAGGTCACCGACCAGTCGGTCAACATCAGCTCGGCCTACGACGAGTTCATGATCAAGTTCGCCGTCGCCCTGGTGGTGGTGATCGCGGTCAGCCTCGTCAGCATGGGCTTGCGCGCGGGGCTGGTGGTCGCCGCCGCCGTGCCGCTCACGCTGGCCGCCGTGTTCGTCATCATGCTGGCCACGGGGCGCGACTTTGACCGTATCACGCTGGGTGCGCTGATCCTGTCTCTCGGTCTCTTGGTCGACGACGCGATCATCGTCAGTGAAGCGATGGTGGTCCGCATGGAAGAGGGGCTGGACCGTATCGCCGCCGCCAGCTACGCCTGGGTACACACCGCCGCGCCCATGCTGTCCGGCACCCTGCTCACGGCCATCGGGCTCATGCCGGTCGGCTTCGCCAAGTCCAGCGCGGGCGAGTACGCCGGCAACATTTTCTGGGTGGTGAGCTTTTCCCTCCTGACCTCGTGGGTCGTGGCGGTGGTGTTCACGCCGTTCCTCGGGGTGAAGCTGCTGCCGTCCGTCACGCCCAAGGCCGGTGGCTATCACGCAATCTACGGCACGCCCGGTTACCGGCGACTTCGCGCCGTGATCGGCGCCACGGTCGTCCACAAGCGCAAGGTCACCCTGGTGGTGCTGGTCCTGCTGGTGGCGTCCGTGATGGGCATAGGCATGGCGCAACAGCAGTTCTTTCCGACCTCCGATCGGCCGGAGGTGCTGGTCGAAGTGCAGATGCCCGAAGGCACCAGCATCGGCGTGACGAGCGACGCGGTGAGCAAGCTCGAGGAGTGGCTCCGCCAGCAGCCCGAAGCCCGCATCGTCACCAGCTACATCGGCCAGGGCGCGCCGCGCTTCTACCTCGCGATCTCGCCCGAACTGCCCGACCCTTCGTTCGCCAAGGTGGTGGTGCTGACCGATGACGCCGAAGCCCGTGAAACGCTGAAGCGGCGACTGCGCGAGGCCGTGGCGGACGGCTTCGTGCCCGAGGCGCGCATTCGCGTCACGCAGATCATCTTCGGGCCCCCCACCTTGTTCCCCGTCGCGTTTCGCGTGATGGGCCCGGACGAATTCAAGGTGCGCGAAATAGCCGAGGAAGTGCGCGTGGCCATGGCCGGCATGCCGGCCATGCGCCAGGTCAACATCGACTGGGGAGAACGCGTGCCGACGGTACACTTCGTGCTCGACCAGGATCGCCTGCAGGCCATGGGGCTGTCGTCCCACGACGCCTCTGAGCAACTGCAGTTCCTGCTGACGGGGATTCCCGTGACCCAGGTGCGCGAGGACATCCGCTCGGTCGACGTCATCGCCCGCAGCGCCGGTACCGCGAGGCTCGATCCGGCCCGGCTCGGAGCCTTTGCCTTCGTCGGCGCAAACGGCGCCCGCATTCCCCTCGACCAGGTGGGCCGCGTGGACGTGCGGATGGAGAATCCCATCATGCGTCGTCGCGACCGCCAGACCACCATCACCGTCCGCGGTGACATCGGTGAAGAATTCCAGCCGCCGGAGATCTCGCTGCAGGTCATCAAGACCATCGCGCCCATCGTCGAGACGCTGCCTGCCGGTTACAGGATAGAGACCGGCGGCGCCCTCGAAGAGGCGAACAAGGCCAATCTCGAACTGGCCAAGGTGTTTCCGTTGATGTTCATCCTGATGATGGTGGTCATCATCTTCCAGGTCCGGTCCCTGGCCGGGATGGCCATGGTGCTCCTCACAGTGCCTCTCGGGCTGGTGGGGGTCGTGCCCGCGCTATTGGCCTTCAATCAGCCCTTCGGCTTCAACGCCATCATCGGCCTGATCGGCCTGGCCGGCATCATCATGCGCAATACCCTGATCCTCATGGCGCAGATCGAGGAGAACCTGAAGGCGGGCATGCATCCCTTCGATGCGGTGGTGGAGGCGACAGTGCAACGTGCCCGCCCGGTGATCCTGACCGCGCTCGCGGCGGTGCTGGCCTTCGTGCCCCTGACCTACTCGGTGTTCTGGGGCTCGCTCGCCTACACGCTGATTGGCGGGACTATCGGCGGCACCGTCCTGACCCTGCTGTTCCTGCCGCCGCTGTACGCGCTGTGGTTTCGCATTCGGCCGGGCGGCGGGGCGGAAGTGGCGGCTGTTGGCCGGGCTTGAGGGATTCGTGCAGGCGGCGGTACGACGCGCCAGGTCGACGGCACCGCGCGCGCAGCCCATCGCCGATTCGAGGGTGGGCGGAGCGCGAAGATCGGCGCGCCCCTGGGCTGTTTCGTCCTGGAGGCCGCGACGCATGGCGACTGGCCTCAGCAGGACTTCGCCCTGGCGCCGGGAGGCCGCCAGGGTCTTGGTGGCGGCCTACTCGAGCGACACGCCCTGGCCGCCGCGGCTCGCCCGGGAAATCTCGAGATTGACGCGCCAGGTGGCGAGCTGGGCTGAATCAGCATCCACGCCGTGCACGGCAATCACGTTGTCCTTGCGCGAGAACACGATGTCCTCGCCGTCCTCCCGGGCGCACGCGCGGAGTTCGCGGAGCATGCCCTGGGCCGCGCTGAATCCGGCGACGAGAACGGTGATGGCCTGGTTGAACAGGCGGCTGCGGTCGATGGCCAGCGAGGCGCTCAAGGCTGTTTCGGTCGAACTCATGGTCCGGCACCCCTGCGAGTCTTTGCTCTCGGTCTGCGACGCTACCGAGCGAATATGACCGCCGGTAGACGGCCGTGCGTCGTTCGCGAGTAGACGCCCTGGCGCGCTCCTGGGCGGACGAGCTGCGCGGTCGCGACCCGCCCGCCGACGAAGCGTTTCAGGCGATGGCGAAGTCGCTGAAACCATTCTCCCGCGCCGCTTCGCACTCCTTGCGATAGTTGCCCGCGCCCCCGAAGTAGAACAGCACCACTCGCGGCTTGCCCGGAATATTCCCGCCCATGAACCAGGAGCCGGGCGACTGGGGCAGGACGGTCATGTCGACCAGCGTCTGCATGTGCGCGCCCCAGTCGGCGACCGCCTTCGCGGTCGGCTCGATGGACTTCTTGCCGCTGCCGCGCAGATGCTTGACCGCGCGTCCGATCCAATCGACGCAGCCATCGATGATGACCGGGATATTGGCGAACGGGCTCTGCGGTCCACCCACCAGGAACAGGTTCGGGAAGCCGTCCACGGTCATGCCGAGATGGGTGCGCGGTCCATCGCGCCAGTGTTCTGCCAAGGTCTTGCCGCCGCGGCCACGAATATCGACCCTGAGCAGGGTGCCGGTGACCGCATCGAAACCGGTGGCGAAGACGATGATGTCGGCCGGGAACTCGGTGGCGCCGACCATGATGCCGCCGGCGGTGAAGCCGCGAATGGGCGCCTGGTTCACGTCGACCAGCTTGACGTTCTCGCGATTGAACGTCTCGTAATAGAAATGCCCGAGCGGGGGACGCTTCGCGCCGAGCGGATAGTCCTTGGGACACAGGAGTTCGGCGGTCGCCGGGTCTTTGACGATGGCGCGAATCTTGTTGCGCACGAACTCGGCGGCGACGGCATTGGCCGCCGGATTGGTGAAGAGATCGTCGAAGGCCTCGAACAGGATGCGAAACGTGCCGACTTCCCAAGCGCGTTCCAGGATGCGCTGGCACTCTTCCGGCGACACGTCGGCGACATTGCGGCCGGCATCATCGAAGTCGAAACCAAAGGCCTGCTCACGGGTACGCGCCCAGATCTTGTCGTAATTGCGCCGGATGGCCGCGCGCTGGTAGTCGTTCATGGGGGCATTGCGCGCCGGCAGAACGTAGTTCGGCGTGCGCTGGAGGACCGTGAGTTGCGACGCCGCTTCGGCGACGATGGGAATCAACTGCACGGCGGTCGCGCCGGTGCCGATGACGACCACGCGCTTGTTGGCGAAATCGACCGGCTCATGCGGCCAGTTGCCCGTGAGATACCACTCGCCCTTGTAGTTCTCGAAGCCCGGAAAGTCAGGTTTGTAGGGGGTGGACAGCGGGCCGGTCGCGGCGATGAGATAGGTGGCGGTGAATCGCTCGCCCGCCTCGGTCAGCACCGTCCACTGGTTTCCGACCTCGTCGTAATGACTCGCCTTGACTCGCGTGTTGAACTGGATGTCGCGCCGCATATCGCAGAAATCGGCGACGTATCGCAGGTAGGCCAGGGACTCGTCCCAGCTCGGGAAGCGCTCCGACCAGTTCCAGGTGTCCTGGATCTCCTTGGAGAAGGAATAGGCGTAGAGCCACGCCTCGCTGTCGGTGCGCGCGCCGGGATAGCGGTTGTAGTACCAGGTGCCGCCGACATCCGACCCAGCTTCGATGACCCGGGTACGCAGGCCGAGCTCACGCAGTTCGTGCAGGGCGCGCAAGCCGCCGAAACCCGCGCCGATGACAATGGCGTCGAAATCGGTGGCGCTGGCCTGTGACGGGGTGCTGGGCGACGCGGTGGTGGCGGCATTCGACATCGGATAAATCTCCAGCTGAAGGTTCGCTAATCTAGCTTGGTGGAGCGGAACAGGGCGGACCAGGTGCGAGCCTGCAGGCTGATACGCGGAATCTCGCGGCGCCGTCCGGCACTCAGCGCAACGGCGGCAGGCGAGGAATATAGAAGGCGAGCCCCCGGGCCGCAATGACGGTCCGCGGCTCGCGGGCAGGCGCGCTGGCCGGCTCATGAAGGGAGATTGCGCGGGGTGCGCTGGGTTAGACCCGTCAGGGCGGGATGGCGGGGCGATCAAGAGCTCCGCCGCAGCGAATCCCCGCGTGGCCTCACGCAGATCGACGGCGCGCCAGTCCGGCCGCGCCAAGTGCGGAGCTGAACAACCAAAGTGCCGCCGGCAACGGCACCGGCGCAGGAACAGAAACAGGAGCGTAGAGACCCAGACCTACGCTCGCCGAACCGGTGAGGTGCAAGACATCGCCGTCACTGACCTTGAACGCCACTACGAGCGAATCGCTGTAGGGTTCGCCGCCATGCTGTGAATCACAGTCGAAACACAAGTGCCGATACAACACTGAGCTGTTCACGACACCGAAACCGTTCTCCAGGTTCAGCACGACGTTTGCGTATACATAGGGGGATAAAGCCCCGTCGGCATCACTCAGCGCAGCGAAGACAGTCACCGGAATCGATGCAAGCAGGTAGCCTGCTCCCCCGCTGACCGTGATCGAGCCAGACCGGGTGCTCCAAGGAGCCAGAAAAAAACTTTGCAAATCGCCAATCTGCACCAGGGTCGCGTACAGGGCCTGCTGGTCGCCCTGCAATTCTGCCGATGCGCTCAGCCAGTCCGCGGTCGCGTCCGCGCTCGCACTGCCAAGGCCCTGCGAGCTTGCGGCCGAAAGCGGAGTGGTCCAGTCGGTCGCGGAATTGACCTCGTACAAGGCCATGCCGCCAACCGCCACGGTCGATGACTCGGTCGCAAGTGAGTAACGGGAGCCGTCTGGCACGAACTCGATGGTCAACCTGCTCCAGTCCATGTAGGCCGATGCCGCGAGACTCGTGGCCGGGACTTGTTGGGATGCAGCGAGTAGTCCGGCGGCGCAGATAGTGGCCGCCAGGCCGCGGGGCACAGGATGGCGCATCGATAAACTCCTTGTCGCGTATGCGCGAAGCCACCTGAGGCGGCTGGTCAGCAATCTATCACCGATCGGTTCCATCGTAACGAGCAGCCCTGGATTCGTGCTCTTGGTCCCGCGAATGCCGGTCAGCCGCCTGGCGAATGACAACAAGAATCGCGAGTGCGCAAGTAATGTTCCGCCTGCATGGTCCGAGCGGACTAAGCAAGTTGACGCGTTCGCGTATCCTCAGATGAGCTTCATGGTGCCGAGACACGCGTGTCGCGCGCCCCGGCTGCGGTCTGCGATCGGCCGACGCGCTGGCGCTGTAAGCGCCGTTGACCTTCGAAGCCGAGCGCACCTCCCGTTACCAGTGGCCCATGTTCGATTCGCGTTCGAACGCCGAGCCCGACGGTGGCGCCGCGCGGCGCGCTCCCAACTTCGACAGGGGTGGGAGCTTTGGTTTCCGCGGTCATCGCTACGCAGTGGTGTGAGCAGAGGCAGGCGAAGAACCGGTTCGGCGCGTGGCGATGGGCTAATGCCAAGGACAGTCCTGCCAAGGCAGCATCGCGCTGAGAACCACGTATGCGAGTGGTAGCCCCCAATGGCGGCGCAGCGACCGGCACGTTGTCGGCAGGGACCACGGCGGAAGTACCTGGCCGAGGAGCTGCGCGAGCGGCGTTGGCTCAGGGATCCAACAGGCCCGCGTCGACGAGCCCCCGCGTGATGCGCGCGGTCGCGGCATCGTCGCCCGCCATCACCCTGACGTAACCTACGAAGCGGGTGGGTGTCAGGTTCTGGTTAATGGCGCTAGCGCGCGCGGCCGCGGCGCGAGCGCCTTCCACGTCACCGAGCGCGCCGCGGGCACTGGCGAGACACATCCAGCCGCGCGCGAAATCCGCGGAGGCCGTGACCACGTGCTCGAGCCAGGTGCGGGCCTCGGCGTAGCGTTCGAGATTCATGCACGCGATCCCCTGGAACAGCTGCCACAGCCATGCACAGGGATGATCGGGCGAGATGCCGAGGTTGCGCGTCGCGATCACGATCGCTTCTTCGGCTTCCGCCTGGCTGCCGAAGGCCAGCGAGCGCGCGAGGAAACCCCACTCCATGAGGTCGTGGGGCGAGAGCTGGGTGCCGCGACGCAGCACCTGGATCGACTTCACACGTTCGCCGAGTTCCACCCACACGCGCCCCGCGTACATCAGCACGTCCGGCTGGTCGGCGCCGCGCGCGAGCGCATGCTCGATGGCGGCGCGCGCCGCGTGGCGAGCGGCTTCGGGATCGGCGGCGCTCGCGGTCGACACGCCGTCCATGAGCAGCGCCGCGTACAGCGCCTGGGCCAGGGCATAGTCGGGATCCAGTTCGGTGGCCTTGCGCACCAGTTCGAGCGCTGCCTGGTTGGCCGCCGGTCCGCGGCCAACCATGTACTCGTGACGCGCGCGCTGAGTCAGGCTCCAGGCGTCGAGGTTGCCGGTGTCGTGGGGGTGATTGAGCACCTCTGCGCGATAGGCCTCGCCGCCGAGCGCTGCGGCGACGTGGCTCGCGATGTCCTCCTGCACGACGAGGATGTCGGCGACGGTGCGCTCGTAGGTCTTGGTCCACAGAACACGACCGTTCGTCGTCTCGCAGAACTCGGCGATGACGCGCACCCGGTCAGCGCTCCGACGCACGTTGCCGGTCACCACGTAGCCGACGTTGAGGCGCGCGCCGATTTCAGTCACGGTGAGCGCCGTCTGGCGCAGCGCGAAGGAATCCGAGCGCGGCGTGACCATCAGGCGGCCGGCCCGGCTCAGCGCCGAGATCAGCTCACAGCTGATCCCGTCGGCGAGGTAGGCGTCGTCGCTGTCGCTCGACAGGCTGTCGAAGGGCATGACCGCGATCGGGATCGCCGTCTGCCCGTGACCGGGCCGGGCAGCGGGCGCCGGCATCGACGCAACCGGGGCCGGTTCGGCGGGTACCGCCGAGGTCGCCGTGCCGCTCTCGTCGGCGCGGCGCCGCAGCAGCGCCGGCGTGATGTGCTTGGCCAGTGGACTCAGGAACACCGCCAGCAAGGTCACGATGCCGGCCAGGCCGGACAGCAGGTTGGCGTGCAATTCGATCCACTGTTGCATGGCGTTGTGCGATCAGGCGCTGAAAGTGAACGGACGAGTGGCGGAACGAGGCCACGACCAGGCCGAGCGGCGGGGCGTCGGCGCGCCAACCTTTATAGAGGCATGGCCGGTGTTTGTACACGGGGCGGTCCCCGGCGTGGCGACCCCGGCGGGCGCTCCCGAACCGCGGCGCGTCGGCCGCGCTGGCGAGCCCCGCATCCGGCCTTTCTCGAGCGCCTATACTGAGGCCCGCCGCGAAGCGTCCTCGGGAGACAAGCATGACCGCCATTGCATTCGACCTGCCGTCCG
Source organism: Gammaproteobacteria bacterium (assembly GCA_019747795.1). Taxonomy (GTDB): domain Bacteria; phylum Pseudomonadota; class Gammaproteobacteria; genus JADJYF01. Next base: position 25,034 of record JAIEQK010000089.1, on the reverse strand, counting down.
ACGTTGCCGCGGTGCGCGAGGCCATCGAGGTGTTCGTACGCCGCGAGGTGCTGCCCCGCGCGGAGCGCAACGCCGCGCTCCTCGAAGACCCACGCCGTCGCTACGCGCCCGACGGGCGCTACAGCGACGAGGTGTACGCGCTGATCCGCGAAGTGCGCATGGCGTCCAGCGCCGCGGGCTTCTTCAACATGTGTGTCCCCGAGTCCATCGGCGGCGCCGGCATGGGGCACCTGGCCTATTTCGTCGCCTGGCAGACGGTCTATCACACCTGCGGCCGGCACAACCTTCTGGCGCCCTACGTGGTCGGGCACTGGGCGTTCGCGGCCAGCGCCGTGCTCGAGCACGTCACCGCCGCGACGCGCGAGCGTGTGCTGCCTGGGCTGTTGAGCGGTGAGCAATCGATGTGCTTCGGCCTCTCCGAGCCGGGCGCGGGCTCCGACGCGAGCATGATCAAGACGCGCGCGGTGGCGGACGGCGACGGCTGGCGCATCAGCGGACGCAAGCTCTGGACCAGCAATTCGCCCCACGCCGAGTACTGCATCCTGTTCGCGGTGACGGACGCCGAGCGTGCCGCGCGGCACCAGGGCGGTATCTCGGCATTTCTCGTGCCGACTTCGTCGCCCGGCTTCAAGCTCGAAAGCGTGGTCAAGCTGTACGGCCACGCCGGTGGGGACGAAGGTGCGCTGGTGCTCGAAGACCTGCACGTCACGCCGGACCAACTCGTGGGCAAGCTCCATGAAGGCTTCGGCACCGCGCTGCTCGGCGTCTCGCTCGGACGCATCTACAACACCGCGCGCGCGGTGGGCCTTGGCCGCTGGGCGCTCGAGCTCGCGTTCGCATACGCGCAGCAGCGGGAGGCCTTCGGCCACCCCATCGCCGACTACCAGGGCGTGACGTTTCCGCTCGCCGAATCGGCGACCGAACTGCACGCGGCGCACCTCATGGGCATCAACGCGGCGGCCTTGCTCGATCGCGGCGAGCGCGCGGTGAAGGAGCTGTCGATGGCGAAGTGCTATGCCGTGGAATCCGGACTGCGCGCCGTCGACCGCGCCATCCAGGCGCATGGCGGCATGGGGCTGACCAACGAAGTCGGTCTGGCGGAGATCTGGCAGACGCTGCGCATCATCAATATCGCGGACGGCACCAACGAGATCCTGAAGCGCACCGTGGTGCAGCGGATGCTGAAGGGCGACCTCGACCTGTGATGCGGGGCGCCCCATCGCCGACAGGGCGTGGGGGCGACGGACCGCAGCGACGACGCTTGGTCGTCGCGCTCGACAGCGCTCAGCGCCGCGCAGCGTGAAGCGTCACGTGTCGGGATTGGCGAACAGCACGCCTTGCTCGGTCAGCGCCGCGATGCGTTCGGGCGCGTAGCCGAGCACCTCGCGCAGGACCTGCTCGTTGCTCGCGCCGAGGTGCAGCGCGTCGAGCGGCGGATTGTGCACGAAGCCCGAGAAGCGCAGCGGCATGCCCGGCATCAGCACGTCGCCGAGCTTCGCGTCGCTGACCGTGCGGATGGTGCCGCGCCCGCGCATGTGGGGATGGTTCGCCAGCTGGGAGATGCGCAGCACCGGGGCGCAGGGCACGCGCTCGGCCTGCAGCGCAGCCAGCGCCGCGTCGTCGGAGGGCTGCGCCGTCAGCCAGTCCTGCAAGAGATCGATGAGCGCCTCCTTGTGCGCCACGCGCGCCTCGTTGGTGGCGAAGCGCGGATCTTCGATCAGGTCCGGGCGGCCAATCGCCCGGCACAGGGCAGGCCACTGCGGCTGCAGGGCGATGATGCAGACATAGCCGTCGCGCCCCTTGAACAGGCCGAGCGGGCACACCGCGAAATGTTGGCTGCCGCAGCGCGTCGGCTCGACCGCGCCGTCGGTCATGCTGTACAGCGCGATGTTGAGTTCGTGGTAGTGCGTGTAGCAATCGAGGAGCGAGATATCGAGGTACTGCGCTTCGCCGCCGCGCTCGCGATGGAGCAGCGCGAAGCCGATGGCGGCGGCGGCATGCGCGCCGGTGCTGACGTCGCCGAGGCTCACCATGGGAAACGACGGCGCGCCATCCGGATCGCCGATCATGCCCATCACGCCGCTGTAGGCCTGCGCGATGTAGTCGAAGCCGGGCAGGCTGGCCAGCTCGCCCGCCTGCCCGAGCGCCGAGATGGAGCACATCACGATGCGCGGATTGATCGCGTGGACCTGCTCCCACCCGAAGCCGAGGCGGCCGATGACGCCGGGCGCGAAGTTCTCGACCAGGACATCGCACTGCCGGATGAGATCGGTCAGCACGGCCTTGCCGTCGGGGCTCTTCAGGTCGATGCACACACTGTGCTTGCCGCGGTTCTGCTGGACGTAGTACGAGCTCCGCCCGTTCTTGATGCATGGCAGCGCGCGCGAGATGTCGCCGAGCGGTGGGAACTCCACCTTGATCACCTCAGCGCCCATCTCCGCCATCAGCCGCGAAGCGGTGGGGCCGGCCAGGACGTGGGTCAGGTCGAGTACGCGAAAACCGTTCAGGATGTGCTTGGGTACCGGTGCCATGTCGACTTCTCCCCGGAGTACGGGTGCCGTCGCGCGGCTGCACTGCGGCACCGGGGTCTGAAAAAATGGGCGCCTGCGTGTCGCGCGGCGCGAGCCACGGTACGTTCCCATCGCACCGCTCGTCGGCCGAAGCCTTCAGCCTGGCGCGCATGATGTCACCATCGCCCGCCCACTGACAGTCGCCGCATCACCTCGCGCTCGCGCAGGGCTGCCTGCGCGTGCGTGGAGCAAGGTCTCGACGTCAGAGCACCTGCGTGCGGGTCATGCGCGTCAAGAAGCCGCTGTCCCGCAGGCGCGCGAACAGCAGCGCGGGCGGGATGACCGCCTCGGGGCCGTGGACACCAGGCAAGGCGGCTTCGCCGCGCGCCAGCATGACGGCCGCGACCGCGGCGGGCGTGCCGGTGATGATGGCGGCGAGGTCGGGCGGCGCGCCGCTCGCCTCGAGAAAGCTGTCCAGGCTGACGGTCGTCGGCATCGCGCCGACACGGCCCGTGACTTCGGCGCGCGCGCAGCCGTACTCGGTGCTCGTCGTCGGGGTGAGGGTCAGGCTTGCGAGATTCTGCTCGATGCACTCGGCGAGGAAATCCACAGGGACGATGTCGCCGGCGCTGGTCTTGATCGGGGTCTGCCCGCCGAGACCCGCGGCGGCGAACGCGCGCACCGTGTCTTCCAGCGCCGCCGGCAGGCCGAGACGCCAGGTCACTTCGCGCACGCCCTTGGCCGCGAAGGCGTGTGGCAGGGTCGCGGGCTCGGAGTGCAGGGTGAACACGCAGTCCACCGCCCCGATCGGGTCCGGGAAGGTGATCCTGCGGCGCCCGGCCAGCGCCGGCTGCGTGCTGAACTCACCATCGATGAACTGCACGGATTCCTCGCTGAACTCCTGCATGATGGTGCGCATGGAGTAGGGCGGCGCGAACACCGGCAGCGACGGCGCGCCCGCCGCTGCGACGGCAAAGGACAGTTCGATGCGTTCCACCGTGTCGAGCTCGTCGCAGGCCGCGCGGCTCAAGACGTTGGTCAGGCCGGGCGCCGCACCCATGCCGAGCACGGCGGTGAGGCCGGCGGCGGCGAACTCGGCGGACAACGTCAACTGGCGCCGCGTGGTGTGGAACATGCCGCCCAGGTCCAGGTAATGACTGTGCGCAGCGAGACAGGCGCGCATCACGTCGAGATTGATGTCGTACTGCGCCGCGTTCACGGTGACGGCGCAACCGCGCAAGAGCGCGGCCAGGTCGTCGGTCGCGCGCGCGTCGCAGGCCCGCGCCACCGTCGTGGGCGAAAGCGTGGCCGCCAGGCTTGCCGCCCGCGCCGCGTCCGCATCGATGATCACCACTTCCGCGCGCGGTTCCCTGCGCATGAGCTCCTTCGCGACGAAGGCGCCCATCGCGCCCGCTCCGACTATCGCCAATCGCATGATGCTTACCTCTCTTCCTCGAGTTCCAGGATCAGGCAGCCATCGCCGCGCACGTCGAGCGTGGTGTCCGCGGGCAGGACGATGGTGGTGTCGGTGGCGACCAGCAGCGCGGGGCCGTGCAGCTGGTCCCCGGGGCGCAGCCGGTCGGCGTCGACCAGCGGTACTTCGCGATGTGCGCCGGCGAGGGCGTCGTAGAAACGCGTGACGCCGAGCGCCGCGTCTCCTGCCTGCCCCTTCGGTTCGTGCTGCCGCGTCGTCTCCGTGAGGCCACGGGCAACCATGCGCCACATCACGAACTCGACGTCGGACTCTCGTTCCGCGACCGCGTAGCGCGCCTGGTGCGCGTCGTGGAAAGACGCCGCCAGTGCGGCGACGTGGTCGGGCGTCAGCTGCACCGCCGCGGTCGGCACGTCGATCTCGGTGATCTGCATCGGGTAGCGCGCGGCGCCGTGCACTTCGAGCCGACGCTGCGCGGCAGGCACCTTGAGTCCGTCGAGAAACGCGTTCCCCGCCTCGGCCAGGCGTGCCAGCCGGGCATTGACGCCCGCATAGTCGAAATCGCGCAGGCGGGTCGGACAGCTGGTGATGCTGGACCATACGAGATCGGCATTCAGGGCGCCGTAGGCACACAGCACCGAGGTCGTGCGCGGGACGAGGATGCGCCGCATGCCGAGTTCGCGCGCGAGCTCGACCGCCGCCACGCAGGTGGCGCCCCCGCCGGTGACCAGCACCAGCTGGCGTGGATCGATGCCGCGCCTGACCGTCATCTCGAGGATGCCGTTGACCATGCGCTCGTTCACCACCCGACAGATGCCGAGCGCCGCCGCTTCGACGTCGATGCCGAGCGGCGCCGCGATGTGCGTGGCGATGGCCTCGCGCGCGGCGCACTCGTCGAGCCGCATGCGCCCGCCGAGAAAGCGCTCGGCGGACAGGTAGCCCAGCGCCAGGTAGGCGTCGGTCACGGTCGGTTGCCGCCCGCCGCGGCCATAACACACCGGCCCGGGAAAGGCCCCCGCGCTCTCCGGCCCGACCACCAAGAGCCCGCCGGCATCGACGCTCGCGATGCTGCCGCCGCCGGCACCGAGGGTGAGGATCTGCACCGCTGCGACGCCGGTCGGGTGGTCGGTGATGCGTCCATCGCGCGTCACCGCGACTTCACCGCCGATGACGGTGCTGACGTCGAAGCTGGTACCGCCCATGTCGATGAGCAGGCAGTCCTCGCGGCCTTCCGCCGCGGCCGTCAGCTTCGCGGCCGTCGGTCCGGTCGCCGGACCGGAGAACAGCATGTAGACCGGTCGCGCAGCGATTTCGGCGACCGGTTGCACACCGCCGTCGGAGGTCACGATGAGCAGCTGGCCGGCCAGCCCGGCGTCGCGCAGCGTGCGTTCGAGGTCTTCGAGGTAGCGGGCCACCACCGGTTTCAACATCGCGTTCAGCACGGTGCAGGACATGCGCGTGTACTCGCGCAACACGGGTTGCACCATGCTGCTCAGGCTGAAGGTGCCCGTCGGCCATTCCTCGTTGATCAGCTCGGCCACGCGCTGTTCATGCGCGGGATTGTGGATAGACCAGAGCAGGCAGACCGCGATCGCGGTGCAGCCCTGTGCGCGAAGCTGGCGGAAGGCTGCGCGCACCTGCTCATCATCCAGCGGCTGCAGCACCTGGCCGTGACGGTCGATGCGCTCGTCCAGTTCGATGCAGAGGTGAGGGCGTACCAACGGGGCACGCGGCGGGGCGGTGAAGTCGAAGATGCGCTGGCGACGGCCCTCGCCGCGCCACAGCGTGTAACGGGTGCCGCGCGTGCAAATCACCCCGCACTTCGCCACCTTGCCTTCGAGCACGGCGTTGGTGGCAACGGTGGAGCCGTGCACCAGGACTTCGGTGTTCGCCAGCAGTTCGTGCAGCGGCGCGCCGATGTCGGCGGCCGCGAGCCGCAGGCAGTCGAGCACGCCCGTCGCGAGGTGCTGGGGCGTGGTCGGGGACTTGTAGCGGCCGAGCAGCACGCCGTCCGCCGACACCACGAGATCGGTGAAGGTCCCGCCGATGTCCGTACCGATGCGGTAGCTCATCGCTGCGCCCCCGCGCGCAGGGCGGCAGTCGCCGCCAGGTCAATGGCATATGTGCCGTCAGAATCTTCCAGCACCACGCCGTAGACCTCGCGCGCGGCCGCGAGCGACACGAAGCCATCCACCACGTCCGCCAGCACGGCCTCCGCCGCGCGTCGGTGCGGCAGGCCCGCGCCACCGCCGCCGCCGGTCTGCGCGACCCAGGCCTGGGTCGGCGCGACATCGGCCGCGCCGGCGTTGGCGAGCTTCGCGTACACCTCGTCGCTGGCCTGTTCGACAATCCAGTGGTCGGCGGGCATGCCGGCCTGGCCGCCGTCGAGGCCGAAGGCGGCGCAGGTATGCCCCGAGCCGCAGTAGCCGATGTGCATGGTGTGGTCTACCGGCTGGATGCGTTGGCGCACACCCACCGCGCCGCGAAACTCGCCGGCGCCACCGCTATCGATGACGGCGGTCGTCTCCCACACGATGAGCGGCCGTGCGAGTTCGACCAGTTCAATGGACTCGTAGCCCATGTTGCCCATGATGCACGCGCCGAACATGTGCGGGATCCCGTCATGGCCGCGCACCGCGCCGCCACCGCTCGCGGCCAGGTAGAAGACGTGCACGTAGGACTCGCCGCTGTGATCCGTCGTGCCGGAGCCGATGAAGTTGGCGGCGCAGTATTCCCCCATGCCGGCCATCGCGCGTTCCGGCAGCACTTCGGCCCAGGCCTTGAACACCAGGTTGGTGACCTCGTCGCACAGCGCGATGGTCGCGGCCGAGGTCCCCACCGGCCAGCGTGGAATGCCGGCCAGCGCGCCTTCGCGCAACGTCACTTCGATGCAGTTCAACGCGCCGTCATTGGGCGGAATGCCGGGATCGAGCAGCGGCAACGTGCCCTGCAGGGCCGAGCAGCGCGCGGTGGCGTAGCTCAGGTTGTAGCCGAAGTCCTGCTGATCGGGCATGTCGGTGTAGTCGAAGTGGATGCGGCCCGCTGCCGGGTCGATCTCGAGGCGCAGCTTCAGAGGCACGCCGTCGGGAAAGAAGCCGGCAATCTTCTCGCCGATCATCGCCACTTCGACCGTCCGCGCGGGCAGGCGCGCGATCTCTTCGCGCATGCGCCGCTCGCCATAGCGCAGGGCCTCGGCGAAACAGCCCTTCACCACGCCGTAGCCGAAGCGTGTGCAGAGCTCCTGCACGCGGGACTCGGCCGTCCACAGCGAGCCGAGCTGGGCGAGAAAGTCGCCGTGCCAGAGTTCGGGAAAGCGAAAGTTGTAGGCGATGAAGCGCACCAGGTCTTCGATGGGTTGATGATCGCGGCACAGGCGCACGGCGGGGAAGTGCAGCGCCTCCTCGTAGACATCCTTGGCGTAGAAATCGACATTGCTCGGGATGTGCGCGCCGGTGTCGATGATGTGGCACTTGTTGACCGCCCAGGCGACCAGGCGTCCCGCGAAGAAGATCGGGGCGAACATGGTCCAGTCGCCGACATGCGCATTGCCGGCGAAGGACGCGTTGTTGACGAACACGTCACCTTCGTGGATGTCGTCGCCGAACGCGCGGATCACGAAGCGCAGGGCGGGACTCATGGTGCCGACATGCACCGGCAGGCAGTCGTGCATGGACAGCACCTCGGCCCGCGTGGTCATGACTGTGCAGGTGAAATCCTTGGCGCCGTAGAGGATGGGATTGCGCGCGGTGGTGAGAATGGTCTCGGTCATCTCGCTCAGGATGCCGTCGAGACGCGCGTAGACCACCGAAAAGGTCACCGGGTCGACGCTCGCGTCACCGCCATCCAGCGCGCCGGGCAGCCCCGCTATCTCATCGTCGGACAGCGGCGTGGTGATCAGCGCCGGGTCGTAGGGCGGCAGCAGTGGGCGTTTGAAGCGGGTCACGCGGAGTCTCCCCGTAGGCTTCGGACCCGCGCAGTGTAGGCAGGCGCTCCCTGCCGAGAAAGGTCAATTATTGCCCAGGGTGGGGCGGAAAATGCCCCGCCAGCCAAGCCCGGAACTCGACGATCAGCGGCTCCCGCCAGCGGCGCTCGTGGGCGTACAGCGCATAGGGATCGATCACGATGTCGGTCGCCAGCACCTCGACCAGCGCGCCGCTGCGTAACTCGTCGGCGACCAGGCACTCGTTGGCGAGTGCCACGCCCTGGCCCATGCGCGCCGCGTCGAGCGCGAGCGCCGCGCTCCAGTAACGTGGGCCGTGCAGCGCATCGGTGACGGTGAGGCTCGCGTACTCCAGCCAGCGCTGCCAGTACTCGTGCGTCTCTTCGTGAATGAGCGCGGCCTGCAGCAGATCTTCGGTCGACGTAATGGGGCCGTGCCGCTCGAGCCAGGCGGGACTCGCCACCGGGAAGACGCGCGGCCGGACCAGAACCTGCTGCTGGTCGCCGACGCCACCGCGAGCGCTGTAGCGCACGTCGACGTCCGCGTCGCCGCGGGCGAGATCGGGCGCGCGCGTGGTCGGGCGGAGCGACAGTTCGAGCCCCGGATGAGCCTCGATGAAGGACGAGATGCGCGGCGCCAGCCAGCGCACTGCGAAACCGGGAGAGCAGGCGACGTGCAGGCTCGGGTACGCCGGCCCGCGGCGCGCGCGATCCGTGGCGGCCGCGATCATGCCGAGCGCCGCGACGATGTCCCGGTAATAGGCCTGGCCGGCCGCCGTCAGCCGCGTGCCGGACGGCGTGACGTCGAGCAGGCGCGTGCCCAGCTCGGCTTCGAGCTTGCGGATGTGCTTGCTGACCACGGTGTGATCGACGCGCAGCTCTTCACTCGCGCGGCGGTGACTGCCCAGCCGCGCCGAGGCCTCGAAGGCGCGCAGGGCGGAGAGCGGCGGCAGGTTGGACATGCCGCCAGTGTACGTCAGCGTGCCGAGCCGACTGGAGCGCCCGTGGCTTGATGGGCCCGAGCACCTCGGACGACAGCCCTGCCCCACGAGTTCATGAACGAGTTCCAGGGCGGCCCCCTGGCCGAGGGCTCGGTCCTGTGCGAGGCAGAATCGTGCGTCCGGCAGCGCACCCCGTGTCGGCAGGGGTGCGGGTGAGCGAAACGGCCCGCCCGGCAACGAGCGAGCCGGCATGTCCAGCGTTTCAACCGCAGCGCCTGCTCCACGGCCCAGGAGACGTCGCACTTTGCCGCCGCCTGCCTGGCCCCCTCGAGGTCGGCGGCGTTCCCCCGTGTCTGCAAGTAGTTGAGACAGGAAGGACGACCGGCTCGCCGGGTCGGCGAATCGGATCGGCATCTTCCATAGGTGCGGGGCGCTGGCGAACCGACCTCCGTACGAGCTAGGACCAGACGACGAGTCTGTCAGGCCCCGGTTTCGCGCTGCATTTCGGCGTGCGGAGCGGTCGACCACGTGTACCGAAAGGACGCCTCGTTAACCGGGGCTTAGATCGCCTGCGCCCTCGATGACCAACGTCGCATCTCGGATTTTCCGGACCTGCATGCTGCTCAAGCCGCCTGCGAATGGGCCCGCCACGATGGGGACGCGCCGCGCACGGGGCGCGGTTCTCTGAGAATCCGGACCTGAGTTCGTGCACGTTCCTGTCCCGCCCTCACACGGGCTTCACCCGAACCATCCACCTTGTCGGTACGCTTCGACAACTGGCCCAAAAGCCATCGCATCTTGTCCCAAATTCAGTGCCGGCAAGCCATTGCGCCGCGCTAACATGGAGGTGAGTCGCCCGGAGAGCCACGTGAGCATCCGTACGGAATCAAGCCGATGAACGACAAAGAGACGATTGCCGATTTCCCCAATGCTGGCGTTCGCTTGCTCGAAGAGGCGCAGCGATTCGTCGTGTGGGAGGAGGTCTTCGAACCCGGCGTGGCGACGGGTGCGCACCGTCATTCACGCGATTACATCGCTTTTTTCCCTGAGGGCGGGGAACTCACGCTGGGCCACGTTGCGGGTGATCTTGAAGACTACGCGTTGCTGTGCGGCGGGATGACGCCGTTGCCGTCGAGTACCGGAGGAACCCGCTTCGCGATCGCCCCAGGCACAGCCATTCGCTCCCGGGTCCCGCCAGGCGGTACGGCGCACGTGGCGTTGAACGAGGGCGAGGCTCCCTTGCGCATGGTGCTGGTTGAATTCAAATGACGCGGCGCGCGACAGACAAGTCGCCACGCGGCCGATGAAGAGGGTGGATGGAAGATGACCGAGAATCGTAATGTCGCTCTGGTAAACGCCCTGATTCGCACGGTGGACCCTCGAGACACTGTTGCAGAGAGCCTGCTCATTCGCAACGGTCGGATTGCGGCCGTCGGTTCAGATGCCGATGTCCGGCGCGCTGGAGGCCCCGACTGCGAAATCCGCGATATGGGCGGCGCCACGGTGGTCCCGGGATTCATAGATGCTCACAACCACTTGAGCATTGCCGCTTTCGCGCCCGAATGCGTGGACTGCGCCACGCCACCCAAGTCCTCTCTTATCGAAGTCCTGGAGGCCATCGAGCAGCACTGCAAGCATGCCCCTTCGGGACAGTGGGTGCGAGGGATGGGGTTCAACATGTTCCACGTGCGGGAGATGCGCAATCCGACGCGCGGTGAACTGGATGAAGTGGCTCCGCACAATCCGGTCTTCCTGATTGACGCGAGCTGCCACGCCGGCTTCGTCAACAGCCTCGCGCTCGAAATGGTCGGCATTGATGAGCACACGCCGGACCCCGCGGGCGGTGAGATCGAGCGTGACAAGACCGGCGTGCCGACAGGGACGCTACTCGAGAATGCGGCCAATCCGCTGCACTCGACCTCTTGGAACGCTTACGCAGAGCGCGACTGGGACCGTTCAGTACAGTTGCTGAACGCAAAGATGAATGAATACCTCGCTGTCGGCATCACGTTCGTCGGGGACGCCATGGTGACCGCCAAGTCGGCGGAGCTCTATCGCCGCGCGGACGCCCAGGGACTGCTGCCCTTTGGTGTGCAAATGTTGCACGCCGGCGACCATTTCTTCGACACCCACGATCTTCGGCGGCCCGACATCATCGACCGGATCAAGCAGCCGGGTAGTCGCCGACTGATCGGCGGTACTATGAAGATCTTCGTGGACCGCGCGTATCCAGGGCCGGCGATAGACAAGATGCATGATGGCTGTTGCGCGCACACCGGGGTGGCTTTCTATCCGAAAGCCGAGGTGAGCCGCCTGGCCAAGAAGGCGGTCGAGCTGGGCATCGGAACCGCCATTCACGGCATGGGCAATTGTGCGGTAAATACTGTAATGGACGCCTACGAGTGCAGCCGCAGTGGGCGCAGCAGTGATGCAGTGCTGCGCCTGGAACATGCCTTCGTCGCCGAGCCGCGGCAGGCGCCGCGCATGGCGAAACTCGGCATCGACCTCGTGGCCAATCCGGGGCTCGCCTGGCTCTGGGGCGAGCTCTTCAATCTTTGGCGCGGTGATGGCCAAGAGCACTTGCGCGTCTTTCCGGTCAAGAGCATGGCGGCGGAGGGCGTGCGGGTAAGCCTGGCTTCCGACCACCCCTGCGGTACCTTCTCGCCGTTGGAAATCATTGCGACGGCGGTGAACAGAAAGTCTTCCAAGGGCACGCCGATAGACCCGGACGAAGCCGTGACACCGGCGGAAGCCCTTCGTATGTACACGATGAACGCCGCCCATGCCTCAGGACTTGCCGATCAGCAGGGCAGTATCGAGATCGGGAAGCTCGCCAACCTCGTAGTCTTGGACAGGGACATCATCAGTTGCCCCCACGATCAGATTGGTAGCGCCCGTGTGACCGCTACCTACGTTGAAGGCACCTGCCTGCATCATCGCTGACCGCGTTGACTGCAGATCCGAGCGCGATAAATGCCCGGCGCGGGGCGGCGCCGGGTCTTTGCGCAGGCCCAGCCCTGCGCTAGAACCCCGCTGCCTCCAGGCGCCGGGCGATCCAGCGCTGGAACTGCCAGATCGGCGCCTCGAGTTCGGCGAGCGGGCCCGGTTGGTAGGCCTGCGAGCGCAGGCCGGCCTGCACGGCGCTGCACACTTCCATGTCTTCGAGGTGGAAGCGCCGGAGCATGTCCTCTTCCTGGGCGAGGGTGGCTTCGAAGCCGGGCACCGAAGTGGCGCGGCGGTCGACCATCAGGGTGGTGTGCAGGCGCATGCGTCCTGCCGAGAGCGCCTCGATGCGATACCAGTAGACGCGGTCGGGTGCGGTGAAGAGCAGAAAGTGCGGCGCCCCCAGGAACACCGTCCACTCGAGGAAATCCGCGGGCTGCATGCCGGGCAGCACGGGAAAGCTCAGCAGCTGCGGCTCACCGGCCTTCACCTTGCGCTGCAGTTCGTCGGCCAGCGGCAGGTGGCAGACCACCCCGTCACCCAGCGGCGGCTCGGTCCAGCATCCCTGGGCCGGCATGACCGGCTGGAAGACCGCGTGATGTACGCCGAGGTGGTGGTAGGGCTCCATGAAGTTCTCGACCAGCACCTTCCAGTTGAAGGGGCAGTCCCACGACAGGTCCAGCACCAGCTCGAGTTCGTGCATGCGGAAGCGTTCGAGGTGCGGCGCGAGGCCGGCCAGGGCCTCGGCAACCGGCGGCGCCGCTTCATTGAAGGTGACGAACACGAAGCCCTGCCACACCTCGCTCCGGAAGGCATTGAGCGCGAGTTCGCCCGCGGTGACGGCGGCGTGGGTCTTCATCAGCGGCGCACCCTTCAGCCGCCCGTCGAGGCCGTACACCCAGTGGTGGTAGGGGCACTGCAGGTGCTTGCAGTTGCCGGCTTCGGCGTGACCGCTCTCGGGTGGCATCACGTCCATGCCGCGATGGGCACAGACGCGCGAGAGCACGTGGACCACGCCGTCCTCGCCACGGATGACCGAGATGCGTTCGCCCTGCAGTTCGAGGTTCACGTAGTCGCCGGGCGATGGAATCTGCGATACGTGGGCGACGCTCTGCCAGGCGCCCTGCAGCAGGTGCAGTCGCTCTTGCTCGAACCACGCCTCGCTCACGTAGGCGGCGGCGGGCAGCGCACGTGCCTCCGCCAGCGGGCGGGCGGCCGTCTCGCGGATGCTGTGCGCGAGCACGCGCATGGGGTCATTCAGCGGGGCAACGGCGGACATGATGCTTGAACCTCATCGTATTCGGGGCGCGTTCGTTGATTGGGGCGGCGGGCCGCGGCGTTCTGCTGCATGGCGCATGCACTCACGGACCGGGCAGGCGCTGGCCTCAGGCCCGCGCCCAGGCATCGAAGTGGGCGCGCTCGGTGCGCGCCATCCAGCGAGCGATGTCCCACAGATCGGCCACGGGCTGGTCGGTGAAGGGCAGCGTGTGCAGGTAGCGATCGGGACCGAATTCGGGCGTGAGCGTGGTGCGCGTGTAGCCTCGCGCATGCTGCGCGGTCCAGACGGCTTCCCACCAGCGTTGGTGGGCTGCGAGACAGTCCGCGTACTCGGGCGCGGCCGGATGCGGCACCTGCGGACCCTGTGGATAGCCCACCCGGCACTGCACGTGGTGGGCGTGCCGTGCAGCGAGTGCGAGGGCATCGGCCTCCTCGTCGATGAGACGCTCCGCCACCACCACCCAGTGACTGAAGTCGCAGGTGATCAGCAGTTCGGGCAGTGCCTCCAAGATGGGCACGCTCGCCCACGGGGCGTACAGGCAGCGCGTGCGGTGGGTCTCGAAGACGACGGTGCGGCCGTAGCGCAGCGCGATGTCCATTGCGCCCTCGAAGAAGGACAGGGCCTCGGCCAGCGGCCACGCATCGAGGCCCCCCATGCAGTTCACGAAGCCGGGCTGCACGGGGAAATCGTCGAAGGCGGCCAGCGCGGCCTCGAAGGTGGCGAGGTGGTCGGCCACGCGCGCATGGCGCGGCGGCACCCACCAGGCGGGGCCGGCGCCGCCGGTGCAGATCTCGCCGATGTACGACAGCCCGTGCGATTCGAGGGCACGCGCGAGTTCGGCGCGCTCGGCGGGGTCTGTAGGAAGCCCGCCCTCGAGGCCGGTGAATCCTTCGGCCGCGGCCTCCTCGGCAATCTGCGCGGCACTGCGCCCTGGGCTCGCCCACAGGCTGCGGTAGAGCTCGAGCTGCATCATGCGCGCTTGCCCTCGTCACGCATCAGCTGCATCACGTGGCGCTCCAGCTCGCGGTGGCCCGGCGCGTCGTACATGGCCTCCTTGGTGGCCGGTCTGCCGTTGCGCTTGAAATCCGGGCGCAGGATCTCGCGCACCCGGCCCGGGTTGCGGGATAGGAACACGATCCCGTCACCTAAGAAGAGCGCTTCGTCGATGTCGTGCGTGACCATGAGCACCGTCATGCGCTCGCGGGTGACCACCTCGAGCAGCAGCTCCTGCATCTGCCAGCGCGTCTCGGCATCGAGGGCGCCGAAGGGTTCGTCCATCAGCAGCATGCGCGGGTAGGTGGCCAGCGCGCGGGCGAGCGCCACGCGCTGGCGCATGCCGCCGGAGAGCTGGTCGGGATGGTGGTTCGCGAACTTCGTGAGCCCGACCCGATCCAGGAAGTACTCGCCCGCGCCTTCGGCGAGCGCGATGGTCTCGCCGTGCAGCCTGAGCCCGTACTCCACGTTCTCGCGCACCGTGAGCCAGGGGAACGAGGTGTAGCTCTGGAAGACCATGCCGCGGTCGCGGCCGGGCCCCACGATGCGCGCGCCCCCGATGCTGCAACTGCCTTGGCTCGGTGCGTCGAGGCCGGCCACCATGCGCAGCAGGGTGGATTTGCCGCAGCCCGAGGGGCCGAGCATCACGCAGATCTCGTGTGGGCGCACCGCGAAGGACACGCCGTCCAGCGCGCGCAGGCTGCCGCCGCCGCGCAGGGGGTAATCCTTGCCCACACCATCGACGGCGAGAAAGGGCACGCCGGGCGGCGCCTCCGCGGCCGCGTCCGGCGAGGGCGGCGCGCTGTCCGTCACCACCCGCAGCTCAGGCCTGACGCCCGTTGCGCTCACTCGACCACCGGCGGCTTGGCGACCGTGGCCTTGAGCGGGGAGAGGTCGATGCCCGCCTCGGGCGGAAGAGTCGTCTTCATGAGGCCGAACTTCTTCCACCAGGTGTTGGTGAGTGCCCAGTGGTCGTTGACGCCATTCGCCGAGCCTATCGGCACCGGACCGTCCTTCACCCTCATGAAGCGGGCGGCTTCGTCCAGGTCGAAGACCCAGATGCCGATGGGGTTCGGCTTGCCGTCCTTGCCGATCACGAGTTCCACGTCGGCGAGCGGGAACTTGAGCGCCTTGGCGATGATCTCGTTGCCCTCCGCCGGGTGTGCCTTCCACCACGCCACGGCGGCGAAGTAGGCGCGCATGGTGGCGGCCGCCGCTTCCGGTCGCTGCTTGATGAAGGCATCCGTCATGTACATGCCGTCGCCAAGCAGCGCCGTGCTCTTCCAGTAGTCTTCGGCCGAGGAGGTGACGGCGCGCGAGCCCTTGAGGTTCTCGAGCACCTTGCTGCCGAAGGGCTCCCAGAGCTCGCCGGCGGCGACCTGGCCGGAGACCATCGCACCCACGGCGTCGTCCATGATGACGTTCACGTAGGTGACTTCGTCGAACTTGACGCCGTTCTTCTCGAGCCAGATGCCCATGTAGATCTGCGTGAGGCCGCCTTCGAGCACCGCGACCTTCTTGCCCTTCAAGTCAGCCGGCGAGGCGATGCCGGGCGCGAGGATGATCTTGTCGGTGCCGATGGAGGGGTTGGTATAGGTGACGAACTTCACCGGCACGCCCTTCTCGGCCGCGATGGGGCCGTATTCCACCGTGCTGGAGGTGACGTCCAGCTGGCCGGCCGCCATCGCGCTGAAGCTCTGGTAGGGGTCTTCGATGATCTGGATGTCGAGGTCGAGCTCGGGCACCAGGTTCTTCTCCTTGGCGATGTACCAGAACGCGTAGCCCGGCCAGGAGAAGAGCGACACGCGCACCTTCTCGACGGCCAGCGCCGGCTGTAGAAGACCGGCCGCGAGGCAGGCGGTGGCAAGGAGGCGGGCGAGTAGCTGCATGGGTGGATCCTCTGGTGGATGGATTGGCGGGGCTGCGTGTCAGCGCGCGTGGTGCAGCCAGGGGAAGGCGCGGTAATGCAGGAGCCGGAAGACGCCGTCGAGCAAGAGGCCCATCACGCCGATGGTGACGATGCCGGCCAAGATCTCGTCGACGTGCACGAAGCGCTTGGCGCGCATCATCATGGCGCCGATGCCATCGGTCGTGGCCACGATCTCGGCGACCACGAGGTAGGTCCAGCCCACGGCCAGCATCTGTCGAAGCGTGTCGACGTAGGCCGGCATGCAGGCCGGCAGCACCACGGTGCGCAGGATCTGGCGGCGCCCGGCACCTAGGGTGCGTGCCGTATCGATGAGTTCCGTGCGTACTGCGAGCGTGTTATCGATGAGGAGCGTGAGCAGGAAGAACACCACGCCCACCGTGAGCAGGGCCAGCTTCTGTTCCTCACCGGCGCCGAGCCACATCAGGAACAGGGGCACGAAGGCGGTGGCCGGCAGGTAGCGACACGCCGACACCAGTGGCCCGCCCACGGCACGCAGGGGCGGGAAGGCCCCCATCAGCAGCCCGAGGGGAAGCGCCACCACCGCGGCGATGCCGAAACTCACGAGGATGCGGCGCAGGCTCGCCCACACATCCCACGCGAAGCCTTGCTCGCCGAACAGGCGCCACAGTGCCACCACCACACCGCTCGGCGGCGGGAAGAGCTGCAGCTGGCCGTAGAGATGCGAGCCCACCTCCCAGGTCAGAAGGAAGAGCAGCGCCCCGACCGCGCCGAGCGTGGCGCGCGCCGTGCCGCCGAGGACCTGCTTGAAATCCACCGACAGCTGCCGGCCCACCGTGGGCGCGGCACCGCCTTCGAGCGCTGCGCCTGCTGGTGGTGCGGCAATGTGGGGCGTTGCGTGCGTCATTGGCAGCTTCTCGGGGTTCCGCGAGAAGTGCAGCAAGGCGCGTGCCGGAATTGTTTAATCGTTCAATGAAGAGGCGGTCGAGTGCCTCTTTCCGCAGGACAGCGCGGCCACGGCAGCCGCGGCCGTTCAGCTGCGGCGGGTGCGGCTGCGCGCGGAGGCGTCTGCCGCCAGGCGGCGACGGCTGCTTGTCATGGGCGCGCGCGTCGAGGCGGCGAGGGTGTCCTCGCGGACGCCCAGCTCACGCCACAGCATCTGGCTGAACTGGGCCATGGCCTTCTTCAGATCGAAGCGCGGCTGCACCATCGCACGCACCATCAGGCCATCGAGGTAGGTGGAAACGAACTGGCTCACCTGCGCCGCATCGACCGCTTGAAAGCGACCCGCGGCAATGCCGCTCTCGATGCATTCCATGAGCATGCGCCGCTCGCCATCGTAGAAGCGGCGGATGGCCCGCTCGATGGCTGGACTGTCGATATCGCTGCTGCGGTAATCGAGGCTGATCTTCACGAGCTTCTGGATCGGCTCCGACAAATCCACGTGGCTCGCGAGCCAGTCGGCGATGATCTCGGCGGGGTCGTCGTCACAGGCACGCAGCATGTCGAAGTGGGCGAAAGCCCGCTGGACGGTGTGCTCGATGGTGGCCCGCAGCAGGTCCTCCTTGCTCTCGAAGTAGTAGTAGAGCAGGGCCGTGTTCACCCCCAGCTCGCCGGCGATCTGCTTGATCGTGACAGCCGCGAAGTGGCGCCGGGCGAAGAGCTCCAGCGCCACGGCGATCATGGCCGTTCCGCGCTCGGCCACGGCTTCGCGCGCGCCTCCGCGCGAGCGTGTGTGCGCGTCGGTCTTCGTGCTGTTGCGGCGACTGTTGCTGCGTTGGGCAAGGGGCATGGGCCTGCGCTCCTCCGGTGGCGAGTGTGGCCAGTCTAGCCAGTTGCGGGCCAGCGCCGTGCAATCGGCCTCTGGCCGTGGTGAGGCTCGCCCAGACCTGCCGAGTCTGCACGGCGCTGGTGCGGCGGCGGCCTCCGCTGCATCGGTGGAGTGCGCCTGCAGGCACGCGCGGCGACCGGCGCCGGTCGCGTCTTCATTAATCGTGCGATTAACAGGCCGGCGGCGCCGGTGGCAGGCTTGTTGCTCACCGATTGCTGCGGGGCCGTTACACGCCGCTTGCGGTGCCCCAGCACCCGACATCGCAGACGCAGCTCAAGAGGAGAAGACCGTGGGTTCACACGAAGGATACGAAGCACTGGCGCAGGAGCTCGCCGCACGTGGCGTGAAATACCTGCTGGCGTCCTACGTGGACATGCACGGTATATCCAAGAGCAAGATGGTGCCGCTGCCGCACCTCGCGCGCATGATGGGCGGATCGGAGCTCTTCACGGGCGCGGCGCTCGACGGCGTGCCGCAGGACGTGAGCGACGAGGAGGTGGCTGCCCATCCGGATCCCGGGTCGCTGCGCGTGCTGCCCTTCGAGTCCTCGGTCGGCTGGTTCGCGAGCGACCTATGGTGCCGGGGCAAGCCGTTCGAGGCCTGCAGCCGCAATATCCTGAAGCGCGTCCTCGCCGATGCGGCGCAGCTCGGCTTCGGGCTCAACCTCGGCATCGAGGCCGAGTTCTTCGTGCTGCAGGACGCACCGGGTGGCGGATTCCGGCCGCTCTCCACGCGTCCCAACCTGGACAAGGCCGCCTACGATGCCGCGCGCCTGGTGGAGAACCTGCCGTGGATCGGCGAGCTGGTCGACATGATGAACACGCTCGGCTGGGACGTGTACTCCTTCGATCACGAGGACGGCATCGGCCAGTTCGAGATCGACTTCAAGTACTTCGACGCCCTCACCATGGCGGACAACTTCGTGTTCTTCCGCTGGATGGCCAACGAGGTGGCGCGCCGCCACGGGGGCTTCGCCACTTTCATGCCCAAGCCCTACGGCGACCGCGCGGGCAGCGGGGCGCACTTCAACATGTCGCTCTACGATCTGACGTCTGGCGCGAACCTCTTCGCCTCTCGCGAGGACCCGCGCGGCTGCGGCCTGACCACGCTCGGCTACCAGTTCATCGCGGGTGTGCTGCGCCACCTTCCGGCCATCAGCGCCGTGGTGGCGCCCACCGTGAACAGCTACAAGCGCCTCATCCTGCGCGGCAGCATGTCGGGCTTCACCTGGGCGCCCATCTTCTGCTGTTACGGCAACAACAACCGCACCAACACGCTGCGCATTCCCCTGGGCGGCGGCCGGGTGGAACTGCGCGCGGCCGACAGCGCCTGCAACCCGTATCTCGGCGCCGCGCTGGTGTTGGCTGCAGGTCTGGAAGGGATTCGCGAGGGCCTCGACCCGGGCGATCCGCACCTCGACAACATGTATCTCAAATCTCCGGCCGAGCTCGACGCACTGGGCGTGCGCATGCTGCCGCGCAGCCTCGGCGAGGCGGTGGAGGCCTTTGCCGCCGACCCGCTTGCCGAGAAGGTGTTCGGCGCCGAAATGTTCAAGGCCTGGACCGAGTACAAGCGCGATGAGTGGATGAGCTACATGCACCACGTCTCCGACTGGGAATACCAGCGCTACCTGAAGCTCTTCGGCTGATGTCCGTCTGCCGCCGGGTGAGGCCGCGTTGAAGATCGAGCGCGTCGAACTCGGCGATCTGCCGCTCGAAGACGGTGGTGTGCTGGAGGAGGCGTGGCTCACCGTGGCCACCTGGGGAACACTCGCCCCCGACGGGGGCAACGCCATCCTCTTTCCCACCTACTTCACCGGCAGCCATCTCTCGAACGCGCGGATGATCGGCCCCGGCCGCGCGCTCGATCCCTCGCAGTGGTTCATCATCGTGCCGAACATGATCGGCAACGGCGTGTCGATCTCGCCCTCGAACGCTTCGCTGCGGCAGGCCGGTGCCCGCTTTCCGCGCGTGTCGGTCCGCGACAACGTGCGGGCACAGCATCGCCTGCTCACGCAGGTGCTGGGCATCCCGCGACTGGCACTCGCCACCGGCTGGTCCATGGGTGCCGTACAGGCGTGGCAGTGGGCGGTGGAGCATCCCGTGTTCGTGGAGCGCCTTCTGCCCTTCTGTGGTTCGGCGCGCTGCTGGCCACTGAACCAGGCCTTCCTCGAAGGCGTGCGCGCGGCCCTGCGCTGTGACGTGGATTTCCGCGACGGCGCCTACGAGGCCGCACCCGAGCGAGGACTCAGGGCCTTCGGCCGTGCCTACTGCGGCTGGGCCTATTCGCCGCGCTTCTTCCGCGAGGGGCTCTATCGTGAACTCGGCCACGAGAGCCTCGAGGCGCTGCTGCGTGCGTGGGAGGACGACCACCTCGAGCACGACGCCAACGATCTGCTCTGCCTCGTCGATGCCTGGCAGCAGGCCGACCCTTCGCGTGGGCCGCCCTTCGACGGCGACCTGGCGGCGGCGCTCGCCCAGGTGACCGCGCGGACCATCGTCATGCCCTGCACGACCGATGCCTACTTCACGCTGGAAGAGAATGCCTTGGAGGCCGCGATGGTGCCGGGCGCGGAACTGCGCCCCATCGATTCGCCCTACGGCCACTGTGCCGGCGCGCCCGGCCGCTTCGCGGCACCCATGGCGCAGGTGGAAGGGGCGATCCGCGAACTGCTGTCGGGGTAGCGCTGGTCCAACCCCGGTGAAAGGGACGCCAAGATGCAGTGGAGTCAACGCTTCTTGGCGTCTTTCTCAGCAGGCCAGGTTCACACGGACCTCGAGTCTCTCTCCATCAATGACTCACTGAAAACCCGGCAAGATCTTTGTCGCGAAAGCCTCCAGCTGACGGAGAATTTCGCCCTGATCCATCAAGCCTTGATCGAGATACCAACCGAACCAGTCAGGACTGGATTCCTCGCATAGCGCATCGATCTGGCGCTTTACCTGGTCGACCGTGCCAACGATGGCGAACTGGGCGTCCACCATACGTTGAAAGCTGATCGGCACCGCACCCGTTTCGCCTGGTTGGCGAAAGCCTTCAAAGAAACCGAAGCCCGAGAAATAACGCACGAAGGCGTCGCCCAGGGCCGCGGCGCCAAGCGCGAACGCCTTCTCGTAGGTGTCAGCGATGTACACCATGCGGAAGGCGCCGATGTTCTGGCCGAGTCTGAGTTGGCGGCCGTGGCGCGCGGCCGCATCACGGTAGCTGCGGCACAGATCGAGGAAAGCGTTTGGTTCGGCGAGGCTCCAGCACACAATGTTTTCCTCGGCGCACCAGGAGATGGTCTCGATGCCGCCGGAGAAGGCCTGCCACAATTGCGGGTAAGGTTCGGTGTAGGGCTTGGGCACCACGCAGACGCGCTGGATATTGCCAGCTTCGTCGACTTCGCCCGGCGCGCCATATCGCGCGGTCCAGGTCCTGGCCACCGGCCAGCGCGGCGGGCCCGCGACGCTGTCCACCGGCACGCGGTAGTGCTTGCCTTCGAATCGAATGGAATCCTGCGTCCAGGCCATTTTCATCACCTGGTAGAGTTCCTTGAATACTTCTCGGTTGTGGCGATCGGAATCGGAACCATCAGACGTCGCGCCCGCCACGCCGTACTGCTGCCCCAGCACATTGAGCCAGCGGTCCTGGTAACCGCGGCCGATGCCAGGAATGAAACGCCCCTGGGTCAGGTGGTCGAGCAACGCAATCTCCTCCGCGAGACGCAGGGGGTCGCGGCCGGGCAGCGGCATGATCAGCGTGGCGAGTTTTATGCGCTGGGTGCGGGCCGCGAGATCCGCCAGCATCGTGATGGGCGCGACCGACATTTCCAGACCTTCGGAGTGGAAATGATGCTCGGTCAGGGCGAGCGCGTCGAAGCCGGACTGGTCGGCGTACTGCGCGATCTCCCGCACCTCGGCGATCATCTGCTGGGTACGCTCGTTGTTGCGGCCGATGGGCCGGAACCGCTCCCGCTCTTCATAGGTCGCGGGAATGGTGGGCAACATGAACAGCATCGATTTCATGTGAATAGGCTCCCCGCGGTGCGGCAACGAGAACGGCGAAGGGTAGGACACTGCTGCGGCACGCCCTGTCCCGCACGCCGGCCAGGATTTATGCTCAGCATGTCGATCGTACGGAAGCTGGTCCGCCCGGATCGGGTCCAAGCCTGACAAATGTGAGTTGAATGGTGACAGCGCCATGCAGAACCCTTCCATACACGAAACGCTGATGCCTGCGGTCTACGTGTGCCACATGCTGCGAGAGTTCGAGCAGCCGGCTGCCGTCCTCGACGGGTGCGACCTCGATCCGGCGGATCTCGAGCGTCCCGGCCACAACATCACCGTCGAGCAAAACCTGCGCTGCGTGGCCAACGCCATGAAGCTGGCCTCCTCGCCCGCCTGGTATCTACCCTGGGGCCTGCGCATTGCCGAATACATCCACGGCCCGTTGACGTCGGCGATGCTGACGGCGCCCACGCTGGGCGATGGACTCGATGCCTTCCTGCAGTACTTCGGACAGCGGATCCCCTACATGGACATCCGCTCACGCAGCGGCGGCGGATATATGCATGTGGAATTGACGCCCCTGCTGGAGGTCGGTGATCTACTGCCGCCGCTGATCGAGATCCCCTTTCTGATCCTGCAGCACTACATCGGTACCGTGCGCGCACAGCCCATCAACGGAGCACGTGTCACCTTTGTTTACGCGCCGCGCACTGCAGTGCGCGATTATCGTCGATGGTTCGAGTGCGAACTCGGCTTCAAGGCACGGCGCAACGAGCTGCGAATTCCCGCCGCGTGGCGCGCTACGCCGAATCTGGGCTACGACGAGGCGCTATGGCAGACCGCCCTGCACAAATGCGCGGAGCACGCGGCGCCGCGCGGGGCGCCGAGCGTGCTCCACGTCTTGCGTGGCCAGATGCAGCGACTCTTCAACGGTCTGGACAACAGCGCTACGCCGCCAACGCTCGCGGAAGTCGCTCGTCACTTGAATACTTCGCCGCGCACCCTGATTCGTCGACTGCGGGCCGCAGGTACTACGTATCAGCTCGAACTCGACAACCTGCGGCGCTTGCGCGCAACGGAACTGCTGCGGCGTTTCACGTTGCCGATCGCCAGCATCGCCGAATCCTTGGGGTTCGCTGACGCGGCGAGCTTCGCCAAGGCATTCAAACGCTGGACCGGCATGTCTCCCAGCGCATGGCGCAAGGGCTGCCTGGCCGGGACCCGCAGCTGAAGACGCCAGCCATGGCAGGATAGGACCAGGCCCTGTCACCTGCGTCCCTTTTCGGCCCGCGCTTCCCTCGGCAGTATCATCGTGTAGTGCAGCGCATCCCCTCGCGCCAACGCTTTTGCCGCCTGTCCTTGAGGTCTCGTCCATGTCCGCCGAAGCCACTCCCGAACAACTCGACGCGCTTGTCGTCGGTGCAGGGTTTTCTGGTCTATATCAGCTGCATCGGCTGCGTCAGCGCGGCTTCAAGGTGAAAATCTACGAAGCGGCGCCGGCGCTCGGCGGTGTGTGGTACTGGAACTGCTACCCGGGTGCGCGCTGCGATACTTACGGGCCCTTATACCAGTTCTCCATGCGGGAACTTTGGCAGGACTGGGACTTCGACGAGCTCTATCCGTCCTGGGACAAGATTCGCGAATACTTCCAGCACGTGGATGCCAAGCTCGGCCTGAGCCGAGATATCCGTTACGACACCCGCGTCACCGGCGCGCACTTCGACGAGGCGAGCCGCCGTTGGCTGGTCGACACCGAAAGTGGTCATCGCGCCTCAGCGCAGTTCCTGGTGCTGTGCACCGGCATCGGCTCGAAGCCGCACACGCCGGACATTCCTGGCCTTGCCGACTTCGGTGGCCGTTGCGTGCATACCGCGCGGTGGCCGCAGGAAGGTGTGGACCTGAAGGGGCTCTCCATCGGCGTTATCGGCACCGGCGCGACCGGCGTGCAAGTCATCCAGGAAGCCGGCCCCGACGCGGCCTACATCACGGTGTTTCAGCGCACGCCCAACATGGCCCTGCCGATGCGTCAGCGCCGACTGGACGCCGCCGGCCAGCGTGCCTTGAAAGAGAACATGGAGGAGAAATACGCCAAGCGCGCCCGCACCCGCGCGGGCTACGACTTCGATTACCTGGACTATGCGGGCCCGACCTGCGCGGGCATGAGTGATGATGAAATCCGCGCGCTGTGGGAAGAGCACTGGACGGAAGGCGGTTTCGTGCCGTGGCTGGGCAACTTCCCCGAAATCTACACCGATGAGCGGATCAACCTCATGGCTTACGAGTTCTGGCGCGACAAGGTGCGCCAGCGCCTCACAGACCCGGTGATGGCTGAGAAACTCGCGCCAACCAAACCACCCCATCCCTACGGCGTAAAGCGGATTTCTCTCGAGCAGCGCTTCTACGAAGTGTTCAATCAAGCGAACGTGACGCTGGTCGATCTGAACGAAACGCCGATTGCCCGGGTAGTGAAAGACGGCGTGAAAACGGCTGACGGCCGCATACATGGAGTCGACCTGCTGGTGCTCGCCACCGGCTTCGACATGGTGACCGGTGGCCTCACTGCAATGGACATTGTGAGCACCGACGGCGTGACACTACGTGATCGATGGCAGCACGGCGTGAGTGCCTACATGGGTTCCATGACCCATGGCTACCCGAACATGTTCTTCGTGTATGGACCGCAGGCGCCGTCGGGCCTCAGCAACGGGCCAAGCTGCTCGGAGCTGCAGGGCGATGAAATCGTGGAGTTGGTCAGTTACATGCGCGAAAGCGGCATGCAACGCATCGAATCGAGTGCGCAGGCCGACCAGGCATGGCGTCAACGCATTGACGAATTCGCAGCCGGCACGTTATTCGGAAAGGCCCAGTCTTGGTACATGGCGAACAACATCCCGGGCAAGGCTGCGCAGATGATCAATTATCCAATTGGTATGCCCGACTATCTCGAGCAGTGGAAACTCGTGAAAGCGGACAGGTACCGCGGGTTCGAAATGCGTTGACATTGTCAGACTATAGGGGCGGGTCGAGGCCATGAGCCGCCAATCCCCTGTGCCATTCTGCAGCGATTACGCGCGGCCGGGGGTGAGCTTCGAAGACCGGCTGGATCTGCTCGGTCACCGTGCCGGGCGCATCACCACGCACTGCCCGGCGGCTGAGCGTTCCCATTTGATTGAAGCGGCCAACAGCGTGTGTGATAGGCAAGGTGTGAGGCAGGACCTGGTGGTCCTGCGCCAGCTCAGGCTGAGCTGACTCACGCAAATTCATGCAAAGGACTCTGCGTGATTTTTTT
>JAIEQK010000010.1 GCA_019747795.1 Gammaproteobacteria bacterium | reverse complement strand
CGCCACGGCGAGCGCGTCGGCCGGCGCCAGCTCGCGCCGCGTGCCGTGGCCTACCTCGGCGAGGCGCGCTTCCCAGGCCGCGATCTCGGGATAGGGATCGTAGGCCCACTTCGCTTCGGCGGGCGCGAAGCGGCGCAGGAACCACGGGTCCCACATCGCGTGCAGGTCGACCAGGCCCGGCTTGTCGCCGGTCATGAAGCGCCGCCCGTCGGCGAGCTGCATGCGCAGGAAGTCGGTGTGCGCGCGCAGGCGCGTGCGATAGCCCGGCAGCCGCGGCTTCAGCTTGTCGGTGTCGAACTGCGTCATCCACATCTTCTTACGGTCTTCGTAGAAGTGCCGCGGCAGGCTGACGTCGCCGGCGAAGGGATCGTCCGCGCCCATGTAGATCGCGACCGAGGTCACCACGTACGGTCCATGCGCCCAGCTGCCAAGCGCGTAGCCGATGCCCGGGTTGCCGTCGGGAAACACGCTCGGGCGCGGATGACGCTTCTCGAGCTCGGCGATGATGAGCTGCGTGTCGCAGTAGATGTCGGCGCCGATCTGCATGACCGGCGTGCGGCGGTAGCCACCCGTCAGCGGCACGAGGTCCGGTTTGGGCAGGGCCGAGGGCTGGATCACCGAGCGCCAGGCGAGCCCCTTGATGCCGAACACCAGGCGCACCTTTTCAGCGAAAGGCGCCTCGTCGTAGTGATGAAGAATGATGTCGTGCACGCTGGACCTCCCCCGCCCTTGACGTGTGCGGCTGTGCGGCCGGGGTCTCGTGTGTCGCGGTCCAGGTCGACGCAGACGGGCACGCGCGGCGCGAGCGCGGGCCACAGTAGTCGGCCCCTTGCGACGGCGGAAGGGACGCTCCTGCCAATATCTGTTAGTTTGATGACAGATGCGAGGCTGACAACGCGCCCCATGGACTCGAACGTCATCGAAGACCTGCTGATGCCGGCGACCTACGGCCGCCATCTCACGCGCATGTTCCCGGCCGAGGCCCTGCTCGCCGGCACCGGTCTCACCGCCGCCGACTTCGCCGAGCCCGACAGGCGCATCACCGTGCGCCAGGCGCTCGCCTACATCCGCAACACGCTCGCCCTTGGCCCCGAGCCCGACTGGTACCTGGGCTGGGCAGGCACGCTCGCCGATCACTTCCACGGTCCGGTCAGCATCGCGCTGATGAGCGCGCCGACGCTCGGCGACGGGGTGGACACCTTCGTGCGCTACTTCCCGGTACGTATTCCCTACATGCACATGCAGGGGCGACGCGATGGCGATCTCTTCTACGCCGAGCTGTGTCCGCTGATCAAACTCGGCGACATCAAGCCGATCCTGGTCGAGACGCCCTTGATGGTGCTGCAGCAGTACCTGCACACGC
Source organism: Gammaproteobacteria bacterium (assembly GCA_019747795.1). GTDB lineage: Bacteria > Pseudomonadota > Gammaproteobacteria > JADJYF01. Next base: position 53,695 of record JAIEQK010000010.1, on the reverse strand, counting down.
TCTACGCGGTCGACTTCAGCCAGGCCCGCATCGAGCTCGACTATCCGCCACCTGCCTGGGCGGAGCGCTACGCGCGCTACTTCCTGGCACCGGTGGTGTTCGATGCGCCGCGCGTCGCGCTGGTGATGCCGGAGGCGTGGCGCGCCTTGCGCAATCTCGACTACCAGGAATCCACCTGGGCACACGCGCTGGGCCAGTGCGAGGCCATCGCGTCTTCGCCGGATCGCACCACGCTCGGCGAAGTGCGTAACTATCTCTGTCGCGCCTTCGAGGTGCCGAACCGGCGCCGCGCGCTGCCGACGCTGGAGGAAGTCGCGGGCCATCTGCACCTCGCGCCGCGCACCCTGATCCGTAGACTGCGGCGGCTCGGCACCACCTACCAGGCCATCATGGACGAGTTCCTGCGCGCCCGCGCGGCCGAGCTCCTGGCCAACGACCGGGTGAAGATCAAGGAAGTGGCGGCCGCGCTCGGCTTTCAGAACCCGGCCAACTTCGGCAAGGCCTTCAAGCGCTGGTACGGCATCTCGCCGGGCAGCTACCGCGTGCGCCACGGCGCCGAGCCACGCTGAGGAGGCATCCGATGTTCCTATCACTTCCTGTCCGACCGCGCGCCGCGCTGCTGCTGTGCGCGCTGGCGGCAACGTCGCAGCTGACGCAGGCCACGGAGCCCGCCGCGCGACCGCTGGTGCCCGCGCTCGGCCCACTGCCGGAGACGCGCGTGCAACGCGAGGACGCCGTCCTGCACTACGGCGTGCCGCAGGGTCGCTGCAATCGCCTGGTGGTCGGCGCCGTGCTCGGCGGCACCCTTGCGGTCGGCGAACGCGTCGGCGGCGGCGGCGAGCGCGCGACGCCGGTGGGTCGACTGGAAGGCCGCCTGCTGGGCGGCGATGGGCGCATCGAAGTGGAGATGCCCGAGCGCGGCTGCGCGCAACAGGCGCTCGAGTTCGGCGCCGATGGCGTCGCCGTCACCTGGCGCCACGGCGCGACCCGCTTCGCCTTGACACCCCAGGCCGCGAGCGGCGCGGCGGAAGAGCGCTGTCGCGCCTTTGAATTCGTCGCGCGCGGCGGACCGCCCACCGGCACGGCGCGCGGCCGCGCCTGCCGCGTCGACTCGCTCACCTGGGAAGTGCGCGACTGATGTGCCTAGAAGCCCCTCGTGCGAGCAGCGTGATAGCCGCCACATCGCGGCCTCGCACGGCACTTACGGCCCATTGGTAGTGTGCGCCGCGTCACGCGGATGGCTCGAGGCGCGCCTATACTGCGACGGCCTAAACCACCATGAGGCGTGCATGTTTCAGAGCGGCACAAGACACACTCGGCGCGCCGGTGCTGCGATGGCACTGATCATTGGCGTCACGGCCTGTGGCGCAGCGCTGGCCGATCCGCCCGACTGGGCACCGGCCCACGGCAAACGCAACAAGCATCACCACAAGGACGACCACCATCACGAGGAACGCGTGATGGTGGTGCCGAGCGCCGCGCCGGTGGTGATCGAACCGCGCTACGGCGTGCTGAACGGCCACTGCAATCGGCAGGCGCTCGGCACGGTGCTGGGCGGCGTGGCGGGGGGCGTGGTCGGCAACCAGACCAGCGGCGGCGACGTCGGCGCGACGGCGGTGGGCACCCTCATCGGCGCCCTGCTCGGCAATGTCGCCGGACGCGCGCTCGACCAGGCGGACCGCGGCTGCACCCAGCAAGTGCTGCAGTACGCGCGTAACGGCCAGCCCGTGCAGTGGATGAACGGGCCGACCGCGTACGTCATGACACCGGGCGCCATCGTGACCGGCAACGGTCACGCCTGCCGGCCCTTCACCCTGGTCGCCGAGCGCGACGGTCAGCGCTGGCAGGAACAGCGGCGGGCCTGTCGCGGTCAAGATCAGAACTGGTACGTCGACAACTGAACGTCTCAATACGAATAGGAGTGACACCATGCGCTATCCAGCCATTCTGCAGGGCGCCCTGCTCGCCTCGGCCGTGGCGCTGACCGGCTGCGGCACCACCACCCAGGACCGCGGCATCAGCGGCGCCGGCATCGGCGCGAGCGCCGGCGCCATCATCGGCGCGGTGACGGGCCTGAGCGTGCTCGAGGGCGCGGTGCTCGGCGCGGTCGGTGGCGGCCTGGCCGGCGCGCTGACCAAGCCGTCCCAGGTCAACATGGGCGACCCGGCCTGGAAACAAGGGCAGAGCGCCGCACCCGCGCCTGCCGCCGCCGCGGCCCCCGTCGCCCAGGGACAGCCCAATCTGAACCAGGCGGTGATGAACCTGCAGGCCCAGCTTGCCGCCAAGGGCTACGACCCGGGCCCGGTCGATGGCGTGATGGGTGAACGCACCCGCGCCGCGATCCGCGCCTACCAGCGCGATCGCCAGATGCCGGTGGACGGCCAGGTCACCCAGGCGCTGGTCACCAGTCTCGCGACGAACTGACGCTCGAATGGGACAGACCCCGCATGGGGTCTGTCCCGGCGTGTCCTGGGCACATCAATAGCTGAGGTCGAGATCCGCAGCCTTCGGCTGCTTGGGTGGCGGCGGGGTGTCGGTGAAATAAGCCGGCAGATCGAAGTCCTCGACGTCTTCGTTGGCCACCTCGCGCAACTCCGGCGGCAGACGCTCGACGTCGCTGGCGCGGAATGGCCGCTTGGCACAGTTCAATGCGAAGCTGCCCCGCGCCCGCCGCTGCTTGTCGACCTCGGCGTTGAATTCGTTCACCTGGCGGTTGAAGGCCCGCACGTGCTCGTGCTGCCGGCCGAGCCGCGCATTGAAGCCATCCACCGCACGTCCGTCCGACGGGTCGATGCTGGCCCTGGCCTTGCCCAGCGCCGCCTCCTCGGTCGCGATCAGCTTCTGCTCGCCGTCCAGTGTGGGCTGCAAGCCGGTCAGGCGCCGGGTGAGCTGCTTGAGCGCGGCCTTCTGCTCCATGCAGGTCTGGAACTCTTCGAAGGTCAGGCCGCGCACGCCGGAGAACTCGATGTCATCGGTATCGCCTTCGACGCCGCCCAAGCGCGCGCTCGGCGTCGCAGGCGCGGCCGGCGTCGGTCGGGATTGCGGGGGTGGGGTGTAGGCCGCGCGTGGCGGCGCTTCCGCGGCGCAGCCGGCCAGCGCGGCGCAGAGCGCGAGGACACTCGACCAGCGCGCGGTTCCTGCGGACTCTCTGACGACATGACGCATGGCGTTCCCTCCTTGAACAAGCCTCAGGCGTGGCTCGCAGTCTAAGCACGGCGACACGACTCGCCAAGCCGCGCGCCCCCTGGTGGGTCACCGGGCGGGTGATGCCCCTGCGCGGCATTCCGGCTGCGCGCACGGACGCGCTACACTGCCCCCTGCTCGCGGTGCAGCATCCATGCGCCGCCCCTCCCAGCCACGACTGAAAGGCCTCAATGCCCATGAAAAAAGTCTACCCGGACGCCAAGACCGCCCTCGCCGATCTGCTCGAGGACAACATGACCATCGCCGCCGGCGGCTTCGGACTGTGCGGCATCCCCGAGAACTTGATCGGCGCGCTGGTCGAGAGCGGCGTGAAGGACCTCACCATCGTCGGCAACAACGCCGGCGTCGACGATTTCGGCATGGGACTCCTGCTGCGCACCCGCCAGGTGAAGAAGGTCATCGCCTCCTACGTGGGCGAGAACAAGGAATTCGAACGCCAGGTGCTGGCCGGCGAACTCGAGCTGCAGCTGACCCCGCAGGGCACGCTGGCCGAGCGCCTGCGCGCCGGCGGCGCCGGCATCCCCGGCTTCTACACCCGCACCGCCGCGGGCACCAAGCTCGCCGAGGGCAAGGAGAGCAAGGTGTTCAACGGCGTCGAGTACGTGCTCGAGGAAGGCATCACCACCGATCTGGCCATCGTCAAGGCGTGGAAGGGCGACAAGGCGGGCAACCTCATCTATCGCAAGACCGCGCGCAACTTCAACCCGATGATCGCGACCTGCGGCAAGGTGTGCGTGGCCGAGGTCGAAGAGCTGGTGGAAGTGGGCGAACTGGACCCTGACCAGATCCACACGCCCGGCATCTACGTCGACCGCATCATCCAGGGCACGAACTACGAGAAGCGCATCGAGTTCCGCACCGTGGCCGGCGCCGGCGCGAAGAAGGACACGCCCGAGCGCCAGCGCATGGCGCAGCGGGCAGCGCAGGAACTCGAGGACGGCTTCTACGTGAACCTCGGCATCGGCATTCCGACGCTGGTCGCGAACTACATTCCTGAAGGCATGACGGTGACGCTGCAGTCGGAGAACGGTCTGCTCGGCATCGGCCCGTTTCCGCCGGAAGCCGAGGTCGACGCGGACCTGGTCAACGCCGGCAAGCAGACCATCACCACCATTCCCGGCGCGAGCATCTTCTCGAGCGCCGACTCCTTCGCGATGATTCGCGGCGGCCACATCAACCTGTCGATCCTGGGCGGCCTGGAAGTCGCGGAGAACGGCGACCTCGCCAACTTCATGGTGCCCGGCAAGATGGTCAAGGGTCCGGGCGGCGCGATGGACCTGGTGTCCGGCGTGAAGAAGGTCATCGTGCTGATGGAGCACACCGCGAAGGACGGCAGCCCGAAGATCCTGAAGTCCTGCTCGCTGCCCATCACCGGCAAGAACGTGGTGACCATGATCATCACCGAACTCGCGGTGTTCGACGTCATCCCCGGCAAGGGCCTCGCGCTGAAGGAACTGTTCCCCGGCACGACCTTGGAGGAAGTGCGCGCCAAGACCGGCTGCGACTTCGTCGACCAGCGCGGCTGACGCCAGAGGGGACAGACCACGTTTAGCTAAACAGCCCCCAAGGGGGCTGTTTAGCTAAACGTGGTCTGTCCCCGTATCAGCCGGCCGGGCGTACCGCGGCAGCGCCAGGCAGGCCGCCGCGCCGAACAGGAACAGCCCCGCCACCAGCGCGAGCGCCAGGTCGTAGTTGCCGTAGCGATCGAACAGCCTGCCCGCGAGCGTCGGGCCGCAGGCGCTGCCGATCCAGAACACCGCGTAGATGGTCGCGTAGATCACGCCGAAGTGGCGCAGGCCGAAGTAACGCGAGGTGAGATAGGCCAGCAGGTCGACCTCGGCGCCGAGCGCGAAGCCGATCAGGAAGGCCGCCTCGCGCGCGGCATCGGCGCCGGCCGCGAGCAGCAGCGCGCAGCCGGCGGCGGTGATGACGAAGATGGTCGCCGCGACCCGCGGCGCGAACAGGCGGTCGACCAGGAAACCGATGCCCACCCGCCCGAGGATCACGCCCATGCCGACCAGCGCGGCGATGCGCGCGGCCTCGCCGGGTTTCAGGCCGGCGTCGCGCAGCAGCGGTACCAGGTGCACCACCACCGCCGAACAGGCCACGGCCGTGGCGCCGAAGCCAATGGTCAGCACCCAGAAGGTCCTGCTCGCGAAGGCCGCGCGTGGCGTCAGGCCCTCGAGCCCGGCCTCCAGTCCCGGCTTCGCCTGCGCGACGCTGGGCTGAAGCCAGCGCCACACCGGCAGCCACGGCGAGAACGCCAGCAGCGCGAGCGTGACGAAGCCCGCGCGCCAGCCCCACTCACCGATCACCGCCGTCATCAAGAGCGGCAGCAGGATGGCGGCCGTGCCGGGGCCCGCCAGCGTGAGTCCTAACGCGAGGCCGCGGGCGGCGTCGAAACTGCCGGCGACCGCGCGGGAATAGAGAATGGACGACGTGCCGATGCCGGCCACGTTAAGCAGCAAGAACAGGCTGTAGAACAGCGCGCGCGGCCCCTCGAAGCGCGACAGGAGCAGCAGCACGAGTCCCAACGCCGGGATCGCGACCAGGGCCACGCGTCGCGCACCGACGCGGTCCATGCACCAGCCGAGGGCAGGCGCGGCGAGCACCAGGCCGAAACTGCCGAACACGAGCGCGGTGGAGATCTCGCCGCGACTCCAGCCGAAGTGCTGCTGCAACGGTTCGACGAACAGGCCGAAGCTGTAATACACCAGCGCCGACACGCCAGTGCCGCAGGCATAGGTCGCGGTCGCGAGCAGCGTCCAGCCTGCCGCGATCTCGGCTCGCCACTCCCCCCGGTGTGCCATGTGCCATTGTGGGCAGGCGCTCGCGCCCGATACAAGCTGTCACGTTCGCGCCGCGCGCATAGCTGTTCGCCGCGACGGCCGGCGCTTAAACTTTCCCGCATCGTCCAGTCCTCGAGCCTGCGTCCGCCAGCCGTGTCGCCCATCCACGCCCACGTTCGCCGCGTCGCGCGATGCTGAAGCCTCTGCAACTCGCGCTCGACCTGTTCGGCGATCTCGCCCAGCAGGTGGGTCGCGCGCGCGCGCGACCCACGCCGCCCGTGGACGACCCGGCGAGGGCGCCGACAGGTTTCATCTACGAACTGCGCCAGAGCGAGCGGCGCCGCAGTCTCAGCATCGAAGTGCATCCGGACCTGCGCGTGGTAGTGCGCGCGCCGCTGCGCTCTCCGCGTCACGAGATCGAGCACTTCGTCGCCGCGCGCGCGGGCTGGATCCGCGCGCAGCTCGAGCATTTCCGGCGCGCGCCGCGCGTGCCCCTGCTGCCCGGCTACGACGACGGCGCGGTGCACTACTACCTGGGACTGCCCCATCGCCTGCGACTCGATCCCGCCGAGCGCCATGGCGTCGAGCGGCGCGAGGACTGCCTGGTGATCGGCGGACGCGCCGCGCAGGACATCGCCAGCACGCGCCTCGCGCTCGAGCACTGGTATCGCGCCCGAGCCCAGGAGGAATTCGCCGAGATCCTCGCGCAGTGCCACCTGCACCCGCGCTTTCAGCGCTACCCATGCCCCACGCTCAACATCCGCGCGATGCGCACGCGCTGGGGCAGTCTCGGTTCGCGGCGCGGCATGACCCTGAACCTCATCCTCATCCAGGCGCCGCGCGAGTGCATCGAGTTCGTGGTGATGCACGAGCTCTGCCACCTGCGCTATCACGGCCACGGCAAGGGCTTCTACAAGCTGCTCGACACCGTGTTGCCCGACTGGCGCGCGCGCAAGCGCCTGCTCGAAGCCAGCCTGCGCTGAGCATGGGCGCACCGCGGGTCGCCGTGGTCGGCGGTGGCCCCGCCGGCCTGATGGCTGCCGAGGCGGCGCGCGCCGCGGGTGCCGTGGTCACGCTCTACGACGGCCTCGCTTCGGTCGGTCGCAAGTTCCTGCTGGCCGGCAAGGGCGGTTTGAATCTCACCCATGGCGAGCCGCTGGCGCGCCTCCTGACGCGCTATGGGCCGGAAGCCGCGCACCTGGAGGGCACGATCAGTGCCTTCGACAACGAGGCCGTGCGCGCCTGGGCGCTCGGGCTCGGCATCGAGACCTTCGTCGGCACGTCGGGCCGCGTGTTCCCGCGCGATCTGAAGGCCGCGCCGCTGCTGCGCCGCTGGCTCGCAAGACTGAGACGCGACGGCGTGGGGTTCGCGCTGCGCCACCGTTGGCTCGGGTTCGACGCTGATGGCGCGCTGCGTTTCGACACGCCGTCGGGCGAAGTGCGGGTCGCGAGCGATGCGGTCGTGCTGGCCCTCGGCGGCGCGAGCTGGCCGGCGCTCGGCGCGGACGGCGCCTGGTGCGCTGCCCTCGCCGCCCACGGCGTCGCGATCGCGCCGCTGCGCGCGGCCAACTGCGGCTTCGAGCGCGCCTGGAGCGCGCATCTCGTGAGCCGCTGGGCCGGCACGGCGGTGAAGAACGTCGCGGCCCGTGCCCACGCCGACGCGCCCTGGACGCGTGGCGAGTTCCTGCTGACCGAGAGCGGCGTGGAGGGCAGCCTGGTGTACGCCCTGTCGCGGCCGCTGCGCGGAGCCCTCGAGAGCACGGGCCGCGCGATCCTGGAAGTGGACCTGCTGCCCGAACGCGACGCGACGGCGCTCGCCCGCGCGCTCGTCGGGCCGCGTACCGGCCAGTCGCTCGCCAAGTGGCTGGAGCGCCGCGCTGGGCTGCGGGGTGTGAAGGCCGCGCTGCTGCGCGAGCTCGCGGCGCCCGCCGCGCAGGGCGACGCGGCGGCGCTGGCCGAAGCCATCAAGCGCCTGCCCATCACGCTCCACGGGACGCGCCCGCTGGCCGAGGCCATCAGCACCGCCGGCGGCGTGCGCTTCGCCGCGCTGACGCCGGACTTCATGCTGCGCGCACTGCCCGGCGTGTTCTGCGCCGGCGAGATGCTGGACTGGGAGGCGCCGACCGGCGGCTACCTCCTCACCGCCTGCCTCGCCACCGGGCGCGCGGTGGGCGCGGCCGCGGCGGCGTTTGCCCGTGGTAAGTCGGGCCCGGTTTCCGGTACCGCGAATTTCGGCTAACTTCGCGCCCCATCAACGCAACGCTCACGAGGAGCCCTTTCATGGCCAGTCTTCCCGCCGGATATCCCGACCAGGCATTCGATGCCTTTGCCTTCCTGAAGTCGCGCACCGAACTGTCGGTCGAAGACATGCAGGTGCTCGCCATGATCGAGTGCTTCGGCGAAGCCTTCTATCTCATCCTCGCCGAGAACGTGAAGAACGACGAGGCCCGCGCCCTGCTCACCCGCAACGGCAACGAAGAGCGCGGCCACGCGCATCGCCTGCTGAAGGCCATCAAGCTGAAGAGCGGCCAGGACTACGCGCTGCCGTCGAACGAGGAGAACCCCTTCTTCAAGTTCGCGCCCAGCGAACTGAAGTGCGACGACGACCTCATGGCGGCGCTGATGCAGGGCGAAGCCGACGGCGACCTGGTCTACCAGGTGTGGGCCGACGCCGAGAGCGATCCCAAGGTCGCCGAGCTGCTGCGCCAGAACGGCCGCGAAGAGACCCGCCACGGCGAGCGGGTCGAGCAGGTGAAGAAGCTGCTGGCGGCGTAGATGCCTTGCTGGGACCGACCACGGTTTCGCATAAACCGTGGTCTGTCCCCGGATTGCAGCAAACGTCGGACGTCAGCCCGACATTCGCTGTAGGTCGGGCTTCAGCCCGACATTCCTTGCCAGAGCGTCGTTCGAAGCCCGCGGAACGAATGTCGGGTGCAAGTCCGACCTACTGCAACCCGCGGCTGAACAGCCGCGCCGGGTTCTTCACCAGGATGGTCTGGATCTGTTCGTCGCTCACGCCGGCGGCGCGCATCTTCGGCAGGATTTCCTTGAAGATGTGGTTCGAGCGCCAGTTCGGCAGCATCTCCAGCATCGCCTCGAAGCTGCTCGCGTAGGGGAAGGGCCGCCCCAGCCAGCAGACGATGGAGTCATGGGACATCAGCACGCGTTCGAGGTGACCGGCCTCGATCATCTTGATGATGTTCGCGATGCGCACCTCGTCCGGCTGGAACAACGAGATGCCGAAACGATCGAAACCGACGAAGGCGCCGCGGTCGGCCAGCGACTTCTGGTAGTCGAAGTCGGTGGTGCCGTCGGAGTGGCCGACCACCAGCTGCTCAGGCGGGCAACCCTCGCCGGTGACGATGTCGATCTGATCGTGGCCACAGGTCGCTTCCTGGGTGTGGGAGATGACCGGCACGCCGGTGGCCTTGGCCGCGCGCGCGCCCGCGGTCACCAGCTTGCGCTCGTAGTCGCTGACCTTGTGCGCGCCGGTCGCGATCTTGACCGCGCCGGCCTTGATGCCGGTGTCGTTGATGCCCTGCTCGATCTCCTGGATGTAGATCTCGACCAGCTCTTCCATCGGCATGTGACGGAAGGTGTAGGTGTTGCCCTCCGCCTCGAAGTAGGCGCCGGTGGTGCAGATGATGCGCATGCCGCTCTTCTGCGACAGCTCCGCGAGAAACACCGGGTCACGGCCGAAGTCCATCGGACAGGGATCGACGAAGGTCTCGACGCCGTGGCTCTGCAGCTCGTGCATCTGGTCGACGGCGCGGATCATCGCGTCGTTGCGCTTGAACTTCGGCGCGCGCGCGTCGAGCTCCCAGCCGGGATAGCCGATCAGCACGTGCTCGTGGATCAGCGTGCGGCCGAGCTGGCCGGGCTCGGCGGTGCCGGTGGTGGTCTGGATCTTGGACAAAGGCATGGTCTCTCCCCTTCTGGCAGCGTGGCGGCCCGCCGCGGCGGGCCGGGTGTTCGTTCAGGCCCCGGTGTTCATTCAGACATTGGGCGGCGCGTAGGCGCGCAGGAAAGTGTCCACCGTGTCCTGCGCCAGCGCGGCCAGCGCGGCCTTGTCGGGCGGCGCGCCGACACCGAGCACCGTACGCAGATGATCGCCGCCCTTCAGCATGGCGAAGAACTGGTCGGCGGCGCGATCGGGATCGGACACGTCGAGCTGACCGTCGGTATCGAAGCGCGCCAGCAAGGTCGCGAGCGCGTCGAGCGTCGGCGCCGGCCCTGCCTGCCAGAACACTTCGTTCATGTGGGTCGCGCTGCAGGCCGAAGTCATCAGCACGCGGTGCAGCGCGACGACATCCGGGTGGTACATGAGTGAGAGGAACGCGCCCGCGATGCGGCTGAGCGCCTCCCTTGGCCCGAGCGGCGCCATTTCGACGAACGCGCGCTGCTCGAAGTGCTCCTCGCACTTGGCGGCGATCAGCGCGACGAACAGCCCTTCCTTGTCGGCGAAGTGGCTGTAGACGGTGAGCTTGGATACACCTGCGGCCGCCGCGATGGCATCCACCGTCGCGCGTTCGAAGCCGAGATCGAGGATCAGCCGCGAGGCGGCGGCGAGGATCGCCGCGCGCTTCTCCATGTCCTTCGGGCGCCCGAGCAGGCGCGAGGCGGCGGCGTTCATGGCGCGCGGTGCGGGATCATGGCCGCATGGTAGCGCTGAATTGCGGGGACACAATACGCGACTCCTGGACCGCGGCACCGCGCGAACCGCCAGGCAGCGCGTCGGAATTCAGTATCGTGTCCCCGTAAATCAGCGAGAGCCCAGTTGCGCGACCGCGGCCAACACGTTGGCGTCGCTCCAGTCGCGCGCGCCCATCACGCGGCCGATGAAGCCGCCTTTGCTGTCGATGAGATAGGACACCGGCAGGCCCCAGCCGCAGAACTGATCCACCACGTCCTTGGCCCCCGGGCGGTACAGCGGCCCGCGCACGCCGGCGCCGCGCGCGAACTGTTCGACCTCGGTGGGTGGGACCTCCTCGTCGATCGACACCAGCACGACCGCGAAGCGTTGCGGGTCGAGGCTTGCGGCCAGTCGCTCCAAGGCCGGCAACTCCTGGCGACAGGGCGCGCACCAGGTCGCCCAGAAGTGCAGCAGCACGACGCGCCCGGCGAGGCTCTCGCTGCGCAGCGTCTCACCCTCGCCCAAGGGCTCGAGCACGAAGGCCGGCACCTCGCCGACCACCGGCTGCAGGCCGAGATCGGCGGCCGCGGCCGGGCCAGCCAGCAGGACCAGGCACAGGAAGAGGGACAAGTGAGCGGCGCGCATGCCGCTCACAGTAGCACGGTGATCGATCCCACCACGCGCAGGTCTTCGCCGAGCTGGGTGCCGGCCAGGTCGTGGCGCACCGGCACCTGCGCGGAGACCTCGAACAGCCAGCGGCCGCCGAGGTTGAACTGCATGCCGGGCTGCACGAAGGTCACGTGGCCGCCCGAGTCGTCGATGATGCTCCCGGCCTCGGTCTCCTGGCCGCGCAGCTCGCCGGCCACGCCGAAGGTCAGGAACCAGCGGTTGGGCGACGGGCCCACGTCGGCGGGGCTCACGCGGTAGCGCAGCGTCAGGTCGTAGTTCAGCGAATCGCCGTAGTCGTAGTCGTGGTTGCCGGCCTCGCCCTGGCCCTTGACCGCGCCGAGCAGGTTGGCGGCCACGCCCCAGCGGCCCTGCACGTGGCTGAAGGCCGCGCCGAAGAGACCGTCCACCGCGCCGCTGCCGAGCTGCAGGTGGGCGTCGAGGTAGTCGCCGCCGTCGGCGCGGCCGTCGGTGTTGCCGGTCGGCAGTTTGACGCCGGCCAGCACTGCGACCGTGGTGGTGCCGGTCAAGGTATGGCGTTGGAAGACGCGGGCGCGCGTCAGGAGCGAGATGTCGCCCAGACCGCCATCGCCGCCGTGCTGGTCCTCGACGCCGCGGATCGCGGGATCGGCCGCGTGATCGTCGTCGTGGCCGTGTTCTTCCTCTTCCTCGTGGCCGCCCTCATCGTGATGGTGATGGCCGCCGCGATGCTCGAGATGGCCGTCCACTTCGGTGACTCGGAACGGCACCACGCCGAGCAGCGTGAGCCACGGCAGCGGCGTCCAGAAGCCGGTGACCTCGGTGGTGTAGTAGCGCTCGCTGGCGCCCGGGTTGTCGAGTTCGCGCGTGCCCTCGTACACCCGGTCGAGCTCGGTATAGCGCTCGGTGAGGCGCAGGCCATGGCCATTGACCGTGTCGAGCGGCGACACGCCCTGGGACACCAGGCAGAAGTCGCAGGCGTGCGCGCCGACGGCAACGCTCGCGAGCGCCGCGGCCAGCGCGGCGTGAACTGAATGACGCATCGGTATGTGGATCCGGGTCGGGGGGATGAACGACGGCGGGAGCTTAGGCCGCTCGGTGCGTCAGCGAGAATGCGACAAATTGTCGCAGGGCTCGGGCGCGCCTGCGGCTATGATCACCCACCATGCGTCACCTCGCCGTCCCGCTGTGTCTCGCCTGGGTGCTCGCCGTGCTCGGCTTCCTCCTGGGCGCCGCACGGAACGCCGGGCCGCCTGACGATCCCGGCCTGCTGTGGCCTGGCCAGCCCGAATTGCAGCCCTTCGCGCTGGACGACGCGCGCGGCGGCGCGCTCGACCTGGAGACGCTGCGCGACCACTGGTCGCTGGTGTTCCTGGGCTATACCCACTGTCCTGACGTCTGCCCGACGACGCTCGAGACGCTGGCCGCGACCAGCGCCGCGCTGGCCGACCTGGCGCCCTGGCGCGCCAGGGGCCAGGTGGTGTTCGTGTCGGTGGATGCCGAGCGCGACACCCCGACGCGGCTCGCCCAGTACGTCGGGCATTTCGATCCCGCCTTTCGCGCCGCGACCGCGCCGCCCGCGCGGCTCCACTACCTCACGACCCAGCTCGACATGCGCTATACGCGTCTGTCGGCTGACGACCCGGCGCAGTGGTGGTACGAGCATTCCGCCCACTTCGTGCTCATCGGTCCCAACCTGCACATCGTCGCGCTGTTCGATCCGCCCCACACGGCGCCTGCGCTCGCCGCGCGCCTGCGCGCACTGCTCGCCTGGTTCGAAGATCCGGCGCGGCGCTATCGTCCGTGAGGCGACGTCGCTTTACCCGCGAAGTGGGGTAACCGTGAACATGGCCGCCCGCGTAAGATCGCATTAGCTAATTACTTTTCGCGCTCGACCCCACCGACAGTGAACGCCGGCCATGCTTGCGCCCACCGTCGGCCGACTGCCAGACGCTCGAGCGTCAGCCGAGGTTCCCCACGCCATGTCCATCGCCACGCCCTGTGTCAGTCCTCGTTCTTCGCTGCGCCGCTGGCTCGCGCCGCTCTGCGCTCTGCTCTTCGCCGCCGCCGCCGAGGCCGATGGCGACGCGGGTTACCAGGCGCTGCGCGACTGGCTCGCGGCAGGCGACCCGCCGACCGAGGGCCTGACCGCCGGCCAGCACTTCGGCGCCAAGGATCGCGCACAGCTCGAGGCCTACATCCCGCGGACCGCCTGGACCTACTACTTCTTCGACGACATGGACATGGAGGTAGCGGCGCCCGGTGACTACCCGCCACCCCCGACCTGGGGCAAGGCGGTCAAGGCCGGCTACACGCTGGACGATCGCGGCGTGCTGAAGGGCTTCACCGGCGGCGGCTATCCGTTCCCCGAGGTGACCCCGGACGATCCGCAGGCCGCCTACAAGGTCATCTGGAACATGCTGTGGCGTCCGGGCCAGAACGACTACGACATGCCCATGGTCACCTGGCTGCGCGGCGAGGGTGGCAAGCTCGACCGCAAGCTCGAGTACATGGCGGTCAATTCCACCTATGCCAAGGGCGACGAATGCCTGGTCCCCGGCTACGAAGAAGTGAAGAGCAAGCGGATCATGGAATTCCGCTCGCCGCGCGACATGGCGGGCGCCAAGGACATGCTGGTGTCCTTCGTCGACCACGATCGCGAGGACTCCGGCTGGCTGTACATGCCCGCGCAGCGCAAGCCGCGCCGCACGCTGGCTTCCGAGCGCACCAGCGAGCTGATGGGCATGGACATGATCCGCGAGGACATGGACGGCTTCGGCGGCAAGGTCCACGAGAACAACTGGACCTATCTCGGCACGCGCAACGTGGTCGCGACCATCAACGTCGCCGACAACCCGGAGTTCGGCGGCCCGCACCTGTGGGTGCCGAACAAGGCGCGCTGGGAAGTGCGCAAGGCCCACGTGCTGCTCATCGAGCCCAAGGCCAAGGACCATCCCTACAGCCACCGCGTGGTGTTCATCGACGCGGAGAACTTCTGGACGCTGTGGATGTTCGCGTTCGACAAGGCCGACGATCAGCTGCTGCGCATGCAGCAGCATTTTCTCAAGTACACGGAATCCTACGATGACGAGCCGCCGCAGCAGGCGCCCTACATCTCGCAGGACTGGAACAAGAGCGTCGGTCACCACGTGCTGATGCACCTCGGCGAGACCGACATCAACGCCAAGAAGCCGCACGCGACCATGTCGCACTGCTACACCAACAAGCGGGTGTTCTCCTCGGCGCGCGCGCGGCAGTACTACTCGCTGCGCAACATGATCAGCGGTCGGCGCTGAGGCGCCCGCTACCCGGCGCGACGCTCGAGGGGGTTCGGCGTCGCGGCGGCACTTCGCTCACATCAGATTGGGGATCTCTTGCATGACGCTCCGTCGCCACGGATTGCTGGCAGTCGCTGCCTTGCTCACCGGCCTGCCGCTCACCGCGCCCGCCATCATCACCTTGAACGACAACATCGAGGTGGAAGGCTTCGTCCAGTCGCAGAACATCCTGCGCACGCCGCAGATGGACGACGCCGAGTTCATCATGCAGCGCAATACCGCGCAGATCGAAAGCAAGTACTACTTCCTGAAGGACAGTACGGCCTTTGGCCGCTTCAACACCGGCAAGCTGGAAGAAGCGACCTTCACCTTCGTCGGCCGCGCGGTGTACGACTCGATCTACGACATACGCGAGTCCTACCGTGACGACTACATCGGCCGGGAGAACGGGCCGCGCCAGCACGAAGGCAAGGTGCGCGAGGCCTACCTGGACCTGGTGCTGCCGCCCTTCTCGCTCAGGCTAGGCAAGCAGCAGATCGTGTGGGGTGAGACTGACAACTTCCGCGCGCTCGATGTGATCAACCCCCTGGACCTGTCCTGGCACTGGGTGTGGGAGTCCTGGGAAGACATCCGCATTCCGCTGTGGGCCGCGCGCGGCGTGTACGACATCGGCAAGATTGGCAAGCTCGAGGAGTCCTTCCTCGAGGTCGTGTACATCCCCTGGGATGTGCGCCAGAACGTGGTCGAGACCGACCCCAACAAGCCCTGGTCTTTGTACGGCCCGGGCGCGCAGGCGCTGCCCAATTCGGCCTTGGTTGGCAACGATCTCCTCGATCTCAATCTCAAGGTCATCGACGGCCGCCCGGGACGCAAGCTCGAGAACGGCCAGGCCGGTTTCCGCTTCAAGGCGGTGTGGGGCAACGTCGACTTCAGCTTCAATTATTTCTACAGCTTCTCGGCCGACCCGCGCGCGCAGTTCAGGAACGAGTTCACGCGCGTGACGCCGACCGCGCTGAACGCGGTGGTGGAGACCAAGTACCCGCGCAACCACCTGGTCGGCTTCACCGCCAACTATTCCGAGGAGAAGTACACCCAGACGGTGTTCCGCCTGGAGACCACTTTCACCACCGGCGTGCCGATCACCATCGCGCCCGGCGCGCCCCTGTCGGTGGACCCGAACCAAGACCAGTTCGAGACCGCGCGCCGCAGCGTGGTGATGCTGGCCGCGGACCGTCCGACCTGGATGAAGTGGCTGAACAAGGACCGCACCATCTTCCTCTCCAGCCAGATCTTCTGGCGCCGCTGGCTGGACTATGACGAGAGCTTCCGCGGCCTCTCGAGCGCGCTGCCCGCGACCCTGAACGGCGTGGTGCAGCCGGGGCGCTTCTTCAGCGTGAACAACGACGAAATAGACCAGGACGAGGTGGTGATGACCTTCTCCGCCTCGACCACCTACGGCGACGCCGGCCTGCTGCAGCCGCGTTTCGTGTTTGCCTTCGACCCCCGCTCGACCGGCGCCTACAACCAGATCTACGTCGACTACCTGCTCTCGACCCACGTGGTGCTGCGTTTCCAGCAGAACCTGTTCTGGCGTTTCGGCGGCAAGGAGATCGGGCCCTGGCAGCTCGGTGACCTCTGGGGCCACTCCAACGGCCAGAGCCGCCACGAGTCGGTGTTCCAGTTCATCTACCAGTTCTGAGCAGCTGATCTTCGTAGGTCGGACTTCAGTCCGACATTCCCTTTCCAGAGCCGTCATTGAGGCCCTGGCATTGAATGTCGGACTGAAGTCCGACCTACACGTCCGACCTGCAGGGAACGTGAATCAGCCTGCCGTCTTCGTCACCCCGGCGGCGAGCATCGCCGCTATCTCCTCTTCGCCGTACCCCGCCTCGCGCAGCACCTCCACGCTGTGCTCACCCAGGCGCGGCGCGAGGCGCCGGGTCGAAGGCGGCGTGGCCGACCAGGTGCTGGCGTGGCCGAACTGCCGCAGGCGACCTTCGCTCGGATGTTCGACGGTCTCGAAGAAGCCGATCGCTTCGAGATGCGGGTCGTGCTGCAGCGACTCCAAGGTGTTCAGGCGCATGGCGGGAATGTCGGCGCGATCGAAGAACGCCAGCCAGTCGTCGGTGCTGCGAGTGCGCAGGATCTCCGCCAGCATGCCGTAGAGCGCGGCGATGTGCTGCGTGCGGGTACCGATGTCTGCAAGGCGCGGATCGGCCGCGAAGCGCTCGGGCTCGCCGAGCGCGGCAAAGAACGCGCGCCAGTGCTGGTCGGTGTAGATGAGCGCGCATACGTAGCCGTCCAGCGTCGCGAAGGGCGTGCGCTCCCGCGCCAGCAGGCGGCTGTAGCCGAGCGGGCCCAGCGGCGGATCGAAGGTCTCGCCGGACAGGTGCTCGCCGAGCACGAAGGGCACCATGGTCTCGAACATCGGGATCTCGATGGACTGGCCCTGGCCACTGCGCTCACGCTGGAACAGCGCCGCGCAGATCTGGCCGACGGCGGCGGTACCGACGGTACGGTCAATCATCGTCACCGGCACATAGCGCGGCGTACCGTCGCCGACCCGCGCGACCAGCGAGGGAATCCCCACCGCGCCCTGGATGAGGTCGTCGTAGGCCGGCTTGGCCGCGTAGGGCCCGCGCTGACCGTAGCCGAACATGCCGACGTAGAGAATGCGCGGATTGACCGCGGCGACGTCGGCATAGGTCAACTGGAGCCGCGCCATGGCCTGCGGCCGCACGTTGTAGACCAGCACGTCGGCACCGGCGCAGAGACGCAGCAGGGCTTCGCGTCCGGCCGGCTGCTTCAGGTCCAGCACGATGGCGCGCTTGTTGCGGTTCACGTGCAGGAAACCGTTCGCCATGCCGCGATGACGGGCATGGCCGACGTTGCGGCTGGTGTCGCCGGTCGGCGGCTCGACCTTGATCACGTCCGCGCCGAGATCGCCGAGCTGCTGGGTCGCGAAAGGCCCCATCAGCACCGTGGTCAGATCGATGATCCTGACGCCCGCCAATGCACCGCTCATGAAGGCCCTTCTCCACCGTGTCGAGGCCGGCAGGTTAGCGCAGCGCGGCTGACCCGGCGACCTGCGATAGGCGTAGAGGGTGGATGGGGCGCCTTGCTAGGATGAGGCCATACCGCCGGCCCATGCGCCGCGCCCCTCGATCACTCTCAGGAGACACACCATGGCGAAGAACAAGCTCCCGACCCCGCGCAAGGCTCCCGGCGCCAGCATCGACATCGGTATTTCCGACGCCGATCGCAAGAAGATTGCCGACGGTCTGTCCCATCTGCTGGCGGACAGCTACACGCTCTACCTGATGACCCACAACTTCCACTGGAACGTCACCGGCCCGATGTTCAACACCCTGCATCTCATGTTCATGGGGCAATACACCGAGCAGTGGACCGCGCTCGACCTGATCGCCGAGCGCATTCGCGCGCTGGGTTTCCCGGCGCCGGGCACCTACGGTGAGTTCGTGAAGCTCGCGTCGATCAAGGAAGTGGGCGGTGTGCCCAAGGCGCTCGACATGGTGCGCCACCTGGTGAGCGCCCAGGAGGCCACCGCGCGCACCGCGCGCTCGCTGTTCCCGGCGGTGGAAAAGGCCAACGACCAGCCGACCATGGATCTGCTCACCCAGCGCCTCGACGTGCACGAGAAGACCGCCTGGATGCTGCGCAGCCTGTTGGAGGAGTAGGTCAGCCCCGAATTCGGGGACAGACCACGATTTCAAGACGAGTTCAGGGTCAGACCACGGCCTCAATGAAATCGTGGTCTGTCCCCGAATTCTCCCCTTGCCGCCCTATACTCCGACGATGACCGACTACACCTTCCTCGATGCGCTCCGCGAGCAACTCGCCCGCCCGGAGAACCAATCCCCGCACAATCGCTTCCTCGGCATCGAGGTGGTGCATCTCGAACACGCGCGCGCGGTGCTGCGCGTGCCGTATGCGGCGCGCCTCGCCGGCAATGCCACCAATGGCGTGCTGCACGGCGGGGTGATCACGACCGTGATCGACTCGGCCGGCGGCTGGTCGGTGATCGCGGCGCTCGGGCGGCGCATCAACATTGCGACGCTCGATCTGCGCATCGACTACCTGAAGCCGGCGACCCCGGGGATGGCGGTGACCGCCGCGGCGCACTGCTACAAGGTCACGCGCAACGTGTGTTTCGTGCGCGCGCTGGCCTACCACGCCGACCGTGACGACCCCATCGCGAACTGCGCGGCGAGCTTCATGATCAAGGACACGACCTTGGTCCAGGAGGAGGCGACGCAAGCATGAGCATCATCGACGCCCTGCGCGCCGCGCGGCAGAGCCGCGACTACCGCGGTCTCGGCGAGGCCATGCCCTACATCGATGCGCTCGGCATCACCGTCACCGAGTCGCCCCAGGGCATGCTGCTGACGCTGGCCGCGAGCAGCATCCACGTCGGCAATCCCTTCACCCAGGCGCTGCACGGCGGATTCATCGGCGCGTTTCTCGAGACCGCGGCCATAGTGCAGCTGATCCTGGAGCAGGACAGCGATTCGCTGCCCAAACCCATCAACATCACCGTCGACTACCTGCGCGGCGGCCGCGTGGCGGACACCCGCGCCGCGGCGCGCGTCACCAAGCTCGGGCGGCGCGTGGCCAACGTGCATGCGAGCTGCTGGCAGGACGATCCCGAGCGGCCGATAGCCACCCTCTCGGGTCACTTCCTGATGAGCTGAGGGGCGGCGCTCAGGCGCCGTCCAGCCAGCGCAGCACGGTGTCCAGCAGATCGGCGGGCAGGATGGGCTTGGCGAGGAAGTCGTTCATGCCGGCCGCGAGGCAGGCGGCGCGATCCTCGTTGAAGACGTTGCCGGTCATGGCGACTATCGGGGTAAGCGCATGGCCCGGCAGGGCGCGAATCGCGCGGGTCGCGGCCAGGCCGTCCATCTCCGGCATCTGCATGTCCATCAGGATGAGCGCGTAGTCGGCGTCGCGCGCCGCTTCCAGCGCGCGTCGCCCATCGTTCGCGAAGTCGATCTCCAGGCCGCTGTCGACCAGGATCTCGCGCACCAGGAAACGGTTGATGTCGTTGTCTTCGGCGACCAGCACGCGCTTGCCGGCGTGGTCGCGCGCGAGGCGCGCGGTCGACGTCTCCGACTCGAGCGCGCGCGGCGCGGGCGCGGTCTGCGTCGGCGCGCGGGCCAGGCGCGCGGTGAACCAGAAGCGGCTGCCCTCGCCGAGCGTGGACGTAACACCCACCTCGCCGTCCATCAGCCGGGCCAGATGCGCGTTGATGGCGAGTCCGAGGCCGGTGCCGCTGTGCCGACGCGTGGCGCTGCTGTCGGCCTGCTCGAACGCGGTGAAGAGCCGCGGCAGGATCGCGGGCTCGATGCCGCAGCCGGTGTCGGTGACGGCGAACTCGAGCAGCAGCCCCTCACCCGTCTCGGCGCGCAGGCGCGCCTCCAGCACCACCTCGCCCTGGTCGGTGAACTTCACCGCGTTGCCGAGATAGTTCAGCAGCATCTGGCACAGCCGCGTCTCGTCGCCACGCAACAGCGGCGGCAGCGGATCGGCCTCGATGCGGAACGCGAGCCCGCGCGCCTGCAGCCGGTCGGCGATCAGCAGGCGGGCCTTGTCCAGCAGTTCGCGGGGCGCGAAGGGCGTGAGCTCGAGATCGAAACGTCCGGCCTCGATCTTCGACAGGTCGAGCACGTCGTTGACGATGCTCAGCAGGTGGTCGGACGCGGTCACGACCTGATCGAGCTTCTCGCGCTGCTCGCCGTTCAGCCCGCCGCGATCGCGCAACAGGCGGGTCATGCCGACGATGGTGTTCATCGGTGTGCGGATCTCGTGGGACATGTTGGCGAGAAAGGCGCTCTTGGCGCGGGTCGCCGCCACCAGTTCGAGCTCCACCGCCTTGCGCCGCGCGACCTCGTCGACCAGCTGCACGGTGCGCTGGGCCAGGCAGTCGGACATGGTCATGAGGGCATCGATCAGTACGCGCGTCGCGCCGGTCATCTGCGCCTGCGCGGTCTGCTTGGCCGACTCCAGTGTCTCGCCCTGCTGCATGGCGAGCACCACCTTGGCCATGCGCTTGTCGTCGTCGAGGATGTGATAGGCGAGCCAATGGGTGAGGAAGGACGCGATGCCTGCGACCACCTCGCCTAGCGGCCGTGTGTCTTCCGCCGCGCGGCGCTCGACCTCGGCGATGAACGCCGCATGGGTGGCGTGATGACGCTCGCGCCACTCGTCATCACCGAAATGCGCCTGCCAGAGCGCCTCCTCCGCCTGGAAATGCACCGCCGCGTAGTTCTCGAGCTCTTCGAGCACGGCGCGCAGCACCGGCGGCTCCGCCTGGTGCGCCAGGTGATCGATGAGCTTGTTCAGGAGCCGCACCAGGTTGCGGTGCTGCTCGTCCACCAGCGTGATGCCGGTGTCGTACTTGTCACTCCATTGGAAGATGTCGAAGTTGGAGGCGACGGTCATGGGTGCGCGGGTTCGCTGGCAGAGAGCCCATCCGGGGCGGCGGGTCTACAGGTGTGACAAGGGTTCGTGATGGCGGTCGTGTCGCAAGCATAAGCCGACTCGCGCGTCGTGCCGAGCGACGTTGGCGATTCAGCCGGTTGGCGCACCGTTTGCGGGCACCCGCGGGCTATTTGCATGTCGGGCAAGCCCGGCCCCGGCAGGCCCGGCGTCGTCGCGGCAGGGATCACTCGCCTTCTATGATGCCGGGCGCCAAAAAGGTTCTTCGAGGGCTGGAGCTGCGGTAGTGGCAGCTTGGACTAGACGTTCGCCGCGCCACGCGAGCGGAGCGAGCCTGAGCAGAGCGGCTCCTCGAGACTTCACCGGCCAGCCGGCGGCGCGCAGGGCTTCGAGCCCAGCATGCGTCCGCCGCGACCCGTGGCGCGGCGCGCTTCGATGCATCTCTGCCCGTGGTGTTCGGGGTCCAGAAGGGCGCGCAGACCGCTGTCCTGCTTGCGGCGCCGGTTGCTGCGGACGTAGCGCGTGACGAAGCGCTCGAACTCGCCGGGCGCCTGCGGCCGGCCGAACAGGAAGCCCTGGTAGGTCCCACAGCCGCGCTCGGCGAGAAAGTCCCGCTGCGCCTCCGTTTCCACCCCCTCCGCGACGACATCCAGCCTGAGACTCCGCGCCATGGTGATGATCGTATCGGCGATGATCGCGTCGCGCGGGCTGTCCGGGAGATTGACCACGAACGAGCGGTCGATCTTGATCTGGTCCAGCGGCAGACGCGTCAGGTAGGACAAGGACGAGCTGCCGGTGCCGAAGTCGTCCAGGGAGAAGCGAATGCCGACGGCCGCGAGCGCGCGCATCTTCTCGACCGTCGCCTCGAAATCGTCAATGACCATGCTTTCGGTAAGTTCGAGCTTGAGGCGCGTCGGATCGATGCCGCTGCTTTCGAGCGCATGGCGCACCTGCGAGACGAAGTCGTCGCAGCGCAGCTGTCGCGCGCTGATGTTCACGGAGATGGGCAGGTGTCGAAGCGCGGCGATCTTCGCCCACCCGAGCAGCTGGGTGCAGGCGGCCTCGATCACCCACAGGCCGATGGGCACGATCAGGCCTGTCTCCTCGGCGAGCGGGATGAACTCACCCGGTGCGACCAGCCCGCTCCGCGGATGGCGCCAGCGCAGGAGCGCCTCCGCGCCCACCACTTCGTCCTGCGCGCCGATCTGTACCTGGTAATGGAGCTCGAGCTGGCCGTCATCGATGGCCACCCGCAGGTCCGCTTCCATCGCGCTGCGTTCCTCTATCGCCGACTGCATGGTCGGGTCGAAGAAGTGCAGCGCGTTGCGGCCGGAAGTCTTCGCCTTGTAGAGCGCGAGGTCGGCGTGCTTCAGCAGCGTTTCCACCGACTCCGTCTTGCCGCGGAACAGGGTGACGCCGAGACTCGCGCCGCCGTGATGGTCACGTCCCGGCAGCGGGTAGGGGCTGCACAGCGCTTCGCGGATCTTCTCGCCGACGTGACCGGCCTGCACCGCGGCGTCCGCGGCTTCGGCGCTCAGTTCCTCCAGCATCACGACGAACTCATCGCCACCCAGGCGCGCGACCGTGTCCATCTCGCGGATGTTGGCCCGTATCCGTCGCGCGACTTCGACGAGCAGCTGGTCGCCGATGTCATGCCCCCGCGTATCGTTCAAGGTCTTGAAGTGGTCCAGGTCGAGAAACAGCAGGGCGCCGTAGTGTCTGCTGCGGCTGCTGCTGACCAGGGCCTGGCGAATACGGTCCTGCAGCAGGCGGCGATTGGGCAGCCCGGTCAGGGGGTCGTAGTAGGCGAGTCGATGGATCTCGGCCATGGCCTCCTTGTTCTTGGTGATCTCGGAGAACATGCCCACGTAGTGCGTGACCCGTCCGTCCGGCGCGGTCACGGCGGACACCGTGACCCAGTCGGCGTACACCTTGCCGTCCTTGCCGCGGTTCCACATCTCGCCCTGCCAGTAGCCGGTCTGCAGCAGCGACTTCCACATGGCTTCGTAGAACGCGCGGCTCTGGCGACCGGAATGCAGCACCGCGTGCGTGCGCCCCACCACCTCCTCCGGACTATAGCCCGTGCGCTGGGTGAAACCGCGGTTGACACGGATGATCCTGCCCGCCGGGTCGGTGACGGCGATGCCGTCCTGCGACTCGAAGGCGATGGCGGCGATGCGCAGCTCGGCCTCCGCCTGCACGCGTTCGCGCAGGTCAGTCACCACCAGGCAGACGGCTCGCAGGGCGCCGATGTCCACCGGATTGATCGAGATGCGCACCGGCATGGGTCCGGTGGCAGAGATCAGTGACACCTCGGCGGCGGCGGTGGCTTCGCTCCGCAGCAGCGCCGCGACGCACGCGCGGTCGGGCTCGGCGACGAACGCCAGGAAGGACACGCCGTGCCAGGCGCTGAAGGGCTGGCCGAGCATTTCCTCGAAGCGGGGATTGCCGTGCAGGATGTTGCCGGCGCTGTCGAGCGTCACGCCCCCCTCGCCCATGGCGCGGAAATAGGCGAGGTAGGGTTTCTCCGAGCCGGGCAGGTGATGGATGTCGCCGCCCTTGCCGAAGATCGCGTCGGCCGCGCCCGTGCGCAGCGCGTCCAGCGTCTCCTCCACCTCCGCCAGGCGCTGGCGCAGTTGGTCCGCGTCCATCGAGTCGACATTCGTCGTGGTCATGGGGGGCTCAGCTCGCCTTGGGCTTGAGTTGCAGTCCGACCAGCGTCTTCTCGGTGTCGGACAGGTCGCCGATGATCTTGCGGATCGGCAGGGGCAGCATGCGCACCAGGGTCGGGATGGCGACGATCTTGTCGCCCTCGGCCAACTGCGGCTTCTCCAGCAGGTCGATGACTTCGATGTCGTACTGACCCGCCAGATGCTGTTCGCAGATCTGATGCAGATTGGACACGGCGGCCAGCGACTTGGGCGTCTGGCCGGCGATGTAGAGACGCAGCACCCACTCGGCGCTTTGCCCGTCAGTGGTCGAGGTGCCGTCGCGATTGTGCTTCACGTACGTCGCCCCCTCGTCACGAGTCGCCGCGACCAACCTGGTTGCGCAGGTTGGCCAGGTTCAGGAACTTGCGGTTGGCGGCCCGCAGACGCGAGTCCTCGCCTTCGATCTCCGCTTCCAGCGCGCGCAGTTCGTCTTCGAACTCGGCGCGCATCGCGGCGATCCGGGCTTCAAGCACCAGTCGACGATTCTCGATCGCCGCGCGCCGGCGCTGGTCGGCCAGGTCGCGCGCGGTACTCTCGTCCTCCTTCAGGGTCTGGTGCAGGCGGCGTGCCGAGCCGGTCAGGATCTGGCCGGCGTCGTCCAGCATCACGTCCACCAGGCGCAGTCCCTCGCTGGACAGCTGGAACTCCCGGACCTGGTTGGAATGGGCCGCGCCGCGGGCCTTGCACACGTAGAGTCCACGGGTGCGCTCGCCGGCGGACTCCAGGTTCCTGACCAGCAACCACACGTCGACCACCGACGAGATGGATACCGAGGTGCTCTCCTCGGCGTTGCCGCCGTAGGTGAGCGCCGTGAAGACCGAAGTGATGCCCATCGACTTGAACAGGTCCACGGCACGGATCAGCATCAGCTTCACCCGTTCCTCGTAGCCCCTGGTGCTATAGGCGGTAATCGGATCGATCACGACGAACTGGGGACGCACCTCCCGCACCAGCGCGACCAGGGTCGCAAGATGGGCTTCCAGCCCGCAGGAGGTGGGGCGCGTGGCGTGGAAGTGCAGAAGACCAGCGCGTCGCCACTGTGCCAGGTCGAACCCGACCGAAGCCATGTTGCGCTCGATCTGTACCGGCGACTCCTCCAGCGCGACATAGAGGCAACGCTCGCCGCGCCGGCAGGCGGCGTCGACCATCTGCACCGCCAGGCTGCTCTTGCCGGTGCCTGCCGTACCGCTGACCAGCGCGCTGCTGCCGCGATAGATGCCGCCGCCCAGCATGTCGTCGAGCGTTTCGATGCCGAAAGACACGCGCTCGGTGCTGGCCTGGTAGTCGAGTCCCGAGGAGGATATGGGAATGACCGAAAACCCGTGACGATTCAGCACGAACGGGCACTCGTCGCTGTCGTGCGCCGAGCCGCGGTACTTGACTATGCGCAGCCGCCGGGTGGCCAGCTGGTTCTCGATGCGGTTGTCGAGCGCGATGACGCAGTCGGCGATGTATTCCTCGAGCCCATGACGAGTGAGGCTGTCGGTGCCGCGCTCGGTGGTGACCACGGCGGTGATGCCCCGCGCCTTCAGCCATGCCATGAGGCGATGGAATTCCGCGCGCAGGATGCGCAGGTCGGAAAAGGCCGAGAACAGGTTTTCGACCGCATCGAGTCCGATGCGCCGCGCGCCGGTGGCGTCGATAGCCGCGCCGAGTCGCAGGAAGATGCCGTCGAGGTCGTAGTCCCCGGATTCGATCAGTTCGTGCGCCTCGAGGGCGATGTACAGCACCGACAGATGCTTCTCACGCTGCAGGCCCTCAAGGTCGTGTCCGAGCGACGCCATGTTGGCGGTCAGTTCTTCGGGGGTTTCCTCGAAGCTGACGAACACGCCCGGCTCGTCGAACCGCTCGATGCCATGCAGCACGAATTCCAGGGCGAACAGGGTTTTTCCCGAGCCGGCCGAGCCGGCCAACAGGGTCGGGCGGCCGCGCGGCAGACCGCCGCCGGTCATCTCGTCAAAGCCGGAAATCCCGGTAGGGCATTTCGGCAGCCCGTTCGGAACAGTCTCGCCCATGCCAGCAACTCCTGCTTGGGTTTCGTGCGTGAAGGCCGACGCCGCCTTCGACCCATTCACTCCGCCTGCGGCCCCGCGCAGGACCGATGGCCGTAAGCCACATGTCCGACAGCGCGCAACGGGCGCCTGCCCGTGCGGCTCCCGGCTCGGCAGTGGCCGGCACTGGAGGTATGGCGGCAAGCATAAGCGATACTTAATGGCAAAAAATGAAACTCCTTATGCCTGAAACGGATCTTTCGGCAAATCCTTACCGGTTGGTGCTTACCTCATTACCCGAAATAGTAGGTGCGCTATGGGGCTGGGCCGAAGACTTGCCCATCGCTCGGCGCGCAGTTCGTTGCGACTGAGATTCGATCTCGTCAGAATCCGAACAGGCGGCCGATATTTGATACTTATTGGTAAGGCCGCCCACTGGCAGGACTCATGAACAAGCAGGACAAAGACCCGCCCGGTCCCCTGGTCTCGCGGGCCTATTGCACGACCAGCGAGGCGGCCAGGCTGCTCGGCATCTCGGTGCGCGCGGCGCAGCTGTGGAGCGAGCGAGGCATCCTGGAAGGCTGGAAGACCCGCGGCGGACATCGGCGCATTTCCCGTGTCTCGGTCGAACGCAATCTGGCTGCCGCGGCGGATGCCGGGGGCGTCCAGACCGGTGGCGCCCGCGACGCGCTCACCATCCTCGTGGTCGAAGACGAACCGGCCCTGCTGCGACTCTACGAACGCGAGATGCGCAAGTGGCCCATGCAGCCGAAGGTGGTCACCGCGCGCAACGGCATCGAAGCGCTGGTCAAGCTCGGCATGGCCCGGCCCGACCTGCTGGTGGCAGACCTGCACATGCCGGACATGGATGGTTTCCGCATGCTGGAAGTGCTGAGAGGCATGCCCGAGTTGCAGGGCATGACGACCATCGTGGTCTCCGGACTCCCGCCGGAGCAGATCGCGGCCAGAGGGGCCCCGCTGGTCGGGATTCCGATCCTGCCGAAGCCGATACCTTTCGAGCGTCTGCGCGATATCGCCACGGTGCTGGCGGACCGCAAGGCGCGAGACCTGCCGGGCTAGGCCTGTTCTCGGTCCGGATCACTCGACTTGCGCGCGACCACCCAGGTCGTCTCGCTAGTTGCCTCTCGAGCACCCAACCCACCTAAGTCGAGCATCGGAATTTGACGATTCTCAAGGTCATGGACCGAGCGCGATTGCATACTCTCCGCCGTACCACCGTTGCCGGTGGCCATTTCAAGCAGGGTTGGCCGTCGGTCGCAACATCACGGATGGACGTTCATGGGGACTGATGCAGTGCCGCCGCCGGCTCAGATCGATGCCGTGAGTCGCGGCATCATCGATGCCATGGGGGCGCAGACCGCGCTCCTGGCCCCCGATGGAACGATCGTCGCGACCAACCGCGCCTGGCAGAGGTTCGCCGCCGACTGCTCAGCACCGCCGCGCAATCCGCCGTCGAACTCCGACGTCGGCGCCAACTACCTGACCATCTGCCAGGCAAGCGCGGCTGCCGGTTGCATCGAGGCTGCAGCCGCCGTCACGGGCATCGAGTCCGTGCTGAGCGGTGAGTCGCCCTAGTTCACCCTGGAATACCCGTGTCACTCGGATACGCAGGAGCGCTGGTTCCTGCTGACCGTCGCACCGGTCAACGGCAATGGGGCACTGGTCACGCACACGGACGTCTCCGTACGACACGAGGCCACCATCGCGCGCGCCAAGCTCGGTGAGTTGCTGATCGAGGCGCAAAAGGGCGAGCTCGTCGGCAATCTCAGCGCCGGCATAGCCCACGACTTCAACAACATCCTCGCGATCATCGCAGGGCATGCCAAGATCGCGAGCGAGGAGATCCCGGCGGGCAACGTCGAACTGGCGGATTCCGTGTCGGAGACCCAGAAGGCCTGCGGGCGCGCCGGCGAGTTGGTCAACCAGATACTGTCGTTCGCCCGTCGGCGGGAGATCGCCCTCAAGCCGACCGAACTGACGAACATCGTGCGCGAGTCCGAGCGCTTTCTGCGCGCCGTGCTGCCCGCTCGCGTGTCGCTCGACGTGGCTTGCCAGAGCAACCTCCCCTGCGTGCTGGCGGACGGCACGCTGATCGAACAGGTCATCCTGAATCTCGCCAAGAACGCCACCGATGCCGCGGGTGGCGCGCCCGTGCACATCGGCATACGCCTGGAATCACCCTCGCCGGCTGAGCTGCTTGCGGCGGAGACGGCGGGTCTCGCCGCGGAGATGGCGTGCGCGAGCACCCGCATGGTGCGCCTGGCGGTGACCGACGACGGCCCGGGCATCGATCCCGCCATCCTCAGCCATATCTTCGATCCCTTCTTCACGACCAAGGCCGCCGGCAGCGGCACGGGCCTCGGCCTGTCGGTGGTCAAGGCCATCATGCACATGCACCACGGCGACATCATCGTGCACAGTCGCCCGGGCGCCGGTACGACCTTCTCGGCCTACCTTCCCATCGAGGAAGCCTTGGAGACCACCGGCCAGGCCCACGAGGTCGGCCCCTTGGGCGCGGAAGCCAATATCGGCAGGGGACGGCACGTGATCTATCTCGACGACGAAGAGTCCCTCGTCCTCCTGGTGTGCAACATGCTGAAGAACCAAGGCTATAGCGCCCGAGGCTATTCGAGGGCAGAAGACGCCATCGCCGCGCTGCGGGATTCGGCAACGCCGATCGATGCGTTCGTGACCGACTTCAACATGCCGGTGCTGTCCGGGCTCGACGTCGCGCGCGAGGTGCGTGCCGTCAATGCATCCGTGCCGGTATTGCTGGCCTCGGGCTTCGTGGAACCAGGACTGCGCGAGCGCGCCGCCGGGGCAGGCATCTGCAGGATCCTCGCGAAGTCGAGCATCGTGGATTTCGGGGCGGAGATCGAGCTGGCCCTGGCCGAACACTGATCTGCCGCGCGCTTCGCGTGACCGGGGCTCGCCGCGCTGCGCGCGGCCCAGTGTTGTGACGAGGCGTCGTCCGCGGCTCAGTGGTTCAGCCGCCGGCGCGCACCGGCCGAAAGCCGGCTTCGGCCAGTACGGTCATGACGGTGTCGCGATGGTCGCCCTGGACTTCGATGGTACCGGCCTTGACCGTGCCGCCGGCGCCGCAGCGCTTCTGCAGTTGCCGGGCGAGCGCCTGGAGTTCGGCGGCGTCGACGTCGACAAAGCCCTTCAGCACGGTCACGGTCTTGCCGCCGCGATGGGCGGTGTTGCGCAGCACGTCGACGCGGCCGCGCGCAGCCCGAGGCTGGTCTGCAGGTGACGGCGTTGGCGCAGCTGCCGGCGCGGGCGACGCGGTCACCAGCCCCGCCAGCGCGGCAAAGGGGCTGGCCGCGGGTTCGGGCGGTGGCAGCGGACGCTTCTTGTCTTTCATGGTGTGGCGTGAGGTTCGCGTGCGGTGCCTGGCGCGGGTCGCAGGGACCTTTCAGCCCCCGGGCGCCGGGACTCAGCGGTCCCGGAGGGGCGCATCGTGGTCCTCGCGTGAACGGCGGAAGTGGTGGAGCCGGGGGGGATCGAACCCCCGACCTTCGCATTGCGAACGCGACGCTCTCCCAGCTGAGCTACGGCCCCAACGTCATTCCGGCTTGCGCGGGCCGTCGCGGGTGGCCCGGGACGGGCCGACGACGGCGGCTGCATTCTACCCACGAAGCGACGTCGCGGTCACCCCGGGGGTCCATGGGTAGCGGCGGCACGCGTGGTATCTTCAGCCCCGTTCCAACCGGGGAGTTCGCCATGGGTCTCATGACCGCCGCGCAGTACCGCGCATCCTTGAACGACGGCCGTGTCATCTACTGGGGCGGCGAGAAGATCACCGACGTCGCGAACCACCCGCGCTTCCGCGTGCCGATCGAGGTCGCGTGCCGCGACTACGCCTACGACGACCCGGCGCTGGCCGACATCCTCACCTACCGCACCGAGGATGGCACCACGGCCCACCGCGTCTACCAGGTGCCGCGCACCACCGAGGAACTCGAGATGCGCCTCGAGCTCGGCCGCCACATGACCATCGTCGGCGGCGTCACCGGGGTATACATGGCGCTCTTGCAGGTCAGGGACCGGCTGGAGGCGATCAACCCACGCTTCGCGCACAACATCGAACGCATGTACCTCTACGCGCGCGACAACGATCTGCGCGCCGCCGAGGTCATCACCGACGCCAAGGGCGACCGCTCGAAGAAGGCCCACGAGCAGGCCGACCCGGATCTCTACGTGCGCATCGTCGAACGCCGCAACGACGGCATCGTGGTGCGCGGCGCCAAGCTGCACATCACCGCCGCCGCGCTGGTGCACGAACTGGTGGTGATGCCGACCAAGGCGATGCGCCCGGAAGAGGCCGACTACGCGGTCGCCTTCAGCATTCCGGTGAACACGCCCGGCGTGAAGATCATCAATCGCAGCTTCGCCCCGGCGGATCTCAACGAGTTCGACTACCCCGCGAGCGCGCGCCACAGCATGCCGGAGGGCTTCGTGGTGTTCGACGACGTGTTCATTCCCTGGGACCGGGTGTTCCTGGCCGGTGAGTGGCAGCTGGCCGGCGCCTTCGCCGCCGCGCTCGGACTGTGGGAACGCACGCTGGGTCTCGTCATCGCCCACCACGAGGCCGAAGTCATGACCGGCCTGGCGCAGCTCGTCGCCGAGCAGCAGGGCAAGGATCGCGATGCCCACGTGCAGGACACCATCGCCGAGCTCATCTGCTACACCGAGACCATCCGCATGGGCATCGACTACGCGGTGCGCCACTACGACACCACGCCGGACGGCATGGTCCACCCGAACATCCTCGGCATCAACGTCACCAAGTACTACTACGCCTCGCACTTCCACCAGATGGTGAAGCATCTGCAGGACGTGGCGGGCGGCCTGGTGATCACCCTGCCGGAAGAAGCAGACCTGCGGCATCCCGAGGCCGGCGCCTACCTGCGCAAGTACCTCGCCACCGGGCCCAACACCGATGTCGAGACACGCATGCGGGTCATCACGCTCATCCGCGACATGACGGCCGACGCCTACGGCGGCTGGAACCTGGTGACCGCGCTGCAGGCGGGCGGCGGACTCAAGGCGCAGCGCATCATGATGGCGCGCACCTTCGACATGGCGCATGCGCGCAAGGCGGCGCTGGCGGCGGCAGGCGCGACGCCACAGAGATAATTCGATGCCGGCCTACTACGGCGACGAGCCCGAACACATCGTCCTGCTGCGCGACACGCTCCGGCGCTTCATCGCGGACAAGTCGCCGCGCGAGCGTGCGCGGCAGTGGGAGCGCGAGCACCACTTCCCACCGGACGTGTTCGCCGAACTCGCCGAGCTCGGCGTGCTGGGGCTGACCTTCGGCGAGGAATATGGCGGCGCCGGGCGCGACGTGGTGGCCGCCATCGCGGTCATCGACGAGCTCTGCACGCGCGGCACGGCGCTGGCCGGCCCCTTCGTGCACTCGGCGATGTACGCGGGCCTGAATCTCACCGAGTCCGGCTCCGAAACGCAGAAGCGCGAACTCCTGCCGCGCGTCGCGGCCGGCCAGTGCCTGTTCGCCTACGGGCTCTCCGAACCGGACGTCGGCGGCGATCTCGCGAGTGTGAAGACCCGCGCGGAACTGCACGGCGACGTGGTGCGCATCAACGGCGCGAAGCGCTGGTGCACCATGGCGCGCGACGCCGACTACATCTACTGCCTGGTGAAGTCCGACCCGCAGGCGCCGCGCTACGAGAATCTGTCGCTGGTGCTGGTGCCGCCGTCGACGCCGGGCATCACCATTCACGACATCGATCACATCGGGCTGCGCTACACCCGCACCTGCGACGTGCTGTTCGACGACGTCGAAGTGCCGGCCGCGAACATCGTCGGCGGCCCCGAGCACTGGAATCGCGGCTGGCAGAAGCTGGTCGGTCCGGCGCTGGACGTCGAGCGCCTGGCGGTGGCGGCGATGGCGCTCGGCATCACGCGCGGCGCGCTGGAGGATGCCTGGCGCTACGCCGGCGAACGCAAGCAGTTCGGCAAAGCGATCGGCGAACACCAGGCGGTACGCCACAAGCTGGTCGATCTGCGCACCTTGTTCCAGGCCTGCGAGCACATGCTCTACCACGCCGCCTGGCTCGCTGATCAAGGTCGCAGCTGCGCGGTGGAGAGCTCGATGGCGAAGATGTTCGTCACCGATCACGGGCTCGACATCGTCATCCAGTGCCAGCAGGTGCTCGGTGCCTACGGCTGCGCGGAGGAATACGATCTCGAGCGCCACGTGCGCGACATGACCTGCCTGCCCATCGTCGGCGGCTCGTCGAACATGCAGCGCAACAACATCGCCAATCGCCTGCGCCTCGCGCGCTGAGGGCGCGAGCCGCGTGTGCGAATTCCAACAGTCGAGTGCACGATAGCGGCTGGATGATCGAGCGCACGCCTGGCAGCCATCTACACGGAGGTCCTCATGGTCGATCGCAAGCTGAGTCCCAACTTCAAACTCTCTGAGTTCACCGACAGCCAGACCGCTGCGCGCCGCGGCATCGACAACACGCCGGACGCGGAGAGTCTGCGCAACCTGCAACGCCTGGCCCGCACGCTGGAGGACGTTCGTGTCGTGCTCGGCGACGTGCCGATCCGCATCAGCAGCGGCTATCGCTCGGCCGAACTCAACCGCGCCGTCGGCGGCGCCAAGAACAGCGCGCACACCCGCGGCCTCGCGGTCGATTTCACCGCCCCGGCCTTCGGCTCGGTGCTCGCGACCGCCAAGGCCGTGGCGAAATCCGGCGTGGCTTTCGACCAGATCATCCACGAGTACAGCCAGTGGGTGCACCTGGCCATCCCGGCCGAAGACGCGCCACCCCGCGGTGAACTGCTGTCCATCGCCAAGGGCACGGGCTACCAACCCGGGCTGAAGAACCTGGCATGAGAGACCGCGGCGCCGGCGTGCGCCGCGCGATTGACCGCGGTCGCGCCCTGCCCGGCGCTGCGCGCTGACCCATCGGAGGAAGCAAACCATGACAGGCACCGTTCTCATCGCGGGCGCGAGCGGCCTCATCGGCACCGCCGCCGCGATCGAATTCTCGGAGCGCGGCTGGCGCGTGATCGCCCTGTCGCGGCGCCCGCCCGAACTGCTGGAAGGCCGGGCGGTGGAACATGTGCCGCTCGATCTCACCGACCGCGACGCCTGCGCACGGGCGGCGGCCGGCTTCGGCGAAGTGACGCACCTTGTCTACGCCGCGGTGCACGAACTGCCGGGCCTGATCGCGGGCTGGTCGGCTCCTGAGCAAATCGAGACCAACGACCGCATGCTGCGCAATCTCATGGCGCCGCTGGTCGCCCGCGGCAACCTGCGGCACGTCAGCCTGCTTCAGGGCACCAAGGCTTACGGCGCGCCGTTCAGGCGCATGCGCGTGCCGGCGCGCGAGAGCCAGCCGCGCGTCGAGCACCCGAACTTCTACTGGGTGCAGCAGGACTACCTGGCCGAGCTCGCGCCACGCCACGGGTTCAGCTACACCATCTTCCGCCCGCAGCTGGTGGTCGGTCCGAACCACGGGGTGGTGATGAACCTGCTGCCGGTGCTCGGCGTGTACGCCGCCATTCGCGAGACGCTGGGCCAGCCGCTGGCCTTTCCGGGTGGGCCGGAATGGGTGTGGGAAGCGGCGGACGTGCGCCTGGTGGCGGCGGCGCTGCGCTGGGCGGCCGAACACCCCGCGCTGCCGAGCGGCGAGATCTTCAATCTCACCAACGGCGAGGTGTTCTCGTTCCGCGACATGTGGCCGGCCATCGCCGAGGTGTTCGAGATGGAGGTCGGCCCCGACGAGCCGCTCAGCCTCGCCGAGTATATTCCCGCCCACGAAGCTGTCTGGCGCCTGGCTATCTTGCGTCATGGTCTGCGCGAGATTCCGCTCAACGCGTTGCTAGGCGAGTCGCATTTCTACGCCGACATGTGCCTGGCGCATGGGGCGACTGAAGCACCGCCGCCGGTCTATGTGAGCACGGTCAAGATCCGCAAGGCGGGCTTCGACCTCTGCTGGAACACTGAAGAGAGCTTCGTCCACTGGCTGCGTGACCTGCAGCAGCGTCGCATCCTGCCGCGCTCATGGCGCGAAGTCCAAAAGGCGACGATGGAGCGCGTCCACTGGGTCTTCAATGAGAGCGAGCAGCGACGCTGCAATCTCGACTGATCACAGGTGAGCGGCGGCGAAGCGGTACTGTCCGGCACATCGAGCTGCACCGCGCTCGCCGATCTGTGGCGCGTGCGCCGCGTGCTCCTCGAGAAGCTGTGCGAGCCTGGGGCGTGGGAAGGTTTTCGCGCGCGCGACGTGGCCAATGGGCACGTCTACGAGCGCCTCGCCTGCACCTCCGACCTGTGCACCGAGGACGGTCCGAGGCGCTACCGGGTGCTGGTCCACAGCTTCGGCGCGGCCGGCGCGGAGACCGTCATGCACGATCACGCGTTGCCGCTTGCCGTATGGCCGATGGCGACGGCGATGCCGCTGGGCACGCCGCTCTACGACATGCCGTGGGAGCTGCGCGCCGCGCCGGACATGGTGCTGGCCCGTGGCCAACTCATCGTGCGCGCGGGCGCGCCCTATGCCATCGAACGGTATCGCGAAGTATTTCACGCGGTGAGGTCGCGCCGTGCGCATGTCTCGATCGTGATCGCGCGCAACGACCTGCCGACCAATCGCGCGAGCCGGCTAGAGACCGAGGTGTTGTCCAGACCGCTCACGGCTCAGCTGCGCGTTTGTGCGCTCGCGACCTTCGCGGCTACGCTCGACGCCCTGGAGGCGCTGTCCCCCGAAGCGCGTGCGCGATTCTTGTAGGCGGGTTCCCGCCGGCTCGCTGCTCCCGTGGCGGTTGAACGCGCTGACCGCATGGGGTTAACTGGCGGGGTTCTAACCGCTCGCGGGACCTCACCGTGCGTCGCGCCCTGCTCGCCATTCTCTGGGCCCTGATCGTCGCACCGCCCGCGCACGCGGCCACCGTATGTCCGGCCGCGCTGAGCGCCGCCCTGCCCGACCGCAGTTCGGACCTGCCGAGCGGCGCCGCTTTTTCCGCCAAGGTCGCTGCTCTCACCCGCGGCGCGCGCGACGCGGTGTCAGTCCGCGAAGTGCTGCGCGGCAATGTGCCATCGTTCCTGCGACGTCTGCGTCCGGTGGAGATGCACGCCTACACCCCCGACGGTCGCCCGCTCAACGCCGTGCTGTGCGTGATGCCCGACTATCTCGCCATCGGCAGCGACGCCGATTACCTGCGCATGCCCATGGGCCTCGCCGCGGCCACGCGTATCGCCGCGCGCCTCGGCTTCGTGCTGCCGACGCCGCGCATGGTGGATGCCATCTACCACGCCGCCGACGTCCAACTCCGTCCGCAGCCGCTGCGCGCCGGGCCGGAGATGCGCAGTACCGCCTACATCCGGCGCCACGACGCCGAGATCGCGCGCGAGGCGCGACGCATGGGCGTGCCCGCCGGCCTGCTGCTCGCCGGCCACAAGAAAGACCTCGTGCTCTCGAACCGCATGGACACCCACCCCGGGCGCCTTGCCATCTACGGCTGGCAGGAGTCCAACGGCGAACCGATACAGCCGCTCAGCACTGCTCACGGTGTGGAGTACGTGGACTACAGCCACGGCATCCGGCTGGTGAGTGACGTGATGCTGCTGAACGGCCGCGTGACCTCCGTGCACCAGGTGCTGGCCAACCCGCGCCTGGCGGCGGTGCTGAGCACGGAGGGGCCCGTGCCGGGACTCGCGCGTCACATCCCCGAACAACGCCGTCAGCTCGCGAGGCTGCAGATGACGATGGCGGGGAGCCTGTAGGTCGGACTTGCACCCGACAGTCGATGCCGGCGTCTGGTGCTCTGGAATGAGAGTGTCGGACTGAAGTCCGACCTACAGTCCGCCCTACCGATCGCCCACGCTCTTGCAACAGCGAAACCCGAGGTGGTAGTTGGCGTGGCTGTGCGCGTCCAGCACGCGGCTGCCGTGCCAGAACGGCGCGCGCCAGCGGCACCAGTCGGGATGGGCGCGGTAGCGATCGAAGATGAACCAGCTGCCCTTCATCTCCGTCACGCCGAGTTCGGTGCTGCCGGCGCTCGCCATTTGCGTTCGTGTGAGCGGCAGGTTCATGTGTTCGGCGGCGTTGCCATTCAGATCGTAGACGCCGAGCGGACTGCGACAGGCGGGGAAATGGCCGGCAGGGTAGGTGTTCGAGCCGCAGCGCGCCCAGTTGCCACCGTCGCAGCCGGCGGACTTGTGGCCGTCCTGGGCGCACACGCCGCGCGCGAACGCCGGGCCGTAGCTCCAGCGCGCGTCGGCGGCGTGTGCGCGATTGTGCGCGGCGCGCA
Source organism: Gammaproteobacteria bacterium (assembly GCA_019747795.1). GTDB lineage: Bacteria > Pseudomonadota > Gammaproteobacteria > JADJYF01. The sequence continues at coordinate 17,671 of JAIEQK010000010.1, read as the reverse complement.
TGCGCGACACCGCCGCGCCATAGCCCGCCCCCGCGGCGAGATCGAAGCGATAGTCGGGCGCCTCGAGCGCGCCCTGGCAGGCGCCCTCCCACTCATGAGCGTCGCACAGCCGCTTGCCGACCGCGGCGCAGACCTGGGCCGCTTCCTTGGCCTTCACCCACACCACCGGGTAGTCGCAGGGAATATCCGGAAACTCGAACTGGTCGATGCAGGCGCGCGCATCCTCGGGCCGTTCGCGGGCGGGATCGTAGAGCGGCGCCATGTACTTCGCGCCGCACACCCGCTCGAAGGCCGGGTCGGCGAACTCGACGCGCGCCGCCGCCGCGCGTGATTGGCAGGCCTCGCGGCTCGCCGCGTGCTCGGTGATCGCCGGGTTGCCCTGGCCCATGTAGCCGGACGCAGACAGCAGCGTACGCAGCGCCGCCATCTGTGCCGCGTCGTAGCCGTGGGTGGCGGCGATGCGTTCGAGCAGTGCCGCGTTCTCGGCGGCGAGTGTCGGCGACTCGGCGCGCACCTGCGCCACGATCAGCGCGCCGAACAGTAGCGCGACGAGTACTTTCATGGCGCGTGCGCCGCCCGGCGCCGGGTCAGGTAGAAGAAATCGCGGTTGTCCGGCGCGGCCAGGAAGCGCGGCACCGGCTTGCCGTCGACGCTCGGATCGGCCTCGCGCATCTCGCGCACCACGTGTTCCACGGTCAGCGCCTGGTCGTCGAGCGCGTAGAGCGCGAGGTAGGTGTGCACCAGCGCGTTCATGTCGAGCAGCATGGCGTAGTCGCAGTCGTAGGCCTGGAACACACGCGCCATCGCCGAGGGCGTGGCGGTGGAGAAGTATGCATAGACGAGCCAGCGTCGCTCGCCGTGCGTGGCGAGGCACAGGCCCGAACGAAGCGCGCGCAGGCTCGACTCACTCGATCCCGACCAGTTGCCCGGCCCCCAGCGGTTGACCAGCAGGCCGGGCGCCGATTCGCCGGTCTCGCGATCCCGTTCCACCAGCGGCACGCCGTTCTGCCGCGCGTGACGCACGAGTTGCAGCTTGACGTCGTCGCGCTCCCGCCAGGTGCCCAGGCGCACACTGCCGTCCATCAGCACGTAGAGCGTGGCGAGCCCGGGCTTCAGGCTCGACAGCACCACGCCCTGTTCGACGAAGCCGTAATGGTTACCGTTGCGCGCTTGCGCGAAGGCGCCGTACTTGAACGCGCCATGCTCGCGCTTGAAGCCGCCGATGAAGGTCGCGATGGTGTCGGCGGTGTGCCAGGGGGGCACCATGCCGGTCATCGCGAGCGGCGCCAGGCTCGCGAAGCCATCGGGTCCGGGCCAGGGCGAATCGGCACGCGCCGCGGCGGCGCGCGGCGACCATTCCACCCGCGGATGCTCGGTGCCGAGCGCGAAGCCGACCTCGAATTGCGCGAGGTCGAACGCTACCAGGTAGACCAGCGCGGCGCGCTCCACTGTGTCCAAGGTGTTCACGCTGCCGTGATGGCGCGCGAGGATCTCGGGCGCGACGGCGGCGGGCAGCATGGCGCTGACGAACACGTCGCGCTGCGCGCGCGCGGGATACCAGCGCCCGGTGACGAGCCCCTCGGGAGCGTCGACGGAAATGCCGAGACGACCGGTGTCGAGCGCCGCCTCCGCGTACTCGGCCGCGACGCGCGCGGGGTGCGGTCCCTCGAGCGGCGAACTCGGCACCGCGCGCGCAGCGTGCATCACACCCTCTTCGCGCTCGGCATCCGTCAGGTGCGACTTCACCACGTCGACCAGCGCCTCGCCGCCCCACACGCGATCGCGCAGGAACTGGGTGACGTTCTCGAGCCGCGTCTCCGCGCCGCGCAGGCGCCTGCGCAGATAGAGTTGGTGGTCGCAGAGCGGTACGTAGGGCAGCGCGCGCGCCGCTGCGCTTGCCAGCGCGTCATCTGCATCGAGTTCGCACAGCCGCTCACCCGTGGGACCACTGATGCGCAGCCGCGAACCGTCGGCCGCATCGAGGGCCAGGCGCTGCCGCGCGGGCGCCGGCAGCTGCAGGTGATAACGCCGCACGCTGCCGTCCGCAGCCATGCGTTCGAGCAGGTACCAGCCGTGCTGCAGCGGGTTCAGATCGGTCAGCGCCGCGCGCTCACGGCCGTCCACGCGCCCGACGGTGCGCTGGCGATGCGCCTGCAGTTCGATGACCGAGGCGGCGCCGGAAGCGGCCGGCGCGGCGACCGCGTCGACCGAGAGAGTCTCGTCGAAACCCAGGACGAACGGCGCGAACAGCCACAGGGCCGGCAAGGCGAGAACTTTCACGGTGCGGGTCTGCTGGGCGCGATGAACGTGACGATGGGCCGCGGGGCGAACGCATGATAACAAGGCGCGTGACGCGCCGGCTTGCCAGCGACCGCGCCCTGCGCTTAGCTTCGTGACGAAGACATCACAACGCGCGGGAGCTGGACATGGCCGAGCATGACTCGCAGGAGAACACGACGCGTTGGCTGGCCCGCCTGTTGGGCGGTGACTTCCTGCTGTGGTCGCCGAACATCCAACCCGAGGGCTTCCTCCATTGGGACCGCATCTTCGCCACGCGCACGGTGCCGCGTGGCGGCGCGGTGCACGTCCTGCCGTCCGCGTCCACCACGCTCGACGTGCGCTTCACCGACCAGGGTCGCGACTGCGACGTGGACAACCTCATGCGGGACGAGCACCTGAGCGGGCTCCTGGTGCTGCATCGCGGCCGCGTGCTGCTCGAGCGCTACGCGCTCGGCCTCACACCAGCGCATCGCTGGCAGTCGTCGTCGATGGTGAAGTCCATCGCCTCGACCCTGGTGGGCGCCGCCCTGCACGACGGCTCGATCGCGAGCCTCGATGACCCCATGACACGCTACCTGCCGGACTTCCAGGGCACGGCCTACGAGGACGTCACGCTGCGCCACCTGCTCACCATGACCTCGGGCGTCGGCTGGACCGAGGACTACGAGGATCTGCGCGCCGACGTCGCCGAGCACTACATCAAGCCCATCGCCGCTCGGCAGGGCGGCTACATCCGCGCCTATCTGAAGACCCTGCAGCGGCTCGATCCGCCGGGCACGCAGTTCTACTACAACACCGGTGACACCTTTCTGCTCAGTCTCATCCTCTCGGCGGCCACCGGCAGACGCGTGGCGGACTACTGCGCGGAGAAGATCTGGCAGCCCTGCGGCATGGAGCTGGACGGGTACTTCCTGCTGGAGGCCGATGACGGCGACGAGATCACCGGCAGCTGTTGCGGGGCGGGCCTGCGCGACTACGGCCGCTTCGGCCAGCTGATGCTGAACGATGGCGTGGCGCCCGACGGCCGACGCGTGCTGCCGGAGGGCTGGACCGCGCTCGCCACCGCGCCCTCCGCGCCCAACTTCCACAAGGACATCGGTGCGCGCCCGCGCCTCGACACCTCGGCGTTCACCGGCTACGGCTACCTGTGGTGGGTGCATCACCCGGGCAGCTTCATGGCGCTCGGCGCCTATGGCCAGTGGATCCACGTCGAGCCGGCCGAGCAACTGGTATTCGTCATGGTCGGCGCGATGCCACGCGAGGTGTTCATGCGGCCGGACGAACCGGCCGCCAGGGAACGCGGCTCCCAGCACGGCGGGCCGCGGCGCTTCGCCTTTATCGACGCGGTGCGGCGCGCGCTGTGAGCGCGCATCGCGGCAAGTCACCACGTAGCGGAGATCGAACATGAGTGCCGAGATCGTCGCCATCGAGCAACTGCTCTACGCCTACTGTCACCGCGTCGACCGCGGCACGCCGGCCGAGGTCGCCGCGCTGTTCGCGACCAACGCGGTGCTGCGGCCGTTCTACGATGGCCGCTACGAGGTGCGCGGCCGCGCCGCGGTGGAGAGCTGGTACGCCTGGTACGAGACCCACTTCAAGAGCAAGGTGCGGCATCTCAAGCACATGATCATGTCGCCGCTGATCGAGGTGGTCGGCGAACGGGCGACGGGTTCGGTCTACCTATTGGCGAGCGGCGTCAATGTCGGCACCGGCGAGGCCTTCCTGGCGACCGGCAGCTACACCGACGAGTACGTGCGCAACGACCATCGCTGGCAGTTCCTCTCGCGCCAGATCGACGTCGAGATGATGCCGACGCCGAGCCCGGCCGTGGAGCGCATGGCGCCGCTCGGTTTCCCGCACGGCGTGCCGGTGTGAAGCGCGCGCTCAGGCGCGCACCGCGTAGAACAGATTGGTTGGACTCTTGATGTCCAGCAGCGTCGCGCTGCCGTAGCCCGCCGCGCTGAACAGCGCCTGGGTGCGCGTGGGGCCCAGGCAGGCTCCGAGGCCCGCGCCGCCATGGGCGAGCGACTGGGTCAGGCAGTGAAAGGTGCTGAAACCGTAGAACATGGTCGCCATCGGATTGATGTTCTCTTCCAGCCGGTCCGACACCCGGGGTTCGATTACCAGCAGCACGCCCTCGGGCGCGAGCCGCGCGCGCAGGCCGCGCAGAACGTCGAGCGGCGATGGCAGGTCGTGCAGCACGTCGCACAGGCTGATGAGATCGAAGGGCGCGGTGTCGGCGAGCGCGTCACTGGTGACGTCCTCGAAGCGCGGCGTGAGACCGGCGGCCTGCGCCGCGGCGCGCGCCTCGGCGATCGATGCGCGATCCGGATCGACGCCCACGCACTCCGCCGCGGGAAAGGCCTTCTTCAACGCCAGCGGCACGTAGCCGCGTCCGCAGCCGACGTCCAGCGCGCGGCCGCCGGCGGCGAGGCGCGCGGTCACTTCGGGTAACTGCTTCAGCCAGTAGTCCACCAGGCGATGTTCGTAGTTGCCGCGGTTCATGAGATCGATGGCGTGGCGGCACTCCGGCGCGAAGTCGGCGAAGGGCACGCCGCCGCCGCGGCGAAAGGACTCGGCCACGCGCGGCGCGACGCCGAGCAGCGGCGGCACCATCGCGAACATGCCGCCCATGAAGTGGTCCGTACCCTCTGAACTCAGAAGAAAGGCGTGCTCGTCAGGCAGGGTGAAGGTCTCCGCCGCCGCCTCGTAGTCGAGATAGCCGGCCGAGACCATGCCCTTCAGCCACTCCTCCACGTAGCGCGCTTCGAGGCCGCTCGCCGCGGCGACATCAGCGATCGACATCGGCCCCCGTCCGGCCATGGCGCGGAACAGACCGGTCTCGGTGCCGACGAAAGCGAGCGCCGTCGCCATGCCGCCCGCCACGTCGCGAAACACGCGATCGGCCATCGCCCGCATCTTGTCCTTGTCCATCGTCCGCGCCCTCCTCGCTGGTGAACTTGTAGGAGGGGATTATCCATGCGGCGGGCAGCGCGGCCGAGCGTTTCGGCATATGAAACGCGGCGCCGCGCGCGGGCCGTCGCACGTCACGACGCGAGCGTGGGGCGGCCGTGGTACGCGCCTGATTTGCCGGCCCGCGTCCGGCGTCGGGCCGACGGCTTGCCTCGTCACTCCTCGCTCGCTATGGTCGTTCTGTAATTCGGATATATGTTCCGAATAACGGAACAACCATGAGCAGCATAGACAAGGCCCTGGACGCGCTCTTCTTGCTCAGCGAGCGCGGGCAGGCACTACGCCTGGGGGAAGTCGCGCACGGGCTCGGCATGCCGCGTTCGAGCGCCCATCGCATTCTCGCGCCGCTGGTGAAGCGGGGCCTGGCAGAGCAGGACGCCGACGGTCGCTACCGCGCCGGCTTCGCGCTCATGGCGCTCGGCTTGAACGCCGCCAGCCGCGAACCGCTGGCGGCCGCTGCCCGCCCGGTCTTGGAGGCCGCGGCCGACGAACTCGGCGAGACCTTCTTCCTGGTCGTGGCGCGCGCCGGTCGCCTGGTGGTGCTGGAGAAGGCCGAGGGCAATGGCTTCCTGCGCGCGGCGCCGCGGCTCGGGGCCGGCGTACCGGTACACGCCACGGCCGCCGGCAAGCTCTATCTCGCCCACGCGCCCGAGCAGGTCACGGTCGACGAGTTCACGCGCTACACGCCGGCCACGCCGCGCTCGCGGCGCGCGCTCGATCTTGAAGTCGAGCGTGCCCGTTCGCAGGGCTACGCCACCAATCTCGAGGAATGGCAGCCCGGGCTCGCGGTCGCCGCCGCGCCGGTGCTGGCCGGCGGGCGGCTGTACGGCGTGGTGGCGCTCGCCACCGTCAGCGCGCGCTTCAGCGCGCTCGGCCTCACCACCATCACCCGCCGCGTCATCCACGCGGCGGAAGGCATCGCACTCCGCATCGAGGGACGCACTCCATGAAGGTCTGGCATCGCAATCACATCGGCGACGCGCGCGAGGCGCGAGTGTCGATCTTCGACCACGGTCTGCTGTACGGCGACGGCGTGTTCGAGGGTATTCGCATCACCGGCGGACGGGTGTTCCGCCTGCACGATCACATCGCGCGGCTCGCGCGCTCGGCGCGCGCCATCGGGCTGGAACTGCCGCTCACGCCAGACGCGCTCGCCGCGGCGGTGCTCGCCACCGCGCGGGCCAATGGCGAGGCGGAGGCCTACGTACGCATCCTGGTCACGCGCGGCGTCGGCGAACTGGGGGTCGATCCGGCGAGCTGCAAGGAACCCGAACTCTTCTGCATCGTCGCGAGCCTGCGCATGTTTCCGGACGAGGTGCGGCGACAGGGACTGCGTCTCATGACCTCGTCCTGGCGACGGCCCGCGGCGGACGTGCTCGACCCGCAGGTGAAGAGCCTCAACTACCTGAACAACGTGCTGGCCAAGCGCGAGGCGCGCCTGAAGGGCTTCGACGACGCGGTGCTGTTGAACGCCGCCGGCCACGTCACCGAGGTCACCGGCGCCAACCTGTTCGCGGTGCTGGACGGCGTGCTGGTCACGCCGCCGACCATCGACGGCGCGCTGCCCGGCATCACGCGGGACACCGTGTTGCGCTGTCGCGCGGCCAGCGGCCTGCCCTGCGAGGTTCGCTCGATTGGCCGTTACGATCTGCTCGCGGCGGACGAGGTGTTCCTGTCCGGCAGCGGCGCGGGCCTGGTGAGCGTCGCGAGCCTGGACGATGCCGTCATCGGCACGGGCGCGCGCCCGGTAATCGCCAGCCTGCAGGCGGCGTACACCGAGTATGCCATCAGCCACGGCGTGCCCTTCTGAGGGCGCGCTGTTCAGCCCTGTCGTCGCGCTATACTCCGCCGCGTCTTCAATCCACCTTCTTACGGGGGGAACTGCGCATGGTGGATATTCATGACGCGACCGAAAACTATCGGCCGACGCCCGACGATCGACGCCTCATCGAGGAATTCCGCAAGAATCCCATCGGCCATCACAGCCCGGACCTGCAGCGCCTGCTGAACCGCATGCGCGGCGCGCCGATGGCAGACAAGTTCTGCCTGGTGGTGGTCGAGCCGAATCGCGTGTGGCAACTCGCCAAGACCAGCGGCGTGCCCGGCAAGCCGCTCAAGATGTTGGACAAGCGCTTCAACAGCATGAACGACGCCGAGTGGTACGTGTTTCGCCAGCGCTGGAAGGCGCTGACCGGCGAGACGCTCAGCGACTAGCGCGCGTCACGCGGGCCCCACCCGGGCCATCACGCATCGTCCATCATTTGCAGCCCGCCTGATGATCACCGTCGCATCGGTGGCGTGCGGGCGTCGAGGCCGAGGAACCTTCACATGATGAAAATCACTGCCTATGCCGATCGCATCAGCGTCGCGCCCGGCGAAACCATCAACTTCATGGTCAACTGCGAGGCCTCGCGCTTCGAGTGCGACATCGTGCAGCTCATCTGCGGCGACCTGAACCCGGACGGCCCGGGCTACAAGGAGAAGGTCGTGCGCACCGCTGCGAGCGGACGCTACAAGGGTCGGCGCCAGGTGATCCACGCCGGCTCCTTCGTCGAGGTGCCGGGCGGCGGGCCGGTCAGCGCGCTGGAGAGCTTCACCTTCGCCGCCTATGTGTGGCCGACCACTCCCGCGCGCCGCGAGCAGGCGCTCATCGCGCACTGGTCGACGGACGCGCAGCGCGGCGCAGTGCTGAGCCTGGGCCCGCAGGGCCTGGGATTGCGCGTCGGCGCGGGCCGCGGACGCGTGCAGACCGTCACCACCGGCAAGCCCTTCGTATCCCACGAGTGGTACTTCGTCGCGGCGAGCTACGACGCCGGGAGTCGCACCGTCACGCTGCACCAGGAACCGCTGCACAACCATGTCGGCACCAACGACGCCGCGCGCAAGCGCGTCAAGCTCAAGCAAGGCGTCGGCATGGCGCACGACGCGCCGCTCACCCTCGGCGCCTGCTTCGAGCGCTTCGATGCCGGGCGCACGGCGTGCACCGCGCACTACAACGGCAAGATCGACAGTCCGCGCATCGCCAGCCGCGCGCTGTCCGAAAGTGAACTGCAGGCCTTCCGCGCGCCGCGCGTGAACGGTGCGCTGCTGCACGACCTGGTCGCCGCCTGGGATTTCGGCGCCGACATCACCAGCGTCAAGGTCAGCGACGCCTCGCCCAACCGGCTCGACGGCCGCGTGGTCAACATGCCGGCGCGCGGCATGACCGGCTGGAACTGGACGGGCGAAGAAATGTGCTGGCGCCACGCGCCCGAGCAGTACGGCGCGATCCATTTCCACGACGACGACCTGCACGACGCGGGCTGGCAGGTCGATGTCTCGCTGACCGTGCCCAAGAGTCTGAAGAGCGGTCTTTACGCGGCGCGGCTGCGCTGCGGTAAGGGCCTCGAGGACGAAGACTACGTACCCTTCGCCATCCTGCCACCGCGCGGACAGGCGACCGCGAAGATCTGCTTCCTGCTGCCTACCGCAAGCTACATGGCCTACGCCAACGAGCACATGGGCTCCGACGCGCCCATCGCGCAATTGCTCGGCGGGCGACTGGTCGAGCACGAGCGCCAGGATCTGTTCCGCAACGAACATCGCGAGTACGGCGCGAGCTGCTACGACACCCACAGCGATGGCTCGGGCGTGTGCTACACCTCGCGCCTGCGCCCGATCCTGAACATGCGGCCCAAGTACCGCTCGTGGCTGGGCGGCACAGGCTCGACGCTGTGGCAGTTCAACGCCGACACCCACACCATCAACTGGCTGGAGGCGATGGGCTACGATTACGACGTCATCACCGACGAAGACCTGCACTACCAGGGCGTCGCGGCCATCGAGCAATACAACGTCGTGGTCACCGCGTCGCACCCCGAGTACCACTCGAAGGAGATGTGGGACGCGATGGCGGCCTACCAGCAGCGCGGCGGCCGCTTGATGTACCTCGGCGCCAACGGCTGGTACTGGCGCGTGGCCTTCCATCGCGAGCAGGCCGGCGTGATGGAAGTGCGCCGCGCCGAAGGCGGCATTCGCGCCTGGGAGGCGCGCACCGGCGAGTACTACCACTCCTTCACCGGCGAGTACGGTGGCCTGTGGCGGCGCAACGGCCGCGCGCCGCAAAAGCTGCTCGGTACCGGCTTCACCGCCCAGGGTTTCGACATCTCCTCCTACTACCTGCGCAAGCCCGACAGCTTCCGTCCGGAGGTGAAGTGGATCATGGCCGGGGTGGGCAAGGACGAACGCATCGGCGACTTCGGGCTCATCGGTGGCGGCGCCGCCGGCCTCGAGATCGACCGGGCGGATCGGGCGCTCGGCACGCCGCCCGGCGCCTACCTGCTGGCCTCGTCGGTGGACCACACCGACATCTACCTGGTGGTGTGCGAGGAACTGCTGATCAACTACCCCGGCACCGGCGGACAGGAGAGCGAGCTGGTGCGCGCCGACATGGTGTTCTACCCGACCTCTAACGGCGGCGGGGTGTTCTCGGCCAGTTCCATCGCCTGGCCGGGATCGCTGGCCCACGACAAGTACCGCAACAACGTCTCGCGCATCACCAAGAACGTGCTGGACAGGTTCGCGAGCGGCAAATCGCTGCTCGATTGAGGGCGACGAGGGCGCGGGAATTCGTGTTACGGATTTCCCGCGCCTTGTGCATATTTGGAAACAGGTTTATTACTTTTTGATTGTTGCGGCGCACCAAAAGCGGCGTAAGATTGCTCCCACCAAGACAGTAATCGACCTCCCCTCGAAAGCCTGTCTTCGGGACCTCCCCTCGCCGGGCCCCCAAAGGCCCGGCATTTTATTTTGGGCGTCCGTAATCCCGGTGCCCGCACATCAAGCAACAGTCTTTTTCAAATTGATTGTTGCACTGCCGCATTAATGCGGTATCATGTGCCTCACCAAGACAGCAATCGACCTCCCCTCGAGACCTGTCTCTGGGACCTCCCCTCGCCGGGCCCCTAAAAAAGGCCCGGCGACTTATTTCTGGGCCTCGAAAAATCCTCACCTCCCCGGTGGCGGGTTGGCGGGCCGCTTCCAATCGCGTATCACGGGCACTGCGGCGCCGATGCCGCCCAGGTGGCCCATGACCGTTACCCTCACCGCCGACCCCGAACAGGCCAGCCGCGATCTCGCCGAGCATGGACTCGCCCTGCTCGCGGGCGCGCTGTCGCCCCACGAGACCCGCGAGGTCCGCCAGCGACTCGAGGCGGCGATCGCCGTCAGCGAGGCCGATGGCGTGCCGACCCGCGGCTACGCCTTCGACAGTGACGACCTGAACGAGCGGGTATTCCACCTGTTCAACCTGGACCCGGTGTTCATCGATCTCATCCAGCGCCCGCTGGGCGTGCGCTTCGTCGAACAGACCCTCGGGCGCGCCTTCCTGATCTCGAACTTCAGCGCCAACATCACCGCGCCGGGCAGCCGGCCCATGCCGCTACACGCCGACCAGGGCTACGTACTGCCGCCCTGGCCGGACCAGCCGCTGGCCTGCAACGTCGCCTGGCTGCTGGACGACTTCACCGAGGATAACGGCGGCACGCGCTACGTGCCCGGATCCCATCGCCTCGGGCGGGGTCCGGCGGCGGGCGAGACGGTGAGCACGGTGGCCATCGAAGCGCCGGCCGGCAGCATGCTGGTCATGGATGGTCGACTATGGCATCAGACCGGCGCCAACCGCTCGCGCGACTGTCGGCGCGCCGCGCTGTTCGGCTACTTCGTGAAGCGCTGGCTACGGCCACAGATCAACTGGAACGCGGCGCTGTGGCCCGAGACCATCGCCCGGCTCTCGCCCGCGTTCCTCGATCGGCTGGGCTACTTCCACGGCAACGTCGAGGCGCAGATCCCGAACGGCCGCCGCGCGGTCGTGCCGACCGTGCGCGACCTCGGCCGCGACGGTGACACAGCGTTCGCGCTCGGCTACGGCGCGGCACGCGAAGCCTGATCAGCTCTGTGCGCGCGCGGCGGCGCTGCGCCGCTTGCGCCGCAGGCGCAGGTACACCGCGAGGCGCCAGCTGGCGTGCACGGCGAAATAGCTCGCGAGAGAGGCCGCGATCGCGATGAGCGCGATGCCGGTCGCCAGTGGCTCGCCCGTCGCGCGCAGCTTGTCGGCCAGCGGCAACCCCATCATCGCCTGGTCGGTCAGCGGCGCCGGCACGCCCAGCACCAGGACGCCGAGGTGGTAGCCCGCGACCAGGATGGCCGGCGTGGTCAAAGGATTGGAGACGAAGGTCGCGAGCACCGCGGCCGGCAGGTTGGCGCGCAGGACCAGGGCCGCCACGCAGGCGAGCAGCATCTGCGCGACCGGGATCGTCAGACCGATGAAAGTGCCGGCCGCGAGGCCGGTGGCGATGCTGCGCCGGTCGGCGTGCCACAGCCAGCGCCGGTCGAGGAGCGGCCCGAACCAGCGCAGGGAACGGTAGCGTCGCAGGGAGTCAGGCTTGGGCAGCCAACGTCGAATCTGAGGACCGGGCATGCGCCCAGTCTTGCCGATAGTCGCTCGCAGGAAAAGTCGGCGTGGAGGACGCCTGTCTGATGGCGATCAAATCCCGAGGTAGTGCTGCGCGAGACGCGCTGGCCAGCTCGCGAAGCGCAGCGGCCCCGCTGTGGCCGCCAGGCACAGGCATTCGCCACGCGTGGTGACTATCGGCTGGTGCGTGACGGACTCGTCGGCGTCTTCCAGGTCGCCCACGCCGAACACCTGGTCGTCGATCACGTAAGCCCCCTGCAGCACCACGGTCAGCTCACTGCCGTGATGGCTGTGGCGCGGCAGCACCGCGCCCGGCTGCGCCCGCAGCAGCCACAGCCGGTCGCCTTCGCCGCCGCGCAGCTTGGCCATCGCCACGCCGCCACCGACGCTGCGCCAGCGCAGCGCGGGCTCGCCGAGCGACAAATAAGTGCTGGCCACGGCGGTCAGGTCGCGTGCGCCCTGCACCGCGCTGCTCGGCCGCCAGCCGAGCGAATCGGCGATGGGCCGCTGCGTGCCCAGCACGTCCTCGGCGGCCAGTCGCGGCGCGAGCAGGCCATCGTTGACCATGACCTCGGCGCCGAGGCGCTCGGCGAGTTCGAGGTCGCGCCGGCACTCGGCGCAGCCGAGCAAGTGAGTGGCGATCACGGCGTCGAAGGCCGGGCTCAGATGCCCACAGGCATAGTCCATCAGCCAGCCGCTGTCCGGGTGTCGCATGCTAGTCATCATCCTTCTCCCAGCACGGCCCGCACGCGCTCGAAGGCGAGTCGCGCGCGGGATTTCACCGTGCCGATGGGCAAACCGCTCTCTTCGGCGATTTCGCGTTGAGATTTCCCTTCCACGAAGCACTTGATGAGCACGTCGCGCTGTTCCACGGGCAGGTCATTCAGAAGCAGGCCGACACGCGCGCCGAATGCCTGCGAAAGGAGGTCGACCTCGTAGCTGTCCACACCGCCCTCGCTGCGCGCGAAGTCCGCGACCAGGCGTTGCTCGCGCTGCGCGGCGCGCTCGAGGTCGATGCGCCGGTTACGGACCAGGGTGAAGATCCAGGTGCGGGCCGAGGCCAGCTTGGGGTCGAATAGATTGGCCTTGCGCCACACCACCAGCCACACGTCCTGCAGCAGGTTCTCGGCATCCGCCGGGGCCATGCCGCCGCGACGCAGGTGACTGTTGATGCGTGGCGCGAGCAGCTTGAACAGCCGCTGGAAGGCCGCCCGGTCACCGTCGTCTCGCACCTTCACCAGGAGCGCGGTCTCTTCGGCACGTTCCAGCGCCGCCGGATCGGCCGCGGGCTCGCGGCGCTCCTCCGGCGGGTGGGGAAAGGGCAGGATCTCCGCGTCCTCGGTCGGTCGTCGTGTCGTCATGGGCTTGCTCATCATGCCAGCTTCTACGGCGAGGGCCCACGAGCGGATCAGGTGGGCGGGGTGATCCGTGCCCGCGGCGAACGCGTAGCCACTGCGGGGCATTATTCGGGGGTGGGGACATGGGCCAGGAGTTCACGCAGGGCGCGGCGCTCGATATTGCCGTAGTCGGCAGCGGCATCGCGGGCCTCGGGGCCGCCTGGCTGCTCGGGCAGCGCCACCGCGTGACCGTATTCGAGGCTGAAGGGCGGCTCGGCGGGCACAGCAACACGGTCGTGGTCGACGACGGCGGCCGCGAACTCGCGATCGACACCGGCTTCATCGTCTACAACGCGCGCAATTACCCCAACTTGGTCGCGCTGTTCGACCTGCTCGACGTGCCCACCCGCGCCAGTGACATGTCCTTCGCGGCCTCGCTGGACGGCGGTCGTTTCGAATACGCGGGCGGGGATCTCGCCGGCCTCTTCGCCCAGCCATCGAACGTTCTGCGCGGCCGCTTCTGGCGCATGCTGCGCGACGTCCTGCGCTTCTACCGCGAGGCGCCCGACTACCTCGCCGGACCGGCGGCCGAGTGGTCGCTCGGCGAACTGCTCGCCCGACACGGCTACTCGCGCGACTTCGCTCGCGATCACCTGTTGCCGATGGCGGCCGCCATCTGGTCGGCCTCGGCCGAGGACATCGGCGCCTACCCGGCGCGGACCTTCATCCGCTTCTGCGACAACCACGGCCTGCTGCAGCTCAGCGACCGGCCGCAATGGCGGACCGTGGTGGGCGGCTCGCGGACCTACGTCGCGCGACTGCGAGAGAGCCTGCGCGGCGCGGTGCACGTCGGCACGCCAGTGGCCCGCGTGGAACGAGGGCCACGAGGGCCGCAGATCACGACCGCCGACGGCGTGAGTCGCGCCTTCGACCACGTCGTGCTGGCCACCCACGCCGACCAATCGCTCGCCCTGCTGGCGGACGCGAGTCGCGACGAGCGACGCCTGCTGTCGGCGTTCCGCTACGCGCCCAATCGCGCGGTGCTGCACACCGACCCGCGCCTGATGCCACGCCGTCGTCGCGCCTGGTCGAGCTGGAACTTCCTCGCCGACGATGCGCAGAGCGAGCTGTGCGTAAGCTATTGGATGAATCGCCTGCAGAGCCTGGACAGCGCCCGCGACTGGTTCGTGACGCTGAATCCTTCCATCGAGCCCGATCCCGCCCAGTGCCACTTCACCACCACCTATGCCCATCCGCAGTTCGACGCCGCGGCCATCGCCGCGCAGGACGCGCTGTGGGACATCCAGGGTCAGCGGGGCACCTGGTTCTGCGGCGCGTGGTGCGGCTACGGCTTTCACGAGGACGGTCTGCAGGCGGGACTCCTGGTGGCGGAACAGCTGGGCGACGTCGCGCGGCCCTGGGGCATGCCGACGCAGCCTAGCCGCGTCGCTTTGCCGCCCGCCGGCTGGCGCCGCGCGCTGGCGAGCGCGGCATGAGCGAGGCGCCCCACGCGGGCCCGCCCACGCGGCCGGAGATCTGCTTCGGGCGCGTGATGCACCACCGCCTGCGGCCACGCGCGCATCGCTTCAGCTACCCGGTGTTCTTCCTGCGCGTGCCCCTGTCGACGCTCGCACGCCTGCCGAACCGCTGGCTGTCCCGCGAGCGCTTCAACCTGCTGTCCTTCCACGCCCGCGACTATGGTCCACGGGACGGCAGCGATCTGCTGACCTGGGCGCGCGCGCGCCTGGCCGCCGCCGGCTGCAGCGCGGCCGACGGCGAGGTGGTGCTGCAGACCTTTCCACGCCTGCTCGGCTACGTCTTCAATCCGATCACGCTGTGGTACTGCCACGACCAGGCGGGAGCGCTCCGCGCGGTCATCGCCGAGGTCTCCAACACCTTCGGCGAGCGTCACGACTACGTGCTCACCGCGCCCGACGGCGGCGAGATCGACGCCGACCGCTGGCTCGTGGCCGACAAGGCGCTGCACGTCTCGCCGTTCTGCAGGGTCGAGGGACACTACCGCTTCCGCTTCAGCCAGGACGGCGCGAACGCGACCGCGCGCATCGACTACCACGATGGCGCCACCGCCGCCGACGTGCTGATCCGCACCGTGGTCAGCGGCAGGCCGCGGGCGCTGGACTCGGGCAGCGCGCTCACCGCCTTTCTGCGCCATCCGCTGTTCACCCTCGGCGTGATCGCACGTATTCACTGGCAGGCGCTGCGCCTGTGGCACAAGCGCGTGCCCTGGTACCGCAAGCCGCCCGGCCCGACCCTCGAATCCATCACTTGAGAGAGCCCACATGAGTTCTGAACGCGCCGCCAAAGCGCTGTCCCTGTCTGCGCCGCCGGCCGCCGCCCGCGCCCTGCTCGCGGTGCTGGCGCGCCTCGACCATGGCCAACTGTGTTTCACCGCGCCGGACGGCTCGCAGCGCGTGTTCCGCGGTCGCCATCCCGGTCCGCAGGCGGATCTCGAGCTCGCCGACTGGGACGTGGCCGGCGCGCTGCTGCGCGCCGCGGACGTCGGTCTCGCCGAGTGCTATCGCGACGGTCGCCTCATGACCTCCGATCTCACCGGCCTGCTGCTGCTCTGCGCCGCCAACGAAGCGGCGCTCGGCCAGCGCTTCTACGCGCAGCCGCTGGTGTCGTTCGCGCTCCGCCTGCGTCACCTGCTGCGCACCAACACCCGCGCCCAGGCACGGCGCAACATCGCCGCGCATTACGACCTGTCCAACGACTTCTATGGTCTGTGGCTCGATCCGAGCATGACCTACTCCGCGGCCTGCTTCGACGGTGAGCCCGGTCGCGGGCTGGAAGACGCGCAGGCCGCCAAGTACCAACGCATGATCGAGTTGATCGATCCGCATCCCGGCCAGCACGTGCTGGAAGTGGGCTGCGGCTGGGGCGGCTTCGCCGAGTACGCCGCCCGCCACCACGACCTGCGCGTCACCGGCATCACCCTGTCGCCGGCCCAGCTCGGGTTCGCGCGCGCGCGCATCGCCGCCGCCGGGCTCGAGGACCGCGTGCGTCTCGAACTCATCGACTATCGCGATCTCACCGGCCGCTACGATCACATCGTCTCCATCGAGATGTTCGAGGCGGTGGGCGAGCGCTACTGGCGACGCTACTTCGAGACGCTCGCCGCGCGCCTCGCGCCGGGCGGTCGCGCCGCGGTGCAGGCCATCACCATCGCGCCCGAGGTCTTTCCGCGCTACCGCAGCACCAGCGACTTCATCCGTGAGTTCATCTTCCCGGGCGGCATGCTCGCCCCCGAGCAGCGCATGGTCGACGATGCCGCCCGCGCAGGACTCGCCTGCGCCGCGCGCCATCGCTTCGGCATCGACTACGCCACCACGCTCGTGCTGTGGCGCGAGCGCGTGCAGGCGGCGTCGAGCGCGATCCGCGCGCTCGGCTTCGACGAGCGTTTCCTGCGGCTCTGGCAGTTCTACCTGTGCTACTGCGAGGCCGGGTTCCGCAGCGGACGCACGGACGTCGTGCAGTTCGGCTTCCATCATGCGGCTTGAGCGCGTCGCGCTGGCGTTCCTGCTCTACGCCACGGCGTTCGCTGCGGCGGCGCGCGATCTGCCGAGCGTGGTTCTGGCCGACGCGCCGGGCCTCGATCTGCACGGCAGCGCCGAGATGCGCCGCCTGGGCTTCAAGATCTACACCGCGCGGCTGTGGACCGGCGCGGAAGGCTATCGGCCCGGTCAACCCTTCGCGCTCGACATCGAGTACGCGGTGAACCTGAAGGGCAAGGACCTGGCCGAGGTCAGCATCGACGAGATGCGCGACCTGGGCCAGCGCGACGACGCGCTGCTCGAGCGCTGGCGCGTGGCGATGGCGGCGGCCTTTCCCAACGTCAAGAAGGGCGATCGGCTGGTGGGACTCGCGCTGCCGGGACAGGAGGCGCGCTTCTATTCCAACGAACGTCATCTCGCGACGATCCGCGACCCGGCCTTCGTCGACGCCTTCTTCTCGATCTGGCTCGATCACGGCACCAGCGCGCCGGAAGTGCGCGCCGGCCTGCTCGGCACGACACAGCGCCAGCCGTGAGCCTGCCGCGCGCGCGTCTCGCGGCCTACTGCACGCTCGCCGCGCCGCTCGCGATGCTGACCCTGCCGGTCTACGTGCACGTGCCCAAGCTCTACGCCGAGCACTACGGTCTCGGGCTCGCCACGCAGGGCGTGCTGCTGGTCGCCGCGCGCGCGCTGGACGCCTTCGTCGATCCGCTGCTCGGGCTCTTGAGCGATCGCGCGCGGGCGCGTGGCCTCGACCGTCGCCTGTTCATCCTGCTTGGCGCGCCGCTGCTGGCGCTCGCCGCCTGGGGGCTGTTCGCGCCACCCGCCGCGGTACTGCCCTTCGTCGCGGCATGGTTCTTCGCCATGCTGGTGGTGGTCTACAGCGCGCTCGCGTTGGTGCAGGTCAGTCACTACGCGCAGGGCGCGGAACTGACGCTCGATGCGACCGAGCGCACCCGCGTGACCGCTCTTCGCGAGACCTTCGCGCTGGCCGGCGTGCTGGCGGGCGCCGCCCTGCCGACCTGGCTGACCGGCGCCCACGGCGCGACCGCGGGCTACGCCTGGTTCGCGCTCGTGACCTGTGGCGCGCTGGCGATGGGCGCGCTTGCCTGCGC
>JAIEQK010000246.1 GCA_019747795.1 Gammaproteobacteria bacterium | reverse complement strand
TCGGCCACCGCCTGCACCACGTTCTCGCCGCCCTCGCTCGCCGCCTGCTCTTCGTCCATCACGATGTTGGCGAAGAGATCGGCGTTGATCGCGTCGAAGTCCTTGAGCTCCGCCAGGCTCGGCAGTTCGGCCAGGGACTTCAGCCCGAAGTAGTCGAGGAATTCCTTGGTGGTGGCGTACACCGCCGGGCGTCCCGGCACGTCGCGGTGACCGACGGTCTTGATCCAGTCGCGCTCCTGCAGGATGCGCATGATGTTGCTGCTGACCGCCACGCCGCGCACGTGCTCGATCTCGCCGCGGGTGATGGGCTGGCGATAGGCGATCAGCGCCAGCGTCTCGAGCAGCGCGCGCGAGTAGCGCGGCTTGCGCTCTTCCCACAGGCGGCCGACGCGCTCGGCATAGGCAGAGCGGGCCTGGAAACGATAGCCGCTCGCGACCTCCACCAGTTCCACGCCACGTTCGGCGTAGTCGGACTGGAGCGCATCGAGTGCCCCGCGCACCTCGTCGCGGCTGGGGCCGCCGCCGCCCTCCTCTTCCAGGAGCTTGCACAGGCGCTCGACATTGAGCGGCGTGTCGGACGCCATCACCAGCGCCTCGACCACGGGTTTCAGGTTCATCGCCTCGGTCATGTTCACTCCCGTGCCTCAGGCGACCAGCTTGACGTAGATGGGTTCGCGCTCGCCGTTCTGCACGATTTCGATCAGCGCTTCCTTCAGCAATTCGAGGATGGCCATCAAGGTCACCACCGCGCCGGCGCGCCCCTCCTCGACCGTGAAGAAATCGTGGAACGCCGTGAACACGTCGCCGCGCGCCTGGGCCAGCACCCGCGACATGCGTTCGCGCACCGAGAGCGCCTCGCGCTTGATGCGATGGTCGGCGAACATCTCGGCCCGGTGCAGCACGTCGCGGAAGGCGTCGAGCAGGGCCTGCAAGGTGATGTCCGGCAGATCGCGCGCGGCGCTCGCGCGCTCGAACTCCACCACCACCGGGTACCAGTCGCGCTCCATGCGCGGCAGCACGTCGATGTCCTCGGCGGCCTTCTTGTAGCGCTCGTATTCCTGCAGGCGACGTACGAGCTCGGCGCGCGGATCGCCCTCTTCCTCTTCGCCCTCGCGCTTCGGCCGCGGCAGCAGCATGCGCGACTTGATCTCGGCCAGCATGGCCGCCATCAGGAGGTATTCCGCCGCCAGCTCGAACTTCATCTCCTGCATCAGTTCGATGTAGGTCATGTACTGCTCGGTGATGCGCGCGATCGGAATGTCGAGGATGTCGAGGTTCTGACGCTTGATGAGATACAGGAGCAGGTCGAGCGGCCCCTCGAAGGCCTCGAGGAACACCTCCAGCGCCTCGGGCGGGATGTAGAGATCCCGCGGCGGCTCGGTGAGCGGCACGCCCTGCACCACCGCGAAGGGCATCTCCGCCTGCTGCGGCGGGCCCATGCGGGCAGGCGCCAGCGCCTCGACCTCGACCTCGGTCTCGCTCATGTCAGCGGTAGGCCAGGTTCATCACCTGGCGCACATCGTCCAGGGTGTCGCGCGCGGCGTCGCGGGCGGCCTCGCAGCCCTCGTCGATGATCGCGCGCACGGCCTCCGGTTCGGCGAGGAACTCCACCGCGCGCTCGCGTATCGGCTGCTGCTCCTTCAGCACCGCGTCGATCACCGGCTGCTTGCAGTCCAGGCAGCCGATGCCGGCCGTGGTGCAGCCCTGGCGCGCCCAGCTGCGCACTTCGTCGTTGGAATAGACCTCGTGCCACTTCCACACCGGGCACTTGGCCGGGTCACCCGGATCGGTGCGGCGCACGCGCGCCGGATCGGTGGGCATGGTGCGGAACTTCTGCGTGACGCTTTCCGGCGCCTCGCGGAGCCCAATGGTGTTGCCGTAGGACTTCGACATCTTCTCGCCGTCCAGGCCCGGCATCTTCGATTCCGGGGTCAGGAGCGCCTGCGGTTCCGGCAGGATGACCTTGCCGCCGCCTTCGAGATAGCCGAGCAGGCGTTCGCGGTCGCCGAGGCTGATGTTCTGCTGGGCCTCGAGCAGCGCGCGGCCCTTGTCCAGCGCCTCCGGGTCGCCGGTCTCCTGGTAGCTGCGGCGGATGTCGAAGTAGAGCTTGGCGTTCTTCTTGCCCATTTTCTTCGCCGCGGCCTCGGCCTTGTCTTCGAAGCCCGGCTCGCGGCCGTAGAGGTAATTGAAGCGCCGCGCGACCTCGCGGGTCAGTTCGATGTGCGCGACCTGGTCCTCGCCCACCGGCACGTGCCCGGCCTTGTAGATCAGGATGTCGGCCGCCTGCAGCAGGGGGTAGCCGAGGAAGCCGTAGGTCGAGAGATCCTTCTCCTTCAGCTTCTCCTGCTGGTCCTTGTAGGACGGCACGCGCTCCAGCCAGCTGATGGGGGTGATCATCGAGAGCAGCAGGTGGAGTTCCGCGTGCTCCGGCACCCGCGACTGCACGAACAGCGTCGCCTCGCCCGGGTTGATGCCGACCGACAGCCAGTCGACCACGATGTCGAAGGCCGACTCGGTGATGATGCCGGTGTCCTCGTAGGAGGTGGTCAGCGCGTGCCAGTCGGCGACGAAGAAGAAGCACTCGAACTCGTGCTGCAGCTGGATCCAGTTCTTGAGCACGCCGTGGTAGTGGCCCAGGTGCAGCTGGCCCGTGGGCCGCATGCCGGACAGCACACGTTTGTTGGCGGCAATGGTCATTGCAGGAGATTCCTGGTTGGCGCGCGGAAATGGCATTCGACGCCCGGTCGTTGGCCGACGGGCGACGCCTGGGCATGGGGCCGGGTGGTCATGGTGAAAGCGCCGGTATTATTCCAGCGGACGGCAGGCAGATCAAAAGACGCGGGGCTCAGCCGAGGTCGACCACGCGCGACACGTCGCCCAGCCCCTGGCGCACCAGGCGCGGCTCCGGGCCGGTGAGGTCGAGGATGGTCGACATCTCGATGCCCACCGCGCCGCTGTCGAACACCGCCTCCAGGGCATGGCCGACGTCGGCCAGGATGTCCTCCGGATCGGCGTAGGGCAGACCGATGCGGTCGTCCATCACGGTCGAGGCCAGCAGCGGCGAGCGGTCGTCCAGCAGGCCCTGGATGAAGGGGTGGTCGACGATGCGCAGACCCACCGTGCGGCGCTTCTCGTCCTGCAGGCGGCGCGGCGTCTCGCGGGTCGCCGGCAGGATGAAGGTGTAGGGGCCGGGGGCCAGGGTCTTCATCAGCCGAAAGGCGTCGTTGTCGACCTTCGCGTAGGTGGCTATCTCGGCCACGTCGCGGCACAAGAGCGTCAGGTGATGGTCGCGCTCGAGATGGCGAATGGCGCGCAGCCGATCCTCGGCAGCCTTGTTGCCGGTCTCGCACAGCAATGAGTAGCAGGCGTCGGTGGGCGCGGCGATTACGCCGCCGCGCGCGAGCATGTCGGCCGCCTGCTTCACCAGACGCGCCTGCGGGTGCGTGGGGTGCACGCGGATATGTAGAGCCTTCATGGAACGATGCCGGTAGAGCGCGACGACGCCGATGGGCGCCGGACAAGAAGAGCTGCGCCTGGGCCGCGGTGCGCGCTGGCCTTGCCCCCGCGCTTTGAGGCACACTCTAGGCGCGACGATTGAAGTCGCGAGTCTAGCATCATCGACGCCGAAACCATCCCGCAGCAGTTCACGCGGCGCGCGAGCCACGAGCAACAGGCATGACCGACAACCAGCGGGTCGAACGCATACGCGCGGCGCTCGAGGCGGCGCTCGCGCCGAGCGCCCTCGACATCAGCGACGACAGCGCGGCCCACGCCGGACATGCCGGCGCGCTGACCGGCAAGGGTCATTTCAGCGTGCGCATCGTCGCGGAACGCTTCGCCGGCCTGCCGCCACTCAAGCGCCATCGCCTGGTGTATGCCGCGCTGGAGACTTTGCTCGAAACCGACATCCATGCCCTCAGCATCGACGCCCGCGCGCCGCAAGAAGGCTGAGCGCGGCAAGGCGGCGGCGTTCTGGGACAGCGGCGACGGCCGTGCGCGCCTGCATCACGGCGAACACCTGGCGCTGCTCGAAGCCCTCGATGAGGCGTCGGTGGACTGCGTGTGGACCGATCCTCCCTATTTCCTCTCCAACGGCGGTACCACCTGCCATGCCGGCCGGCGGGTCAGCGTGGCCAAGGGCGAGTGGGACGCGAGCGCGGGGGTCACCGCCGACCACGACTTCAACCGCGCCTGGCTCGAAGCATGTCGCCGGGTGCTGAAGCCCGGCGGCACGCTGTGGGTCAGCGGCACCCACCACGTGTACTTCTCGGTCGGCATGGCGCTGATGGAGCTCGGCTATCGCCTCCTGAACGACATCGTGTGGGAGAAGCCCAATCCGCCGCCCAACCTCGGCTGCCGCTGCTTCACCCATGCGACCGAGATGCTGCTGTGGGCAGCCCGCGGCGGCAAGGGTCCGGCGGCGCGTCACACCTTCAACTACGCCGAGATGAAGGCCGAGAACGACGGCCGCCAGATGAAGAACGTGTGGCGCTTCACGGCGCCGGGCGCCGCGGAGAAGGCCCACGGCAAGCATCCGACCCAGAAGCCGCTGGCGCTGATCGAACGCTGCCTGGCGGCCAGCACCCGGCCCGGCGACCTGGTGCTCGATCCCTTCGCCGGCTCGGGCTCGACCGGTGTCGCGGCGCTGCGCCTCGGGCGGCGCTTCGTCGGCAGTGAAATCGACCCTGAGTACTGCAGCCTCGCGGCCCGCCGCCTGGCGGAAGCCGCGAGCGGAGAATCCGCGTGACCGAACCGACCCTGGCGCTCACCGCCGAACTCGTCGCCCGACCATCCGTCACGCCCAAGGACGCGGGCTGCCTGGATCTCATCAGCGCGCGCCTCGCGCCGCTCGGCTTTCGCTGCACGCGGCTGCCGTCCAACGGCGTCGACAACCTGTGGGCGGAGTTCGGCGACACCGGGCCCTGCCTCGGCTTCGCCGGGCACACCGACGTCGTGCCGACCGGACCGCTCACCGCCTGGACGCGCCCGCCCTTCGAGCCGGTGGTCGCGGACGGCCGCCTGTGGGGCCGCGGCGCGGCGGACATGAAGGGCAGCCTGGCGGCGATGGTGGTGGCGGTCGAACGCTTTCTCGCGCGCTGCCCCAAGCCCGCGGGACGCATCGCCTTCCTGCTGACCTCGGACGAGGAAGGGCCGGCGACCGACGGCACGGTGCGCATCGTCCGGCATCTCGAGGAGCAGGGCATCAAGCTCGACTGGTGCATCGTCGGTGAACCGAGCAGCGACCAGCGCCTGGGCGACATGGTGCGGGTCGGACGGCGCGGCTCCCTGAACGGACGCCTGACCGTGCGCGGCGTGCAGGGTCACGTCGCCTATCCGGACCGCGCGAACAATCCCGTACACCGCGCCCTGCCGGCCCTGGCCGAGCTGGCCGCGCGGCGCTGGGACGAGGGCAACGCCTTCTACCCGCCGACCTCCTTCCAGGTCTCGAACGTGAACGCTGGCACCGGCGCCGAGAACGTCATCCCTGGCAGCCTCGCCGTGCTGTTCAACTTCCGCTACTGCACCGAGCAGACCGAGGCGGGCCTGAAGGCCGCGGTTCATGAAGTGCTCGATCGCCACGGCCTGGACTACGAGCTCGCCTGGCACCTGTCGGGCGCGCCCTTCCTGACCGCCGGCGGACGGCTGGTGGCGGCGGTGCAGAAGGTGCTGGGCGCGCGGCTCGGCGTGTCGCCGGAACTCTCGACCGGCGGCGGCACCTCGGATGGCCGCTTCATCGCGCCGCTGGGCGTGGAGGTGGTGGAGTTGGGGCCGCTGAACGCGAGCATCCACAAGGTGGATGAGTGGGTGAACGTCGAGGAGCTGCCGGCCCTGGCCGGCGTCTACGAGGGCATCCTGGACGAACTGCTCGGCGTCTGAGCGCAGGAGCCTGAAACGACGACGCCGGCACGAGGCCGGCGTCGAGAGATAGCGCGGTCAGGCCAGCGCTATCAATGGAACTGCTGTTCCTCGGTGGAACCGGTCAGCGCCGTGACCGAGGACTGGCCGCCCTGGATCACGGTGGTGACGTCGTCGAAGTAGCCCGCGCCCACTTCCTGCTGATGGCTGGCAAAGGTGTAACCACGCTTGGCCGCGGCGAACTCCTTCTCCTGCACCATCTCCACGTAGGCGGTCATGCCCTTTTCGACGTAGTTCTGCGCCAGGTCGAACATGTTGTACCACATGTTGTGGATGCCGGCCAAAGTGATGAACTGGTACTTGTAGCCCATCGCGCCCAGCTCGCGCTGGAACTTGGCGATGGAGGCATCGTCCAGGTTCTTCTTCCAGTTGAACGACGGCGAGCAGTTGTAGGCCAGGAGCTGGTCCGGGAACTGCTTCTTGATCGCCTCGGCGAAGCGCTTGGCCTCGTCCATGTCCGGCACCGCGGTTTCGCACCACAGGAGATCGGCGTAGGGCGCGTAGGCGAGACCGCGGGCGATGGCCTGGTCCAGGCCGGCCTTGGTCACGTAGAAGCCTTCGGAGGTGCGCTCGCCGGTGACGAAGGGATGGTCGCGCTCGTCGATGTCGGAGGTCAGCAAGTTGGCGGCATTGGCGTCGGTACGCGCCAGTACCACGGTCGGCACGCCGGCCGTGTCGGCGGCGAGACGCGCGGCGACCAGCTTCTGGATGGCTTCCTGGGTCGGGACCAGCACCTTGCCGCCCATGTGACCGCACTTCTTGACCGAGGCGAGCTGGTCTTCGAAGTGCACGCCGGCGGCGCCGGCCTCGATCATGTTCTTCATCAGTTCAAAGGCGTTCAGCACGCCGCCGAACCCGGCCTCGGCGTCCGCCACGATCGGGATGAAGTAGTCGGTGTTGCCGTTCTGCTTCGACCACTGGATCTCGTCAGCGCGCTTGAACGCGTTGTTGATGCGGCGGACCATGGTCGGCACGGAATTGACCGCGTACAGCGACTGGTCGGGGTACATGGTCTCGGAGGTGTTGCCATCGGCCGCGACCTGCCAGCCGGACAGGTAGATGGCCTTGATGCCGGCCTTGACCTGCTGCACGGCCTGGCCGCCGGTGAGCGCGCCGAGGCAGGGCACGAAGTCTTCGGTGTTGACCAGCTTCCACAGCTTCTCGGCGCCGCGACGGGCCAGGGTGTGCTCGACCATCACGCTGCCGCGCAGACGGACGACGTCCTCGGCGCTGTAGGGACGGGTGATGCCCTTCCAGCGCGGGTTGGTCGCCCAGTCCTGCTTGAGCTGCTTGGCTTGTTCCTCGAATGACGACATGCTCATGATCTCCTGGAGTCTCTCTGCGATGATTCTGCTCCCAGTACCCGGTGACGCGGGGCGTGGGGCGACTCGGGCCGGACGACGGCCGCGACCACCAGGCGAGCGCTGTCGGCTACCTGCGGGCGGATCCGGGGCGGCTGGCGGGGGGCGGCATGTTAATACCCGCCCCCACGGGCGGCAACCGCGACAGCGCTGTTCACGCCGCCTGGCACGCCGAGGATGGGAATGGAGTGCCGGCCGTCGGCGGGCGCCTCCGGGCGGCGCGGTAACCTGCATCGCCAGCGCGGGGCGCACGTTACGTTGCAGTGCACAAGGTGTCAATCCGCGTGCGGCCATTTATCGATGTTTTACCGGGAGATTGTGCGGGCGCGCGCGATTCCAGGCGCCCCGCCACCCGACGCGGGGCGGTCCGGGCCGCGCGCATTTGCGCCGCCCGGGTCAGACGTTTAAATTTCGAGTGAACCGCGCCCGGGACCTCGGGTCCATGTGACTGACGACGAGACATGTCCAATCAACCCGCCCATCACCGTGATACCGGCATCGCGCTCAAGGAAGCGCAACCGAAGCTCAAGAAGCCGCCGCTCTACCGGGTGGTGATGTTGAACGACGATTACACGCCCATGGAGTTCGTCGTGCATGTGCTCGAGAAGTTCTTCAACATGAACCGACCGACCGCGACGCGGGTCATGTTGGAGGTGCATACACAAGGAAAAGGTGTGTGCGGTATATTCACCCACGAAATAGCCGAAACCAAGGTGGCCCAGGTCAATACCTACGCGCGCGACAACGAGCACCCGTTGCTGTGCACGCTGGAACTCGATTCCTGACTCACCGAGAGAGGATTCCGCAGTGCTGAGCAAAGAACTCGAAGTCACGCTCAACATGGCCTTCAAGGAGGCCCGAGAGCAGCGCCACGAATTCATGACCGTCGAGCACTTGCTGCTGGCACTGCTGGACAACCCCACCGCCGCCAAGGTGCTGCGCGCCTGTGGCGCCGACCTGAACGCCCTGCGCCGCCAGCTCACCGACTTCATCCGCGAGTCCTCGCCGCTCCTGCCGGAGGACGAGGACCGCGACACCCAGCCCACGCTGGGCTTCCAGCGGGTACTGCAGCGCGCGGTGTTCCACGTGCAGTCCTCGGGCAAGAAGGAAGTGAACGGCGCCAACGTGCTGGTGGCGATCTTCGGCGAGCGCGAGTCCCACGCGGTATACCTGCTGAACCAGCAGAACATCGCCCGCCTCGACGTGGTCAACTGCATCTCCCACGGCATCTCCAAGGTCAACGAAGAGGAGAACAACGAAGAGGTGAACCAGCCGCAGGAGGAAGAGACCGAGCAGGGGGAGACGCAGAACAACGCGCTCACCGCCTTCACCACCAACCTGAACGAGCAGGCCGCGGCGGGCAAGATCGACCCGCTCATCGGCCGCCAGGAAGAGGTGGAACGCACCATCCAGATCCTGTGCCGCCGGCGCAAGAACAACCCGCTGTTCGTCGGCGAGGCCGGGGTCGGCAAGACCGCCATCGCCGAAGGCCTGGCCAAGATGATCGTCGACGGCGAAGTGCCGGAGGTGATCGCGAACTCGACCATCTACTCGCTCGACCTCGGCGCGCTGCTCGCCGGCACCAAGTACCGCGGCGACTTCGAGAAGCGCCTGAAGAACGTGCTCGCGCAGCTGAAGCGCGAGGAAGGCGCGGTGCTGTTCATCGACGAGATCCACACCATCATCGGCGCGGGCGCGGCCTCGGGTGGCGTGATGGACGCGTCCAACCTGATCAAGCCGATGCTCGCCTCGGGCGACCTGAAGTGCATCGGCTCGACCACCTACCAGGAATACCGCGGCATCTTCGAGAAGGACCGCGCGCTCGCGCGCCGCTTCCAGAAGATCGACGTAGGCGAGCCGAGCGAGGACGAGGCGGTCAAGATCCTGCAGGGGTTGAAGTCGCGCTTCGAGGATCACCACGACGTGCGCTACACCAACCAGGCGCTGCGCTCGGCGGTCGAACTGACCCACCGCTATATCAATGACCGCCACCTGCCGGACAAGGCCATCGACATCATCGACGAGGCCGGCGCCCGTCAGCGGCTGCTGCCTGCCTCCAAGCGGCGCAAGACCATCGGGGTCAGCGACATCGAGGAGATCGTGGCGAAGATCGCGCGCATCCCCCCGAAGGCGGTGTCCACCTCCGATCGCGACGTGCTGAAGAATCTCGAGCGCGACCTCAAGATGGTGGTGTTCGGCCAAAACGAGGCGATCGAGAACCTCGCCGCGGCGATCAAGATGTCACGCTCGGGCCTCGGCCACACCGACAAGCCCATCGGCTCCTTCCTGTTCGCCGGTCCGACCGGCGTCGGCAAGACCGAGGTCACGCGCCAGCTCGCCCGCATCATGGGCATCGAGCTCATCCGCTTCGACATGTCGGAGTACATGGAACGGCACACCGTCTCGCGCCTGATCGGCGCACCGCCCGGCTACGTCGGCTATGACACGGGCGGCCTCTTGACCGAGGCGGTCAACAAGCAGCCCCACGCGGTGCTCTTGCTGGACGAAATGGAGAAGGCGCACCCGGACGTGTTCAACATCATGCTGCAGGTCATGGACCACGGCACGCTGACCGACACCAACGGGCGCAAGAGCGACTTCCGCAACGTGATCATCATCATGACCACCAACGCGGGCGCCGAACGCATGAGCCGCGCCTCGGTGGGCTTCACCCGCCAGGATCACAGCGCGGACGCGATGGGCGAGATCAAGCGCATGTTCAGCCCGGAATTCCGCAACCGCCTGGACGGCATCATCCAGTTCAATGCGCTGACGCCGGACACCGTGAGCCACGTGGTGGACAAGTTCCTGGTCGAACTCGAGACCCAGCTCGACGCCAAGAAGGTCACCATGGAAGTGGATGCCGCGGCGCGCGGCTGGCTGGCGGAACACGGCTACGATCCGCTGATGGGCGCGCGTCCCATGGCGCGCCTCATCCAGGACAAGATCAAGAAGTCGCTCGCCGAGGACATCCTGTTCGGACGCCTCGCCAACGGCGGTCACGTGATGATCACCGTGAAGGACGACGACATCGCGGTCGAGTTCGAGGAAGAGACCGAGCAGGCGACCTGAGGGTCGCCTGCCCTGTAGGTCGGACTTCAGTCCGACCTACAGGGGTCTACGCATCCTTCCGCGCGGCGCTCAGGCTCTGCATCAGCTGCTCCATCGCCAGCCTCACCCACTCCAGGCGCCCGTCGTCCGGGTTCAGCATCGCCACGACGTCGCGCAGTTCGCGCACCACGCGCGGCGTGCCCAGGTCCACCAGCGCGTCCAGCGCCGCCATCCAGGCCGGGTCGTGGATATCGTCCAGCGCCTGGCAGAGAAATCGCACGCTTTCCTCCCGGCGGAACTGGCCGACCAGGCGAATGAGCGCGGTGCGCGCCTCCGCATCGTGGGTGTGCCAATAGGCTTCGATCAGCAGCGGGAGCACCTCGACCGGCATCTCAGCGAGCTCGAGGAAGGCGTCGCGACGCTCGGCGCCACCGAGCCGCGCGATCTGCGCGGCGACGAAGGCCCGGTAGTTTTCGTGCTCGATGTCCACCCGGCTCAGGGCGCCTTCATCAGGTCGGCGAGCCCGTTCAGGTCTTCCAGCAGGCTGCCCTTGCCCGCCGTCGCCATCGGCTCGATGTTCATGCTGCCGCCGTCGATGAGCGTCAGGGCGTACTTGCACACCTCTTCGTTCACGCCCTTCTTGAACAGCGCGTTCACCGCACCCATGCCCTTGGCCTGCACCGACTGGTAATAGGCCGCCTCGGTCTGGTCCCGCTCCACCGGGTCTTCGATCTCCGCCAGGCGGCGCTCGATGTAGCGCGTCGCGGCGTCGTGGTAACGCGCGTTCTCCTTCTGCCACTTGTCCAGATAGTCACGCGGCGTCTCCTCGCGCTTCAGCACCGGCAGACAGTCGCGGCCCAGCCGGCCGACGATGAAGGCCTGGGTGGCGACGAAGGCGGCCGCCGCGTCGCGCTGGGCGGAGGCGACGGGCGCCGCCAGCAGGGGGTGCGGCAGCGCGAACATGGACGCGAGACCGGCGATCAGAAGGAAGCGCGATGAGCAGCGCATGGCTCGATTTCTCCGTGGCAGTGGCTCAGGCGAGGGCCTTGCGCAGCACTGCCGAGTTCCGTTGATAGTTGTACAGCTCACGTTTCGCCACCGGCAGCGCGTCCAGCGCGCCGGCGGCGAAGCCACGCTCGTTGAACCACTGCGTGGCCTGGGTGGTGAGCACGAACACCGAGTCGAGTCCCTGGCCGCGCGCGCGCCGCTCGAGGGCGTCGAGCAGCAGGTCGCCGAACTGGTCGCCGCGGTAATCCGGGTGCACCGCGATGCAGGCGATCTCGGCGGTGCGCTGCTCGGGATAGGGGTACAGCGCGCCGCAGGCCACCACCGTGTTCTCGCGCACCATCACCACGAAATGGTCGATCTCGGTCTCCAGCTTCTCGCGCGAGCGCTTGACCAGCAGGCCGCGCGCCTCCAACGGCTGGACCAGCTGCAGGATGCCGCCCACGTCGTCGACCCGCGCTTCGCGCAGTTCGTCGAAGGGCGCGCCGCTCAGCAGGGTGCCGATGCCGTCGCGGGTGAACAGCTCCCGCAGCAACGCGCCGTCGACCAGGCGACTGACGATGTGCACGCGCTCTACCCCGCCCTCGCAGGCCGCGATGCCGGTGTCGAGGGCCTCGAAGTCGTCGTGGGGCCGGGCGCGGGTCGTGTCGCGCAAAGCGCGCGCCTCGCGCAGCGTGAGCTGCCGCGCGATGCCGCCCTGCTCGGCGGCGATGCCGTCGCGCTCGGTGAGCATCACCAGCTTGCTCGCGCCGATCTCCGCCGCCACCGTGGCCGCGAGGTCCTTGGCCTTCAGGTTGAACAGTTCGCCGGTGGGCGAGTAGCCGAGGGGCGCGAGCAGCACGATGTCGCCCGCCTCCAATCGCGCCGCGATGGCGCGCGCGTCCACGCTGCGCACCAGGCCGGTGAACATCAGGTCCACGCCCTCGATGATCCCGGCGGGTCGGGCCAGTACGAAATTGCCGCTCGCGATGCGGCAGCCGGCGCCCGTCAGCGGGCCGCCGCGGCTGCCGAAGGAAAAAGCCGCCTCGATCTCGAGCCGCATCGCGCCCACCACTTCGCGCACTTCGGCCATGGTCTCGGCGTCGCTGACCCTGAGATCCCCCACCACCCGCGGGGCGATGCCGCGCGCCGCCAGGCGCCGCTCGATCTGCGGGCGCGCGCCGAACACCACCACCAGGCGAACGCCCACGGCGGCGAGCAGCAGCAGGTCGCGGATGAGATCGGTGAAGCCGGACGCCGCCACCGCCTCACCGCCGAAATAGACCACGAAGGTCTGGCCGCGATGGCGTTGGAAATAGGGCGACACCTGGCGCAGCCAGGCCACCACCGACGCGCCGGACAGGGCTGACTCGGGCTCGCTCATCTGCGGTACACCGGCTGGCGAGGCGACTTTCTCATGCGCGCATTCTACCGACAGCCGCGGGCCCGCAGGCAGCCGGCGTGACACCGCGAGCGAGGGATTTTGCATATCATGCGCGCTGCATATCCACCCGTCCGCCCCAGCACGCCGGAGATGACCATGGCGAACAAGATCAACAAAGTCAGCGAACGTATCACCCAACCCCGCTCCCAGGGCGCCTCGCAGGCCATGCTCTACGGTACCGGCCTCAGCGAGGCGGATCTCGCCAAGGCGCAGGTGGGGATCTCGAGCGTCTGGTTCGAGGGCAATCCCTGCAACATGCACCTGCTCGGCCTCGCCGAGGAAGTGAAGCGCGGCGTACAGGCGGCCGGCATGGTCGGCATGCGCTTCAACACCATCGGCGTCAGCGACGGCATTTCCATGGGTACCCGTGGCATGAGCTATTCGCTGCAGTCGCGCGACCTCATCGCCGACTCCATCGAGACCGTGATGGGCGGCCAGTGGTACGACGCCAACATCTCCATCCCGGGCTGCGACAAGAACATGCCGGGCTGCCTGATCGCCATGGCGCGTCTCAACCGGCCGTCGCTGATGCTCTACGGCGGCACGATCAAGCCCGGTCACTCCGGGGGCAAGGTGCTCGACATCGTCTCGGCCTTCCAGAGCTACGGCGCCTACGTGGCGGGTTCGATCACCGACCAGGAGCGCCAGGACATCGTGCGCCACGCCTGTCCCGGGGCCGGCGCCTGCGGCGGCATGTACACCGCCAACACCATGGCCTCGGCCATCGAGGCGATGGGCATGAGCCTGCCCTACTCCTCCTCCGTGCCGGCGGTCGATCCGCTGAAGAAGGAAGAATGCCGCAAGGCCGGCGAGGCCATCCGCCTGCTGCTCGAGCGCGACATCAAGCCGAGCGACATCATGACCCGCGCGGCCTTCGAGAACGCCATGGTGGTGATCTCGGCGCTGGGCGGCTCGACCAACGCGGTGCTCCACCTCATCGCCATGGCCAAGGCCATCGGCGTCGAACTCGGCATCGACGACTTCCAGGCGGTGAGCGACCGCGTGCCCTTCCTGGCGGATCTCAAGCCGAGCGGCACCTATGTCATGGAAGACCTGCACAAGGTCGGCGGCATTCCGGCGGTGCTGAAGTTCCTGCTGGCCGAGGGGCTGATCGACGGCAGCTGCCTGACGGTGACCGGCAAGACCCTGGCGGAGAACCTCGCTGAGCTGCCGGGCCTGACCCCGGGACAGAAGGTCATCCGGCCGATGAGCGACCCGATCAAGCCGACCGGTCACATCCAGATCCTGAAGGGCAACCTGGCGCCCGGGGGCTCGGTGGCCAAGATCACCGGCAAGGAAGGGCTGCGCTTCGAGGGCCCGGCGCGGGTCTACGACTGCGAGGAAGACATGCTCGCCGGTCTCGAGCAGAAGAAGATCCAGAAGGGCGACGTGGTCATCATCCGCTACGAAGGGCCGAAGGGCGGCCCGGGCATGCCGGAGATGCTCACCCCCACCTCGGCCATCATGGGCGCGGGGCTCGGTGACTCGGTGGCGCTGATCACTGACGGCCGCTTCTCCGGCGGTTCCCACGGCTTCATCGTCGGCCACGTGGTGCCGGAGGCCCAGGAGGGCGGTCCCATCGCGCTGGTGCAGGACGGCGACATCGTCGTGCTGGACGCCGACAAGAACGCCATCGAGGTGAAGGTGGACGATGCCGAGTTGGCGCGGCGCAAGGCCGCCTGGACGGCGCCGCCGCTCAAGGCCGAGCGTGGGACGCTGTTCAAGTACATCCAGCGGGTGAAGAACGCGTCCGAAGGCTGCGTGACGGACGAGTAAGGCGTAGCGGTCGGCCGGGCGCTCGACGGGCGCCGGCCGGCCTCACATCTGGCGCTTGTAGTCGTTGTAGTACTTGAGCACGCGCTGGACGTAGGTTTCGGTTTCCGGGTACGGCGGGATGCGCCGCCCGTTCTTCAGCACGGCGTTCTCGCCCGCGTTGTAGGCGGCGAGCGCCAGCACCAGGTTGTCATCGAACATGTTCAGGAGGTCGCGCAGGTACTGCGTGCCCCCGGCGACGTTGGCGGTGGGATCGCGGCGGTTGCGCACGCCGTAGCGCAGCGCGGTGTCCGGCATCAGCTGCATCAGGCCGACCGCGCCGGCGGTCGACACCGCGTCGGGGTTGTAGGCCGATTCGGCGGTGATCACCGCGTGCAGCAGGGCCGGCGGCAGGCGATGGATCTTGGCGGCCTGGGCGATGGTCGGGCTGTACTTCTGGCGATTCTTGGAGGCGCTCTTGAAACTGACCTTGGCCTCGCTCCAGCCCTTCCAGGTCTTCACCAGCCGGCGATAGCCGCCGTGATCGGGCCGGTCGGTCAGATGCACATGACCGCGCTTGTCGACGTACTTGTAGATGTCCGCGCCGGCCAGCAAAGGCACCAGCACCAGGGACAGGCCAAGAAAGAAATAGAGCGTGCGCTTCGTCATGCTTGGAAACGGGCTGAATGACAGAGCTAATGTTATTTATTGGAAAATAATATAACTCAATGAAAGTTATTGGAATACCCCCTACAACCTAAAGTTTTGTCTCAGGTCGGGGACAAGGGGCTGTCCCAAGCCGGCGCGGCAAGCCTAGTCGAGTGCCGGCAGTTTGCCGTGTCGAGCGGCGCACAGCTCGAGGGAATTAACACAAGTTTTGTAACGCTGCCCGCCGCGCGCGCCAGGCGCTGGCCCGAGCGCAGGCGCGGCCCGCTCTTGTAGACTTGCCCCCTGGCAGCGTCGGCCCGCCCGTCGAGGAATTCATGTCCCAGCAGTTCAGCACACCCATCCTGTCCCTGCCCCTGGGGCGCCTTGCCCGGGAATTCGAACTCGACCTCGACAGCGACCCCGCCCTCGAGATCGAAGGCGTGTGCGGCCTGTCCGACGACCTGCCCGCCCGGCTGTCCTTCGTTGCCCAGGACAAGTATCTCGACCTGGCGGCGGCTTCGCGCATACCGGCCTTCGTCACGCGTCCGGGCAAGCCGGTGCCCGGCAAGGCGAACCTGTTCCACGCGGAGCCGGAATACATGATGGCGCGCATCGCGGCGCGCTTCGCGCCCAGCCAGCTGGGTGACACCCGCGGCGTCCATCCCAGCGCCATCGTCGGCATCAGTTCGGCGCTCGGCGATGACAGCTATATCGGCCCGCATGTCGTGATAGGACAGCATGTGCGCATCGGGCCGCGCTGCAAGATCTTTCCCAACGTCGTCATCATGGACCGGGTCGAGATCGGCGCCGACTGCATCATCTACCCCAACTGCACGCTGCGCGAGGACACCGTGCTCGGCGAGCGGGTGATCCTGCAGCCCGGGGTGTCCATCGGCGGCGACGGTTTCGGCTTCGTGCAGCACGAGGGGCGGCACTTCAAGATCCCGCAGCTCGGCCGCGTGGTGCTGGAGGACGACGTCGAGGTGGGCGCCAATTCCACCATCGACCGGGCACGCTTCAGCGAGACCCGCATCGGCCGCGGCACCAAGATCGACAACCTAGTGATGCTCGCGCACAACGTGGTGACCGGCGAGAACTGCGTGATCGTGTCCCAGGTCGGCGTGTCCGGCAGCACCCGGCTCGGCAACCGCGTGACCCTGGCCGGCCAGGTCGGCACGGTGGGGCACGTGACGGTCGCGGACGATGTCACCGTGCTCGGCAAGGGCGGCATCACCAAGGACATCCGCGAGCCCGGCGTCTACGCCGGCATGCCGCTCAAGCCCGCGCGGCTGTGGCGCAAGGCCATGGCCAGGCTCTACCAGGGCCTGTCCTGAGGCCCGCGCCTGCCCTCACCCGGCGGCGACGGGCCGTCGGCTCTCCAGCACCACGATACCGGCCAGGATGAGGCCCGCGCCCAGCATCTGCACCGGCGCCAGGGTCTCGCCCAGCACCAGCGCCGCCAGCGAGAGCGTGGCCGGCGGGCCGATGGTGCTGACCAGCGCGGCGCGCTGCGCGCCGATACGACGGATGCTGGCCGAGAACAGGAACAGCGGCAGGACGTTGGTGAGCGCGGTCATGAGCAGGATGAGGCCGAGGTCGTGGCGCGGCATGCGTACCAGTTCCAGCAGTCCCCGCTCGTCCACCAGCAGCGCGTGGACGGTCAGCGCCAGCGCGGCGGCGCTGCTCGCATAGACGATGAAGGGCACGCTGCCGAGGCTCACCGCCACCCGCTCGTTCGCGATCAGGTAATAGGCGAACAGCGCCGCCGAGCCCAGCACCAGCGCCGCGCCGAGCGCATTGGCGCGCCACAGCCCCGCCTCCAGCCCGCCGACCGCGCAGGCCACGCCGACGTAGGTCAGCGCGCAGGCGGCGAGCACCCGGCCCGAGGGCCAGCGCCGGGTCATCAGCGCCCGGCCCAGCACGACCATCGCCGGGTAGGTGAACAGCAGCACCCGTTCGAGGCTCGCGTCGATCATGGTGAGCGCGACGAAGTTCATCCACGCCCCGGCGTAGTGGCTGGCGAAACCCGCGAGCATGGCGAGACCCAGCAGCGCCGAGGGCGTCGCCAGCAGCGGACGCCAGCCGACCCGCCACAGGCTCCAGGCCCACACCAGGGGCAGTGAGAACCAGGCGCGCAGCAGCAGGATGGGCTCGACGGCGATACCGTCGCGATAAAGCAGCTTGGCGATGATGCCCTTGCCCGAGACCAGCAGGGCGCCGAGCACCACCAGCAGGACGTCGCCGTGGCGCTGCCACAGGCGGGCCAGGCCCGAGGGCATCGCCGCAGCCGCCGCGGGTCGGCGGCTTCAGGCCGCGCGCGGCTTGGGAAAGAGCCCCGCGCGGGACACCGCGGCCTGCATCGGCGCGGCCAGCGGACCTTCCAGCCACTTGGCGGTGGCGATGATCTTCTCCACGTCCACGCCGGTGTCGTAGCCCATGCGATGCAGCAGGTAGAGCACGTCCTCGGTACCGACATTGCCAGTGGCGCCGGGCGCGAACGGGCAGCCGCCGACGCCGCCGCAGCTCGCGTCGACGATGCGCACGCCGGCCTGGACCGCGGCGTAGACGTTGGCGATGCCGGTGCCGCGGGTGTTGTGGAAGTGCACGCGCAGGGGCGTCGCGCCGATACGCGGCCGTACCAGTTCGACCAGGCGCGTGACATCCGACGGCACGGCGACGCCGATGGTGTCGGCGAGCGCGATCTCGTCCACGCCCATGTCGTGCAGGCGCTGCGCGATGCCGACGACGGTCGCGGGCGCGACCTCGCCTTCGAAGGGACAGCCGAAGCTCGCGGCGATGGTCACGCCGAAGAAGCGGCCGGCATCCCGCGCGCGCCGCGCCATCAGCGCGATCACGTCCAGCATCTCGGCCGCCGGGCGCCCCTGGTTGCGCAGGCAGAAACTGTCGGTGGTGACCGCCGCGCAGTTCAACTGCGAGACGGAGGTCGCGAGCGCGCGCTCGAGCCCCTGCTCGTTCAGCACCAGGCCGATGTACTTCACCCCTTCGCGGCGGGGCAGACCGGCGAGCACCGCGTCCGCGTCGGCCATCGCCGGCACACGCTTCGGATTGACGAAGCTCGCCACTTCGAGGCGCTTGACACCGGCGTCCACCAGGCGAGCGATGAGTTCGAGCTTGTCCGCCGTGGACAGCAACTTGGGCTGCGCCTGCAGCCCGTCCCGCGGACCGACGTCGACGATTTCCACCTGTTCGCCCATGCTGCGCTCCCCTGGCCTGTTCGCGCCGATTGTAGCCAATGCGCGCCGCCGCCGCGCTCACACGAGCCACTATACTAGCGACGCTGTCCAGGTCAGGAGTTGTCATGTCCGCATATCAGTACGATCTCTTCATCATCGGCGGCGGCTCGGGCGGCGTGCGCGCCGGACGCATGGCCGCGAGCTTCGGCGCGCGGGTCGCGATGGCTGAAGAGCGCTACATGGGCGGCACCTGCGTGAACGTGGGCTGCGTGCCGAAGAAGCTCTTCGCCTACGCCGCGCACGTCGCGGAAGAAGTGCACGACGCGGTCGGCTTCGGCTGGACCCACACGCCCGGCAGCTTCGATTGGCCGACCCTGGTCGCGAACAAGAACGAGGAAATCGAGCGGCTGAACGGCATCTACCAGCGGCTCATGGACAACGCCGGCGCCACGGTGCTGCGCGGCCGCGCGACCGTCGTCGATGCGCACACCGTGCGCGTCGACGGCCGGGACTACACCACCGAGCGCATCCTGGTCGCGACCGGCGGCTGGCCCTACGTGCCCCAGTTTCCCGGCAGCGAACTCGCTGTGACGTCCAACGAAGTATTCTTCCTCGAACGCCTGCCGCGCCGCGCGGTGGTGGTCGGCGGCGGCTACATCGCGGTCGAGTTCGCCGGCATCTTCAACGGCCTCGGCAGCGAGACGATCCAGCTCTACCGCGGTCCGCTGTTCCTGCGCGGCTTCGACGACGACTGCCGCAGGTTCCTGGCCGAGGAGATGCGCAAGAAGGGCGTCGACCTGCGCTTCGACACCGACATTGCGCGCATCGAGCGCCACGGCGAGGCGCTGCGCGTGCACCTGGCCCACGGCAGCACGCTGGACACCGACCTCGTGCTCTACGCCACCGGGCGGCGGCCGAACTCGGCGAATCTCGGACTGGAAGCGCTGGGCGTGCAGATGAACGACGCCGGCGCCATCGAGGTCGACGGCAATTACCGCAGCAGCGTGCCGTCGATCTATGCCATCGGTGACGTCACCGACCGCATCAATCTCACGCCCGTGGCGCTCGCCGAAGGCATGGCGCTTGCGTGGCACCTGTATCGCGATCACGAACGGCCGGTGGACTACGAGTACGTGCCGAGCGCGGTGTTCAGTCATCCCAACCTGGCGACCGTCGGCTACACCGAGGCCCAGGCGCGGGAGAAGTTCGGCGAGTTGGTGATCTTTCGCTCTACCTTCACGCCGCTCAAGCACACGCTGTCCGGCAGCAAGGAGAAGACTCTCATGAAGCTGGTGGTCGACAAGGCCAGCGATCGCGTGGTCGGCGCGCACATGGTGGGACCCGATGCGGGCGAGTCCATCCAGGGCCTGGCCGTGGCCATCAAGGCCGGCGCGACCAAGGCGATGTTCGACCGCACCATCGGCATCCACCCGACCTCGGCCGAGGAATGGGTGACCATGCGCGAACCTGTGGCGTGAGGCAATCCGGCCGCCGCCGCGGCGCGTAAGCGAAGACACTGTTGATTCACTCGGGAGCGTGCTCATGAACAAGACTCTACGCCGCCTGCTGCTGGGCCTCGGCCTCGGCACGCTGTGCGGACTGGCGCAGGCTGCCGATCTGAAGGTCGGCGACAGCGCGCCCGATTTCGCGCTGACGGGCTCGGACGGCAAGGTCCACCGCCTGGCCGACTACCGCGGCAAGACCGTGGTGCTGGCCTGGTTTCCGAAAGCCTTCACCGGCGGCTGAACCGCGCAGTGCAAGTCGCTCCGTGAGAGCGGCGAGGTGCTGAAGACCTTCGACGTCGCCTACTTCATGGCGAGCACCGAAGACGCGGAGACCAGCCGCAAGTTCGCCGAGGCGAACCAGGCCGACTTTCCTGTCCTGGCCGACCCGACCAAGCAGGCCGCGGAGGCCTACGGCGTGCTCGGCATGATGGGCTTCGCCTCGCGCTGGACCTTCTACATCGATGCCGCGGGCAAGATCGCCTACATCGACAAGGAGGTGAGCGCGCTCAAGGCGGGCGCCGACATGGCCGCGCGCCTGGCGGCGCTGGGCGTGCCGAAGAAATGAACGCGCGGCGCGGGTGGCGAATGTCGCCCGCGCCGCGCGGTCCGCGTTCAACCCCAACCACGACGAGGTAGGCGCCATGCAGGACACGCCCCTGACCCTGGTACGCGACGCGATCCACAACCCGGCCGAGCCGCGCCACTTCATGCGTCTCGCGCGCCCCGCCCATCGCGTCACCGCGAGCATCGCCGGCGTCGAAGTGGCCAGCAGCACGCGGGCCATCAAGCTGAAGGAGGTGGCGCGCGACGTCTACGACCCGGTGCTGTACTTCCCGCGCGAGGACGTCGACATGGGCAAGCTCGTGCGGCTCGACAAGTCCACCCATTGCCCCTTGAAGGGCGACACCGAGTACTTCGACGCCGAGGTCGCGGGTCAGCGTATCGCGGAGGTGGCCTGGTCCTACGATCGCACGCTGCCGATCGCGGACGCGATCAAGGACTACGTTGCCTTCGACACGCGCAAGGTGCAGATCGTCGAGTTCACCGCCGGCGGCTGAGCTTCGCGCGCATACACACTACGCGCCCGCTTCGGCCTGCATGCGCGCCGTCAGGCGCGCGAAGCGCGTGATGAGCAGCGCCGCGACCACCCATAGCGCGGCGACGATGCCGAGCCAGATGTCGCTGGCCGCGGCCGCCGGTCGATGGGCGCCGAGCCAGGCCAGGGTGAATCCCACGCCCCAGTAGGTTGCCGCGTTCAGCAGCAGCGGCACCCGCGCGTCCTTCAGTCCGCGCAGCGCAAAGGCCGTGGCGACCTGCACGCCGTCGGCGAACTGCAGCGCGGCCGCGAGCGGAAACAGGCTCAAGGCGATCGCGATCACCTGCCGATCCTGGGTGTAGAGCGCGACGATGGGCTGCGCGCAGAGCAGCGTGACGAGCGCCGCCGTGCCGCTGCACGCGCCGCACAGCAGGATGCCGCTCGCCCCGATGCGCCGCACCGCGCGCGTATCGCCCCTGCCCGCCGCCTGGCCGACACGCACGGCGAGCGCCATGGCGAGCCCCGCCGGCACGGTGAACACCAGCCCGCAGACGTTCAGCGCCACCTGGTGCGCGGCGACGGCCGGGCTGCCGAGTCGGCCGATGAGAAGCGCGATCACGGTGAACAAGCCGGACTGCAGGAGCAGCGACAGGCCGATGGGCAGGCCGAGGGCCAGCAGTCGACGCTGCACCGCCGCCTCGGGCCAGTCGAAGCGCGTCCATAGCGCGAACGCGCGCTGGTCGAGTGCGCGCCGCGCGTGTCCGGCGAGCAAGGCGAGCATCAGCCAGAAGGTGATGCCCGTGCCCAGCCCGCAACCGGGTGCGCCCAGCGCCGGCAGCCCGAGTCGACCAAACAAGAAACCGTAGTTCAGCAGCACGTTGACCGGCAGCGCCACCGCCATCACCACCATGACCGGCATGGTGCGGCCGATGCCTTCGTGCAACTGCTTGAAAGCGTGGTAGGCAAAGGCCGCCGGCACGCCCCAGCACAGGTGATCGAGGTAGCCTTGCGCGAGCGTGGCCACCTCCGGCGCGATGCCGAACAGCGCGAACACCGGGTCCATGTGGCGCAGCGCGGTCACGACCAGCGCCGCGACGGCGAGCGCGAGCCACAGGCCCTGGCGCAGATCGGGACCGATCTCCGCGAGCCGCCCGGCGCCGAAGTGCTGCGCGACCGTCGGCCCGAGCGCCATCACCACGCCGAGGCCGAACAGGAAGGCGGCGATCCACAGACCGTTGCCGAGCGCGACGCCGGCCAGCTGGGTGGGCCCAAGACGCGCGGCCATCATGGTGTCGCCGAGACTGACGCCGATGCTGAACAGGCTGTTGAGGATGAGCGGCGCGCCGAGCGCGATCAGCGCGCGCAGCTCAGCGCCGACCGTGCTGGCCCCCGGACGCATCGCGCCGGCCTCAGGCGCGCGCGCCGATGGTCGGCACGGCGGCCAGCAGCTGCCGTGTGTAGTCGTGACGCGGCCGCAGCAGGACCTCCTCCACCGGGCCCTGCTCGACGATGCGTCCGGCGCGCATCACCGCGACCTCATGGGCAAGGTAGGCGACCACGCCGATGTTGTGCGTGACGAACAGGTAGCTGAGCCCCAGGCGCTGCTGCAGATCGCGCAGCAGCGCGAGAATCTGCGCCTGCACCGATACGTCGAGCGCCGAGGTCGGCTCGTCACAGACCAGCAGTCGCGGCTCCACCGCCAGCGCGCGCGCGATACAGATGCGCTGCCGCTGTCCGCCGGAGAACTCGTGGGGATAGCGCCGCGCGTGGCGCGCCTCGAGGCCCACCTGCTCGAGCAGTTCGTCCACGCGCCGCGCGCGCTCGGCCGGCGTGCCGATGTTCTGCGCGTCCATGCCCTCCTTGACGATGTCGGCCACCACCATGCGCGGATTCATCGAAGCGAAGGGATCCTGGAACACCACCTGCAGACGCGCGCGAGCGCGCCGCAACGCACGCGCGTCCAGGCTCGCGAGATCCACACCTTCGAAGTTCACGCGCCCACCGGCCAGCGGCGCGAGGCGCAGGATGCCCTTGCCCATGGTGGTCTTGCCGCAACCGGACTCGCCCACCACCGCCAGCGTGCGGCCCCGCGCGATCGTCAGCGAGACGCCGTCCACCGCGCGCACCGCGCCGGTCAGGCGCCGCAGGAAGCCGCTCCGCACCGGGTAGCTCACCACCAGGTTCTCGACCTCGAGCACGGTCTCGGCGTCCGTGCTCGGCGTCGGCCGCAGCCCTTCAGCCAGACGCTTCTCCCAGCTCGGCAGGGCGGCGAACAGCTGCTGGGAATACTCGTGACGCGGCGCCGCGTAGAACGCCTCGCGCGTACCCTGTTCGACGATGCGCCCCTTGCGCATCACCAGCACGCGATCGGCGATCTGGTGCGCCACGGCGAGATCGTGCGTGATGAACAGCATGCCCATGCCGCGCCGGCGCTGCTCGGCGCGCATCAACTCCAATACCTGGGCCTGTAGCGTGACATCGAGCGCGGTGGTCGGTTCGTCGGCGATCAACAAGCGCGGATCGCCAGCGAGCGCGATGGCGATCATCACACGCTGCTTCATGCCGCCGGAGAACTGGTGCGGATAGTCACCGAGCCGTCGCGCGGCCTCGGCGATGCCGACCGCCTCCAGGAGCTCGGTGACGCGCGCGCGCAGCGCGGCGCCGCGCAGGCCCTGGTGGCGCACCAGCACCTCGCCCACCTGGTCGCCCACCGTCATGATCGGGTTCAGCGACGACTGCGGCTCCTGGAACACGAGCCCGATGCGCGCGCCGCGCACGTCCCGCATGCGCGCTTCCGGACACGCGAGCAGGTCCTCGCCCTCGAACCAGACCTGTCCCGCCGTGATGCGCGCGGTACCCGGCAGCAGCCGCGGAATGGCGAGCGAGGCCACCGACTTGCCGCTGCCGGACTCGCCGACCAGCACCACCGTCTCGCCGGCCGCGACCTCGAAGTCGAGACCGTCCACCGCGCGCACCTCGTCCTCACCCTGGCCGAAGCGGATCGCGAGCCCCTCGACCCGTAGCAGCGGCATGTCCTCGCGCGCCGTGACCGTTGGTGAAGACGCGCTCATCGCAGATCCCGGAGACGCGGGTCGAAGGCATCGCGTACCGCGTCGGCGAAGATGTTCGCCGCGAGCACCAGCGCGAACATGAAGACGAACGCGGCGGACAGCGACCACCACACCATCGGCTCGCGCGCGAGCTCCAGGCGCGCGCCGTTGATCATGTTGCCCCAGGACTCCATGCTCGGGTCTACGCCGATGTCGATGTAGGTCAGCACCGCCTCGGCCAGCACCAGCCCGCTGAAGTCGAGCACGATGGTGATCATCACGATGTGCATGATGTTCGGCAGCACGTGGCGCGCGAGAATGCCGAGATGCGACACGCCGAAGGCGCGCGCGGCCAGGATGAAGTCGGCCGAGCGCAGCTTGAGCGCCTCGCCGCGCAGGTAGCGGCACAGGCCGGTCCAGGCCGTCACACCGAGGATGAAGCACAGCGCGAGCAGGCGCAGGTCGGCGCGCGCGGCGAGGCTCGAGTAGTCGTCGGCATGCTTGCCCATGTGGATCTCCAGCACCAGCACCGAAGCCGCGACCAACAGCACGCCGGGAATGGAGGACAGCGTGGTGTAGAGGTACTGGATGACGTCGTCCACCCAGCCGCCGAAGTAGCCGGCGGCGAGCCCGAAGGCGATGGCGAAGGGCAGCATGACGAGCGTGGTGAGGGTGCCGATC
Source organism: Gammaproteobacteria bacterium (assembly GCA_019747795.1). GTDB lineage: Bacteria > Pseudomonadota > Gammaproteobacteria > JADJYF01. The sequence continues at coordinate 29,796 of JAIEQK010000246.1, read as the reverse complement.
AGAAGCCCGGTGCGAATGCTCTTCAGCGCCTGGTAGAGCACGTCGTTGCCCACCTGGTCGGTGCCGAGCACATGATAGCCTTCGGCGAGCTGCGCGCCGCAGCCGGTGAGCAGCGCCAGCGCCAGCAGCGTCGCGAACACGCTGCGCCAGGGAAACTCGCTCTCACCACGCAACAGGCGGAGCGCCAGCTCGCTCGGACGTTCGCGCCGGCGTCGCGCCAGGCTCACGATCACGAGCGCGATCAGCACGGCCACGGCAGCCGTCCCGCAGAGGACGCCCGCGACCAGGCGCGCGGCGATGTCCGCGCCGCGCTCGCTGGCGGGATCGCGCAGGTGCGCGCCGCCATGCACGAGCCGCGGGAAATCGCGCGCCGTGGTGCCATTGGTGAGCTCGACCATCTCGCGGGTATAGGCCTCGGCGGCGAGCGGCGCCGAATAGGTCCGCTCGACCTGGGTCCTGAGCGGCGTGACCAGGAGATCGAAGACGCTCAGCAGTTCGCCGCCCGAATCGGCGCCGGTCTGACGAAAATGCACCGAGTCCAGCAAGGCGATGAGCACGTAGGCGCTCAACACCACCGCCGCCGCCATGCCGAGCGGCCTGCGCGCCACCTGGCGCCACGGCGCGCGCAGGTGCGCGTGGCGCCGCGCCTGCCAGGCGTACAGCCCGCCCGCCACCAGCAGGACGAAGAACAGCACGTCGGTCTTCAACAGCACCGCCTGCATGTCGTCACTCCAGGCGCACGCGCGGATCGGCGAGCGTGTAGGACACATCGGTCAGCAGCAGTCCCACGATGTAGAGCAGCGAGCCCAGGAACACCATCGCGCGCACGATGGCGAAGTCCTGGCTCTGGATGGCTTCGATGGTGTAGCTGCCGAGCCCGGGAATGCCGAAGAAGGACTCGATGATGAGGTTGCCGATGAACAGCGACGGCAGCAGCACCACCACGCCGGTCAATATCGGGATGAGGGCGTTGCGCAGGACATGGCGCAGCATCACCGCGCGCTCACCGAGGCCCTTGGCGCGCGCGGTGCGCACGTAGTCGCGATTGATCTCCTCGAGGAACAGCGTGCGATACCAGCGCGTGCCATAACCGAGCGCCGCGACGACGCTGACCAGCACCGGCAGGGCCACGAACTTGAAGCCGGCGAGGCCCTGGTCGTAGCCCGAGATCGGCACCAGGCGCAGCAGTTTGCCGAACAGGAACTGGCCACCGATGATGTAGAACAGCATCGACACCGACATCATCGCCACGCACAGCACCACCGCCCACAGGTCGAGATAGGTGCCGCGTAGCACTGCCACGACGAGCGCGAGTCCGATGGCCAGCGCCAGTTCCAGGATCAGCACGGGCACGCTGACCGCGAGACTCGGGCCCATGCGCTGCGCGATGTCGAAGCCGATGTCGCGGCCGCTGTCCGACTGGCCGAAGTCGAACAGGAACAGGCGCAGGGTGTTGCGATAGAAGATGGTGTCGGTGGCGCGCGCGAGGCCGTCGGCCTGGGCGTTCCACAGCAATGGCCGGTTGTAGCCGCGCTCCGCCTTCCACTGCTCCACCGCCGCCTGGGTGATGTGCTTGTTGCCGAGTTGCATGCGCGCCATGTCGTCGGGTGAATTGACCACGAAGAACAGGGCGAAGGTGATCAGGTTCACCCCGAGCAGGATGGGCAGCGCGTAGAGCGCGCGACGCAGCAGGTAGGCGCTCATCGGGCTCGCGCTCGCTGTCGCGCGCGATGGCCGCGCCAGGCGGGCACCGCGGCCAGCGCCAGCAGGCCCAGGCCGGCCACCACCGGCCACAGTACCGGACGATTCCAGGCGCGTCGCAACCGCGCGCGCAGCGCCGGCTCCACGGTCTTGTACTTGAGCGAGTTACGCGCCATGAGATTGGGCTTGGAGTTGCCGTACCAGGCGTGGTTGAGCGCGTAGGCCATGGGGTGGAAGCCCCACACCCAGGGCGCGTCGCGCCGCGCCATCTCCATCATCTGGTCGATCAGCGCCTGGCGTTCCGGCCCGTCGGGCATCGCGCGCATTGTGACGAACAGGCGGTCGAAGGCCTCGCTTGCGTAGTTGGCGGCGTTCTCGCCACCATGCCGCACCTTGCCGTTCGGTCCGTAGAGCAGGAACAGGAAGTTCTCGGGATCCGGGTAGTCGGCGTTCCAGCCCCAGGTGAAGATTTGCCCCGTGCCTTCGCGCAGTTTCTCCTGGAAGCGGTTGTAGTCGGTCACCCGCACCACCAGCTGAATGCCGAGCTTGTCGAACTGCTTGCGATACCAGTTGAGCTGGGCCTTGCCGCTCGGACCGGCCGCGACCGCTTCGTAGTACAGCAGCAGCGGCTGACCGGTGGCCGGGTCGCGCCCCTCCGGATAGCCGGCTTCGCGCATCAGCGCACGCGCCTCGGCGATGTCACGCCGCACGGCGCGGCCGCCGCGCCATTCGTAGACATAGGGATTGATGCCGTCCTGGCCGGCGCGATAACCGAAGATCTCCGGGGGGATGGGCCCGTGGGCGGCGACGCCCCGGCCGTTGGCGAAGATTGCCACGAACTCCTCGAAGTCGACCGCGATGGAGATTGCCCGGCGCAGGAGACGCGCGCGCTCGCTGTCGCCGCCGACCACCGAATCACGCATGTTGAAGCCGAGGTAGTAGGTCGCCTCCTCCACCGCGGTGACCAGCTGCACGCCCTTCTCACGCATGTCTTGTGTCAATTCCGCCTCGCCGTTGCCGGCGAACTGGATGGCCTGGTCGAAACTGTCCGGCAGCACCGCAGCCACGTCGTAATAGCCCTGCAGGAACTTGGTCCACTGCGGGATCTCCTCCTTCTCCAGGCTGTAATGGGCGACGTCGATGAACGGCATGGGCTTGCCGGCCATGCGCAGCAGGCCGGCCTGTTCGTCGCCCGGCATGCCGCTGGACGGGTAGGGCTCGCCGCGGAAATTGGGATTGCGTGCCAGCACCATGCGGCGGTTCGGATTGTTCTCCACCATCATGTAAGGCCCGGTGCCCACGGGGTACCAGTCGAGGCTGAAGTTGCGCTCGCGCATGCCGGGCCGGGCGTAGAACGCGTCCGCTTCCCAGGGTACCGGGGCGAAGAACGACATCGCCAGCCAGTAGCGGAACTGCGGATACTTGTCAGTGATGACGATTTCGAAGGTATAGCGATCGATCACGCGCGCGCCCTCGAGCGCGTACTTGCGCAGGTCGACGAAGCCGTGGTTGCCGCCCTCCGCCTCGCGCAACCGCTCGCCGAAGGCGGCGAGCCCCTTGATGTATTTGCCCATCAGCCCGGCCACGGGCGAGTGCAGGTGCGGATGCATGAGTCGCTTGATCTGGTAGACGTAGTCCTCCGCAGTGAGCTCGCGGGTGCCGGTATGCGTGAACTCGGCGAGCGTCGCGTGACGCGCCACCTGTGTCGCGCTCAACTGGTGATAGCGATAGCCGCCCTCGGCATCGCGCGCGAAGGCCGGATGCGGTTGGAACTGGATGCCGGGCTTGAGCGTGATGCGGTACACCGTCTCGGCGACCTGCTCGGCCGCGGCCGTGGCCGCGAGTTCTACACCGTCACGATCGAAGTAGCGCGCCTCCGGCAGGTGCTCGGCGGTCAGCGGCACCAGTTTGTAGGGTCGCTCGAGGAAGTGATACTGCAGCACAGGCTCGTAGATCTGCCCGGTGAACTGCGCCTCGGTCTCGCTGTAGGAAGAGACGGGGTCGAGATGCTTGGGTCTCTCGGCGAAAGCGCCATAGAAGATCGCCTTCGCGCTGTCAGCGCGCGGATAGGGCGAGTTCCACGGCTCTTCCATGCAACCCGCGAGCGCCGCCAGGCACAGTATCAGGAGCGCGGCGGTCGACGGGGCTCGCATGGGCGCGTGTACTCGAGGGCGCTTGATCGCCGGAAGGTCGCCGCGCGCGGAGGCCATCGACCCGGCCTCAGGATTATAAACGGCGGCGTGACCCTGTACACTTGCCTCGCCCCGCGAGGGCCCAAGTCCAGCAGCGAGCAAGGTGGTCAGTCCATGGGAATTCTGCAAGGCAAGCGCGCACTCATCGTCGGCGTGGCGAGCAACAAGTCCATCGCCTGGGGCATTGCCAAGGCCATGCATCGCGAGGGCGCGGAACTCGCGTTCACCTATCAGAACGAGCGCCTGCAGTCGCGCGTGGAAGACTTCGCCGCGGAACTCGGCTCGGAGATCACCCTGCCCTGCGACGTCGGCAGCGACCAGGAGATCCAGGCGGTGTTCGAAAGCCTGGACGACTACTGGGATCATCTCGACATCCTGGTCCACTCGGTCGCCTTCGCGCCGCGCGAGGAATTGCAGGACGGTTATCTCGACAGCGTGACGCGCGAAGGCTTTCGCATCGCCCACGAGATCAGTTCCTACAGCTTCGCGGCGCTCGGCAACGCGGCGCGTCCGCTGATGAAGGGGCGCAATGGCGCGATGCTCACGCTGTCCTACCTGGGCGCGGTGCGCACCATGCCGAGCTACAACGTGATGGGCCTGGCCAAGGCGAGTCTCGAGGCCAACGTGCGCTACATGGCGGAGAGCCTGGGGCCGGAAGGCACACGGGTGAACGGCATCTCCGCCGGGCCGATACGCACGCTGGCGGCGTCCGGCATCAAGGACATGCGCAAGTTCCTCACCTACGTCGAAAACACCGCGCCCTTGCGGCGCAATGTGACCATCGACGAAGTGGGCAACGCCGCGGCGTTCCTCTGCTCGGACCTGGCCTCGGCCATCACCGGCGAGATCACCTACGTGGACTGCGGCTTCAACATCATGGGCATGGCGAACGTCTGAGCGTTCGCCACGCCTGAGTCAGGCTCACAGGTTCTTCGACAGGACCTCGACGTCGCCAGCGGCCCGGACCGCGGCGACGAAGTCGGTCCAGGCTGCCGCCATACGCGCCTGCACCAGGTCGCGCATCACCGCTGAACTGTCCTCGCGCGCGATATCGCCATCGGCCGGCACGGTCACGTTGGCAACGCGGATCACCGCGTAGTCGGTGTTGCCTATCGGAATACCGGTGTAGGCGGGTTCACCGGCCGGCACCTCGAGGCTGAAGGCCGCGCGCAGCACCGCACGGTTGATCTTGCCGGTCTCGCGCGTGGCGCCGGGCTCATTCTCCCAGCCGAAGCCGTGCCCCTTGACCAGGTCGGTCACCGTCTCGCCTGCCTTGAGCTTCTCGATCAGCTGCTGGCCAAGCGCGGCGGTCAGCTCACGCCGACGCGCATCGCGCACTGCCGCTTCGACCTTGGGCTTGACCTCGGCGAGCTGCGGAATCGTCGCGGGCTGGTGATCCAGCACGCGGACCGCCACCAGGCGGCTGTCCGGCAGTTCGATGGGTTCGCTGTTCATGCCCTCGCTCAGCACCTCGGGGCTGAAGACCGCGGCGCTGACCTTGTCGGTGAACTTCAAGGCCAGCTCATCGGCCGTGAGTGCCTCTGTCTTGCTCGTCGCGAGACCGAGCGCCTCGGCGGCCACCGACAGGCTGTCGGGATGTTCGTACACCAGGTTGGAGAACTGCTCGGCCTGTTCGAGGTAGAGCTTCTGACCTTCGGCCGCGCGATAGGCGGCCTCGACCTGGGCCTTCTGCGCCTCGAAGGGCTGCAGACCACCGGCCTTGATCTCCTTGCAGCGGATGATGTGGAACCCGAACTGCGAGCGCACCGGTTCGCTGATCTCACCGACCTTGAGCTTGAATGCCGCCTCTTCGAATTCGGGCGCCATCGCGCCGCGCGCGAAGAAGCCGGTGGCGCCACCTTCGGCCTTCGAGCCCACGTCGTCGGACAACTCGCGCGCGAGCTTCTCGAAGTCCTCGCCCGCGCGTGCGCGCGCCAGGGCGTCCTTGATGCGCGCCTCCGCAGCTGCCACAGCCTTTTCGTCGGCGCTCTGCGGCACCTGCACCAGGATATGGTTGACGTTGCGCTCTTCGGCGATGGTGAACTGCGCGGGGTTGGCGTCGTAGTAGGCCTTCAGTTTGCCCTCATCCACCGAGACCTTCGCCGCCAGGGCCGCGGCCGACAGCTCGAGATATTCGACGCTGGCGTGCGCCTGCGTTCGGTAGTCTTCCTTGTGCGCCTCGTACCACTTGGCGATGTCGTCGTCGTTCACCTTGACCTGGGCATCGACTTCCGCGGCGGGAATCACCGCGTAACCGATGTCGCGCTGCTGCTTGCGCAGTGCCGCGATGCGCTGGGCTTCTTCGCGGGTGACGAACTCGGACGCGGCCACGCCGTTGCGCAGCTGGGACTTGGCGATGTCGGCGCGCATCTGGTGCTCGAAGCCGGCCTGCGAGTAACCGAGCGCGCTCACGCGCTGGTCGTAGAGCGCCCGCGAGAACTCGCCCTTGTCGTCGTGGAACGCCGCGATCTCGCGGATCTGCCGCGCGACCAGGGCATCGGGAACGCGCAGGCGCGCATCGTCCACCAGTTGGCCGAGCACCTTGTCGTTGATGATCTCGTCGAGCGCCTTCTGCTTGATTTCGGGCTTGTCCCACTCGGCGGGATTGAAGTTGTCGCCGAGCATGTTCTCCGCCTGGCGGCGGAAGCGCTGCAGTTCGCGCTGGAATTCCTCGAGGGGAATGTCGTCCCCGTCGACCTTGGCCACGATCACGCGGCGCGCGGCGTTGATGTAGCTCTCTACGCCCCACAGGATGAAGGTGAGTGAGATCAGGCCGATGATGACAGCGACGATCAGACCCTGGGTACGATCACGGATGGTTTGCAGCATGGGGAGAATCCTCTGCTCTAGCGCGCGCAGCGTGGATTTTTTGGCGTCCCAAAAGCAGCGGGCGCACCCTTGGGTGCGCCCGGCTTTACGATCCATCGAGTTTGGCGGAGTGGACGGGACTCGAACCCGCGACCCCCGGCGTGACAGGCCGGTATTCTAACCAACTGAACTACCACTCCGATGGTTTTGCGCTGGTAGGTGCTGAGGGGATCGAACCCACGACCTTCGCCTTGTAAGGGCGACGCTCTCCCAGCTGAGCTAAGCACCCAGTTCCATGTTCTGGGAAGGGCGTTAGTTTACGGCATCCTTGAGGGCTTTTCCAGGTTTGAAGCCAGGAACTTTCGCTGCCTTGATGTCGATCGCCTCGCCGGTCTGCGGGTTGCGGCCGACACGCGCGGCACGACCGCGCACCGTGAACGTACCGAAGCCCACGAGGTTCACCTGCTCTTCTTTCTTGAGAGCGGCGACGATGTTGTCGAATACCGCGTCGACCGCGCGCGTGGCGGACGCCTTGGAGATATCCGCGGCGGTGGCCACGGCGTCTATGAGTTCCGCTTTGTTCATCGCGCGTCCCCTCGTGCCTGCGTGTAGGTGTTCATCGGCTGCGGCTGGTGGGCGGCGCGCTGATGATTGTTGTTCGTGAGCCCCGCGCGATATCGCGCGGGGGCGCCGTTATACCAACCGGCCGAGAGAACCGTCAAGCGAGCCGACTCGAACTCGACCCAGCTCGTGACCACGTTCTCAGTGCCGTCGCAGGACGTCGCTCTCATCCTCGGCGGCGGGCGGCTCCTTGGCCGTCGGCGTCGCGCTGTCCTCCACCGGCAGCGGCTCGGGCATGCGCTGCAGCGCGAGTTCGAACACCTCGTCGATCCAGCGTACCGGCTTGATGTCGAGTTCCTGCACGATGTTCGCCGGGATCTCGCTCAGCTCGCGCTCGTTCTCCTTCGGTATCACGACCTGCTTGATGCCGCCACGCAGCGCGGCCAGCAGTTTCTCCTTCAGGCCGCCGATGGGCAGCACTTCGCCACGCAACGTGATCTCGCCAGTCATCGCCACGCTGGCCTTTACCTGAATGCCCGTCAGCGCGGACACCATCGCGGTACACATGCCGACACCCGCGCTCGGACCGTCCTTGGGCGTCGCGCCTTCCGGAACGTGGAAATGGATGTCGTTGGTGGCGTAGAAGTCGGGCTTGATGCCGAGCGATCGCGCGCGACTGCGCACCACCGTCATCGCCGCCTTGATCGACTCCTGCATCACATCACCCAGCCTGCCGGTGTAGATCTCCTTGCCCTTGCCGGGGATCACCACGGCTTCGATGGTCAGCAGGTCGCCACCAACCTCGGTCCAGGCGAGGCCGGTCACCTGGCCCACGCGATCCTTCTCGTCCGCGAGACCGAAGCGGAACTTCTTCACGCCGAGGAATTTCTCGAGCACCTTGGGCGTGACCGCGACCGACTTGGTCGCGGGCTTCTGCAGGATGCCCTTCACCACCTTGCGACAGATGGTCGCCATCTCTCGCTCGAGATTGCGCACGCCCGCCTCGCGGGTGTAGTGGCGGATCACGTCGCGTATCGCCCCCTCGTTGATCTTGATCTCGTCGGGCTTCAGCCCGGCGTTCTCGATCTGCTTCGGGATGAGGTACTTCTGCGCGATGCTGACCTTCTCGTCCTCGGTGTAGCCGGAGATGCGGATGACCTCCATGCGGTCGAGCAACGGGGCCGGAATGTTCAGGCTGTTGGCGGTGGTCACGAACATCACCTCGGACAGGTCGTAATCGACCTCGAGGTAGTGATCGTTGAAGGAGTTGTTCTGCTCCGGGTCCAGGACCTCGAGCAGCGCGGAGGCCGGGTCGCCGCGGAAGTCCATCGCCATCTTGTCGACCTCGTCGAGCAGGAACAGCGGATTGCGCGTGCCGACCTTGGCCATGTTCTGCAGGATCTTGCCCGGCAGTGAACCGACGTAGGTGCGGCGATGACCGCGAATCTCGGCCTCGTCACGCACGCCGCCCAGCGACATGCGCACGAACTTGCGATTGGTGGCGCGCGCGATGGAACGGCCGAGCGAGGTCTTGCCCACGCCGGGCGGGCCCACCAGGCACAGGATCGGGCCCTTCATCTTGTTTACGCGCTGCTGCACGGCCAGGTACTCGAGGATGCGTTCCTTGACCTTCTCCAGGCCATAGTGATCCGAGTCGAGGATCTCCTCCGCCCGATTCAGATCGCGGCTGGTCTTGGAGCGCTTCTTCCACGGCACCGAGACTATCCAGTCGATGTAGTTGCGCACCACGGTCGCCTCGGCGGACATGGGCGACATCATGCGCAGCTTCTTCAGCTCCGCCTCGGCCTTGTCGCGGGCCTCCTTGGGCATGCCGGCGCGGGCGATCTTCTTGCCCAGTTCCTCGAACTCGTTGACGCCGTCCTCGCTCTGCCCGAGTTCGTTCTGAATGGCCTTCATCTGCTCATTCAGGTAGTACTCGCGCTGGCTCTTCTCCATCTGCTTCTTGACGCGACCGCGCAGGCGCTTCTCCACCTGCAACAGGTCGATCTCGGTTTCCATCAGGTGGATGAGATGCTCGAGGCGCTCGCGCAGGGGGATGATCTCCAGCACCTGCTGCTTGTCCTGGATCTTGATCGCCATGTGCGCGGCGATGGTGTCGGCCAGGCGCGACGGATCGTCGATGCTGGACAGCGAGGAGATGATCTCCGGCGGCACCTTCTTGTTGAGTTTCACGTACTGCTCGAACTGGCTCATCAGCGAGCGGCTCAGCACCTCGCCCTCGCGACCGCTGACCTCCTCGGTGTCGATCATCTCGCAGCTCGCGGCATACAGATCGTCGGTCTCGACGAAAGCCTCGATGCGCGCGCGCTGCACGCCCTCGACCAGCACCTTGATGGTGCCGTCGGGCAGCTTCAAGAGCTGCAGGATGTTGGAAACGGTGCCGACGGTATGGATGTCGTCCGGCTGCGGATTGTCATCGCCGGCGCTCTTCTGCGCGACGAGCAGGATCTGCTTGCCGTCCTCCATCGCGCGCTCGAGCGCTCGAATGGACTTCTCGCGGCCGACGAAGAGCGGGATAACCATGTGCGGGTACACCACGACGTCGCGCAGCGGCAGCACGGCCAACACGTTGCTGGATTCGGTCATGTCTCAGTAACTCCTGCAAATGCCACACACGGCATATACGCCGGTGGGTGGCAGGATCGATGATAAATCTGTGCGGACAGGGGACCGGGCGGTCCCCACGGACGAGGGCGGGAAGGAATCGCGGGCAGCCGGCGCGACAGCGTGTCGCGCCCGGTGAGCAGAGCCGGCAAGGGGGCCAGACTTAATCTGGCGCCGCCTTGGAGATTTCGGCGCTTTCGTAGATGACAAGAGGTTTCGACTCGCCCTTTATCGCGCCCTCGTCCACCACCACCTTGGTGGCGTTCTTGAGCGACGGAAGTTCATACATGGTGTCGAGCAGGCTTTGTTCAAGGATCGAACGCAGCCCACGCGCGCCGGTCTTGCGCTCGACCGCCCGCTGCGCCACCGCGCGCAGGGCGTCCTCGCGGAATTCCAAGGTGCAGGACTCCATCTCGAACAGCTTGCCGTACTGCTTGGTGAGCGCATTCTTGGGCTCGACCAGGATCTGGATGAGTTGTTCTTCGTCGAGTTCGTCCAGCACCGCCAGCACCGGCAGGCGGCCGACGAATTCGGGGATCAGGCCGTACTTGATCAGATCCTCGGGCTCGACCGAATGCAGCAATTCGCTGGAGGTCTTCTTGTCCGCCTTGCTCTTGACCTCGGCGGAGAAGCCTATGCCGCCCTTCTCGGAGCGGTCGCGGATGATCTTGTCCAGCCCGGCGAACGCGCCGCCGCAGATGAACAGGATGTTCGAGGTGTCGACCTGCAGGAACTCCTGCTGCGGATGCTTGCGCCCGCCCTGGGGCGGCACCGAGGCAACCGTGCCTTCGATGAGCTTGAGCAGCGCCTGCTGCACGCCCTCGCCCGACACGTCACGCGTGATCGACGGGTTGTCCGACTTGCGCGAGATCTTGTCGATCTCATCGATGTAGACGATGCCGGTCTGCGCCTTCTCGACGTCGTAGTCGCACTTCTGCAGCAGCTTCTGGATGATGTTCTCCACGTCCTCGCCGACGTAGCCCGCCTCGGTGAGAGTGGTGGCGTCGGCGATTGTGAAGGGCACGTTCAGAAGCCGCGCGAGAGTCTCGGCCAGCAGGGTCTTGCCGCTGCCGGTCGGCCCGACCAGGAGCACGTTGCTCTTGGCGAGTTCGACGTCGTTCTGCTTGACCCGCGTCTCGAGCCGCTTGTAGTGGTTATACACCGCGACGGCCAGGATCTTCTTGGCGTGCTGCTGGCCGATGACGTACTCGTCGAGGATGTTCTTGATCTCGCGCGGGATCGGCAGCTTGCTGCCATGCCCGCCCGGGCTCTTCTCCTGAATCTCCTCACGGATGATGTCGTTGCACAGCTCCACGCACTCGTCGCAGATGAACACCGACGGACCAGCGATCAGCTTGCGGACTTCGTGCTGGCTCTTGCCGCAGAACGAACAGTACAGCAACCGATCGCCATCACCCTTGGAGTTCTTGCCATCGCTCATTCAGGTAAACCTCGAAGAAGAAGGCCTGCGCGGATCACCGGTCGCTGCCGGTCAGGGACTCGCGCTTGCTCAGCACGGCATCAATGATGCCATAAGTCGCCGCCTCGTCAGCGCTCATGAAACGATCGCGGTCGGTGTCGGCGGCGATCTTCTCGAGCGGCTGGCCGGTGTGGAAGGCCAGGATATCGTTCAGGCGATCCCGCGCCTTGAGGATCTCCCGCGCGTGGATGTCGAAATCCGACGCCTGGCCCTGAAAACCGCCCAGCGGCTGGTGAATCATGACCCGTGAATGGGGCAGGCAGTAACGCTTCTTGGCGGCGCCGCCAGCCAGCAGCAGCGCGCCCATGCTGGCCGCCTGCCCGATGCACATGGTGCTGACGTCGGGCTTGATGAACTGCATCGTGTCGTAGATCGCCAGACCTGCCGACACCGAGCCGCCCGGCGAGTTGATGTAGAAGTGGATGTCCTTGTCGGGATTCTCCGACTCCAGGAACAGGAGCTGGGCCACGATGACATTCGCCACGTAGTCCTCGACCGGCCCGACCAGGAAGATCACCCGCTCCTTGAGCAGCCGCGAGTAGATGTCGTACGCGCGTTCACCGCGCGCCGACTGCTCCACCACCATCGGCACCAGGTTGAGTGCGCGCGGTGCCTGGTAGCCCATGCGAAAATCGGAATGTTCCATCGACATCAATTACTTGCCTCAAGTACTGTCGCCAGTCTGCACCGGATTCATCAAAGCGTCAAACGAGACCGACTGCTCAGTCACCTGGGCGCGCGCGGCAATCCAGTTGACCGCTTCGTCCTCCAGGCACATGCCCTCGATCTGCTGCAGCTGCTGCGGATTCTCGTAATACCACTTGACCACGGCCGCCGGATCTTCGTAGCTCGACGCCATGCCCTCGATGGTCTGACGCACCTTGGCCGGGTCGGCGCGCAGCTCCGCCCGTTTGACGATCTCGGCCATGATGAGCCCGAGCTTGACCCGCTTCTGCGCCTGGGTCTGCACCGAGTTCTCAAATTCGGCAATCGCGTTCTGCGGGTTCAGGCCGCGCATGGCCATCTCCCGCGCGACCTGCTGCCGCAGGCGCTGGGATTCGGCGCGCACCAGGGTGTTGGGCACTTCGAAGTCGTTGGCCTCGGCCACCTTGTCCAGCACTTCGGAGGTTAACTGGTTGCGCAGCGCCCGTTCGCGCTCCTTCTCCATGTTCTGCCGGACTTCGGCGCGAAACGCCTCGACCCCGCCTTCCTTGACGCCGAACTTCTCGATGAACGCGTCGTTGATCTCCGGCAGCACCGGCTCCGAAACCTTGTTGACGGTGATTTCGAAACGCACCGGCTTGCCCGCCAGGTGGGCGGCGCGATACTGCTCGGGGAAGCGCAGATCCAGGGTGGCCTTGTCACCGGCCGACTTGCCGATGAGCCCCGCTTCGAAACCTTCGATCATCGAGCCGCTGCCGAGCTGGACGTTGAAGCCCTCGCCCTTGCCGCCTTCGAAGACGTCGCCGTCGATGCTGCCGACGAAATCGATGTTCAGCTGGTCACCGTCGGCCGCCGCGCGCTCCACCGCCAGCCATTCCTTGTGCTGCTCGCGGAGGCGGGCAATCATCGCGTCGATGTCGGCGTCGCCGATGTCGCAGCTGCGACGGGTCAGCGCGAGCGCCTCGACCGGCTTCAGTTCGATCTCCGGAAAGACCTCGAACACGGCCGTGTAGCGCAGACCGCTGCCGACCGAGGTGTCCACCGAGTCGATGTTCGGCTGACCCGCGGGGCGCAGGTCCTGCTTGTTCATCGCCTCGCCGAAGCTCGACTGCAGGATCTCGCCCACCACTTCGTCACGCACCCGCGTGCCGAACTGCTGGCGCACCACCTTGAGCGGCGCCTTGCCCTGCCGAAAACCCGGAATACGGGCCGTGCGGGACAGCTTCTCGAGTCGCGTCTGGACTTCGTTCGCGATCCGGTCCTCGGGAATCTCGACCGTCATGCGACGTTCGAGGGTGCTCGAATTTTCTACCGATATGTGCATTTGAAGCGGAGTGCCGATAAGCGTGCCGATACCGTGGCCGGACGGGGCGCGCCGGCGAGGTCGGACCTGGTGTTGTAAGTTGGTGCGAAAGGAGAGGCTCGAACTCTCACGGGTTGCCCCACTGGTACCTAAAACCAGCGCGTCTACCGATTCCGCCACTTTCGCCCGGTTTGCTTCGCATGGAACGCTTCGACGGACGCGACGAGAAGGACTGCTGGCGGCCGGCGCCGAGACGATGCCGTGCCGCAGGCCACGCAGACCCGGCAGGGCGCGGCGGCGATCGCTGTGCGGCCGGTATTATAGGAGCAGGCATGGCGACTTGATAGCCCTGGCCGAGGCCCCGCGCCGACGCCCGCTGCTATACTGCCGAGGTCTGCGCCCGAGGACGAAACACTTTAGGTTTTAGGGAGATAGCTTCGATGCGAAAACTCATCGCCGGAACCCTGCTGGCGCTCTCGCTGGCCGCCGCGCCAGTGTTCGCCGCGATCACCGTGAGCGAGTGCGTGGACGCCGAGGGACGCTCGTCGTTCAGCGACCGATGCCCGGCCGGCACGACCAAGAAGGGGGACCGCACGATTCGCGGCGTGTCGGTCACCAAGCCGAAGACCGTGGCCGACATCGCGGCCGACAACCCGGTGCTGCTCTACACCGTGCCCAACTGTGATGCCTGCGACCTGGTGCGCGCCGCACTGAACAGCCGCGGGGTACCGGTAACGGAGAAGAACGTCCAGGACAACGCCGCCAACCAGGACGAGCTCAAGACCCGTACCGGCAACATGACGGTGCCGACCATGACCGTCGGCACCGCCGTCCTCACCGGCTACAACCGCTCGGCGATCGACAATGCGCTGAACCAGGCTGGTTACCCGCCGCCGCCGGTGCCCGGCGCCCCGACCGCGGCCAACTGAACCGATGTTCGAGACCTCCGAAGCCGCCGAAGCGGCGTTCTACGCCGCCTTCGCCCGCGGACGTCTCGACGAGATGATGCGGGTGTGGGCGCCCGCCACGGACATCGTCTGCATCCACCCGGGCGGTCCGCGCCTGTGCGGCGTGGACGAAGTGCGCCAGAGCTGGCGACACATCCTCGCCGACAGCACGCCCCGCGCCTTCGACCTGCGCGGCCTGCAGGTGCTGGACAGCGGCGACCAGCGCATCCACCTCCTGGAGGAGAACATCCGCGTGCCGGGCACCACCTTCACCGCGCCGCCGGTGCTGGCGACGAATGTCTACCGACGCGACGCCGAAGGCTGGCGGATGGTGCTCCACCATGCGAGCGTCGCACCCGCCGCGTTGCGCCCGCCACGTGCCGCCCCGACCGGCGCCGCACCACCCCGCCGTCTGCACTGAGGACTCAAGTTCGCCTCTGCGCCTGCCGCTGTCGCTTCGAGTCTCCTTAACGGACCCCGGAGCGCATGTCCCACAGCCAATCCCCCGTATTGCCGGAACGCATCGGCCGCTATCACGTGGAGCGCCTCCTCGGGCGCGGCGGCGAAGGCGTGGTGCTGCTCGCGCGCGACACCGAGCTCGAGCGTCTTGTCGCCATCAAGCTGCTGAAACCCAGCGTCACTGACGACGAGGTGGTGCTCGCCGGTGAAGCGCGCATCGTCAGCCGCCTGCAGCACCCGAACGTGGTGACGCTGCACGACATCGGCACCTACCACCGCATGAGCTACCTGGTGTTCGAGTACATCGATGGCGAGTCGCTGCGCGCGCGCATCGATCGCGCCGGCGCGGTGCCCTTCGCGGAATCGGTGGTGCTGATGAGCCAGATCCTGGCCGGCGTCGCCTACCTGCACGAGAACGACATCGTGCATCGCGATCTCAGTCCGTCCAACATTCTGCTGACAGGCGACGGTGTACCCAAGGTCACGGACTTCGGGCTGTCGGTGCTGCGCCAGGTGGCACAGGACAATGCCGAAGTGACCGGCACGCTGCGCTACATGTCGCCCGAGCCCTTCATGCACCTGCCGAGCGGCCCACATTCCGACGTCTACATGCTGGCCAGCATCTTCTTCGAGATGCTGACCGGCAGGCGACGCTTCGACCAGGCCTCGCCCGGCGCGATCATCGAAGCGATTCTGCAGGAGCCGTCCATCGCCTCCGGGTCGCTAGGCATGGCGCTGGACGAGCGCATCCTCGAGGTGCTCGAGACCGCCTCGGCGCTGGACACTTCCAAGCGCTATCGCCATGCCCGCGCGATGAAGAACGCGCTCGACCGCTTCCGCCTGCCACGCGGCGGCAACGAAGGCCCGGCGCACGCCGAGCACGGCACGGTCGACTTCCTGATGCGTCGCATGACAGTGAAGAAAGGCTTCTCCGCCCTCTCCCAGCACATCAGCGAGCTGCTGGACCTGACTTCGGACGATTCCCAGGCGCCCGCCAGCCGACTGGTGAACATCATCGCCAAGGACATCACGCTCACCCAGCGGGTGCTGACCATGGCCAACTCGGCCTTCTTCGGCAAGACCGAGGTCACCGCGCTCGCGCGCGCGATCAGCATGCTCGGCGTGGAACAAGTGCGCATGTGCGTCACCAGCGCGCTGCTCGAGAACGAGTTCGAACTCGGTACGCCGGAACTTCGCGTGTCGCTGCTGCGCTCCTTCCATACGGCGGTGCTGGCGCGCGGCCTGTGCGAGCTATGGGGCGCCGGCAACCGCGCCGACGCCTTCACCTGCGGCCTGTTCCACGACCTCGGGCGCACGCTGGCCATCCATTACTTTCCCGATGAATACGCCGCCATCCTCGCCCGTGCCGATCGATTGCACGGCGATGAACTCACCGAATCACGCGTGGTGCTTGGTGTCGCCTATCACGAACTCGGCGCCGGCGTCGGCGCGCGCTGGAAATTCTCTGAAACCATCATCGCCGCGATGCGGCCCCTGCCGCGAGGCGCGGTGCCCGCGCCGCAGTCCGCGGCGGAGCGCATCCAAGCCTGCGCCGCGGCCGCCGGCGCGCTCAGCCGCCTGGTGGCCGAAACGGAAGACCCGGGCGCGCGCGACACGGCGCTCACGGACCTGGCCGGGCGTCTGGGCTCGGCCTTCGAGGTCGAGGCGGCGCAGTTGGAAGCGCTGCTGCCCGAGGCGGCCCAGTTGACCCGCCAGTACGCCCGGCTGCTGAAGCTCGCGCCCGACGTTCTTCCCGCCTGCGCGCGACTGACCGAGGTCGCTGCGCTGGCCGGCGCGGCCTGAACGGGGAGAAGACCGAATGGCCGAGCAGGACAAGCCAGCGGGCGAGAAGATCTACCGAGTGGTGTGCGTGGGGGTCCCGCCCGTCACGGCACCGGGCGCCGCTCCCGCGGCGTCTGCGCCGCGGACGCGGGTAATCAGGATGTGTACGCAGGCGGAGGCGCGTGTGCCTACGCCCACCCCGCCCCCAGACGAGCGGTCCTAGCCGGCGCGGCTCACCCGGCGCCGGTGCCAGAGCAGGGCTACGCCCGCCAGCTGGGCGTAGATGGTCGCCGGCAGCGGAATCGGGGCGGCGACCGTGTTGACCCTGACGAACCAGTTGTCGATGCCGGCAATGCGCGTATTGGAGCTGCCGTTGGCACGGAAGAAGCCAAAGGTGATTGCTCCGCCGTTGACGCTGAAGTCAGGGTGCAGGCTCGCGTCCGTAATCGTGGAGAAATCCTCCGCGTCGAGCCCCGCGAAAGTGAGCGGCAATGGCGGTGGGGTGAGCACGCTGCTCATCAACGGCCCCCAGTCGGCGCTGTTGGTGAACGCCGGCGTATTCAGGATGTACACCACCCCGTTCTGGCGGAGCGCCATGCCCGCCGCCTGGCGGTTACCGCCTCCGAGGAAAAACTTGGCGTCCTCGTCGTAATCGATGCTGGCAATCGCGCCCTCGACCGACGGCGTGTAGACCGCCGTGGTCTTCAGGTAGATGCCGTATACGAACTCACCGGGGTCGGTGACGTTGGTGATCGAAAAATAGGAATTCGGATTTCCGCCGGAAGTAACGCGGGTGGCAACCGACGTGCCAGTGCCGACGACGATGGAACTCCAATCGTCGGCGAAGCTGCCATCCGCGAAGGTGGCGGCCTCGGCGAGGCTGCTGGCGGAGCTGAATACCAGGCCGGCGATCACGGCCAGGGGCGGGGCGGCGCGGGGCGCGACTCGAAGAGCGAGGGCTGGCAAGGTACTGATCTCCTGCACGGGTCTGGGTGTGGAGTCCGGTGCCACCCCGTAGGGGGAGTGACTGATCGGTGTTCTTCAGGATAACAACGGACGGCGGTCCTCCGCGTCCCCCTCGCGCAATTACCCTGCGCTGCAGTGCGGAAAGTGTGCGCGATTCCACATTTCGTGACGCGGCTCGCGGTCAGCCTCCCGCGGCCAACGCCTGGCGGAGCTTGTATTTCAGGATCTTGCCGCCCACGGTGGTCGGAAACTCGTCCAGCAGGACGATGCGCTTGGGCGTCTCGAAGCCGGCCAGGCGCTCGCGCGCGAAGGCGATCACCGCCTGCTCGTCGAACTCGCCCGGGCGGGTGGGGATCACGCAGGCGGTGACCGCCTCGCCCCAACGCTCGTCGGGCATGCCGATCACCGCCGCCCGCGCCACCTGCGGGTGCTGCTGCAGCACGGCCTCGACCCGAATGCTGGAGACGTTCTCGCCGCCCGACTTCACGATGTCCTTGTAGCGGTCGACCATCAGCCGCACGTCGTCGTCGTGGTAGACGAAACTGTCGCCGGAGTGGAACCAGCCGCCGGCGAAGGCCTCCTCGGTCGCCTTCTCGTCGCGGTAATAGCCCGAGAACATGGCGGGCGAGCGGTAGACCGCCTCGCCCTGGACGCCGGGCTGGCCGCGCAGATCGCGGCCCTCGTCGTCCATCACGGTGGACGCCAGCAGGGGGCTGGGCTTGCCGACGTGGTTCACCGCCGGCGCCTCGCGCAGGTACATGCCGAGGTTGCGGTCGATGTGGAAGCGGTGACAGACCACAGCCTCGGTCTGCCCGATGATCTCGTAGACCTTGAGCCCCGGCCGGCACAGGCGCCGAAAGGCGGCCAGCGATCCGGGCGCGAGCGGCGCCCAGCCGAAGTACATCACCGTCAGGCTGTCGAGGTCGTAGGCGAAGGGCGTCTCGTGCACCGCGCGAATCAGGCTCTCGACGAACTGGGGCGAGCCACCGAACAGGCAGGTGACGCGCTCGCGGGTGATGGTCTCCGCCATCGCCGGCCCCTCGGGTTTGCGCCCGACCACCGCTGTGCCGCCGACGATCAGCGCCGAGAAGATGCAGGCGTGGTCACCGATGTGGAACACCATCGGCGTGAAGGTGGCGTGGCACAGATCGCTCTCGTGATCCAGTCCGCGGGTGATGGTGACGGCGTGCGCGTAGGCCGTCATGTAGGTGTAGGTGTGCGAGAGCATCACCGCCTTGGGCCGCGCGGTGGTGCCGGAGGTGAAGAGGATCTCCCAGATGTCGTCGCCGTGGATGCGCACGTCAGGCTCGCCGTCGCTCGCGTCGCCGAGGAAGGCCTCGAAGCCTGGCACCGGGTAGTCGGCGCGCGGCCCGATCGCGACCAGCGGTTCGATGCCACGCGCGGCGAGACTCGCGCCGAGCTTGTCCCATTGCGCCTGGTCGACGATGGCGTACTTCGCTTCGACGTGCTCCAGGCAGTCGGCGATCACGTCAGGGGCCATCATGACGTTGATCGGCGCGGCCACCAGGCCGGCCTTGGCGATGCCAATCTTGGCGAGCCAGGCCTCACCCGAGTTGTCGCACAGCATCGCGACGCGCGCGGCGGGCGGCAGGCCGCGCGCGAGCAGGGCGTTGGCCACCCGGTTGATCACCGCGTTGGCCTCGGCATAGGTCACGCGCGCATAGCGCGGGTTCACCGTGCAGTCGGCCGTCATGATCAGCGCGAGCTTGTCCGGCTCGCTCCAGGTCACACGTTCGATGATGTCGCCGACCGCCACCCGGTTCCAGCGGTCGTCGTTGCGGCGGTGGCGGAAATTCTCGACGTCGAAGCTCATCGCTGGCTGTCCTTCGGTGGGATTGACGAATGCCCGCGCGGGAGCGGCGGCAGCGCGCGCGGCGCTAGCATCTCCGCAGCCCACTTCGAGTTCAAGCCGTGCGTCGCCGGCGCGCTCCGTGCCCACCCACTTGGGGAGGTGCATCCCGCCTAGCCCTTGGAGGTCTCGCGCGCCGCCCTTCATCGTATAGTGCCGACGACATTCGCTCACCCACCCGGCAGGAGACGCACGATGAACGCGGAACAAGTGGTCAATGACTTCATGGCGGCCTTCGATCGCAAGGACCTGGACGCGGCGCTCGCGCTGGTCACGGACGACTGCTATTACGACAACGTCCCGCTCGGTGACATGCGCGGCCGCGACAAGATGCGCGAATTCCTCGCGCCGATCATGGGCGGCACCGACCCGGTCAAGTTCG
This sequence comes from Gammaproteobacteria bacterium, assembly GCA_019747795.1. GTDB lineage: Bacteria > Pseudomonadota > Gammaproteobacteria > JADJYF01. The sequence continues at coordinate 10,057 of JAIEQK010000246.1, read as the reverse complement.
AGGTGCTGCGCCAGGCAGCGAGCGGCAAGGTGGTGATGAACGAACGTATCGATCGCTTCGTGATGAACGGCAAGCAGGTGGCGATGCCGGTGAGCGGCGTGTTCGAGGTCACGGACGGCAGGATCAGCTTCTGGCGCGACTACTTCGACAACGGCATGTTCATGAAGGCCCTGAAGGGCGAGTGAGCGGGACGACCGACGATGGACTACCAGACGCTGCGCGTGGAGAAGGAAGGTGCGCTCGACTGGCTGATCTTCAATCGGCCGGACGCGCTGAACGCGCTCAGCCGACGCATGGTCGCCGAACTCCATCACTACTTCGACAGCCTGCAGGACAACCATGCGGTGCGTGTGGTTGCGATCCGCGGCGAGGGACGCGCGTTCTGCGCGGGCCTGGACATGAAGGACCCGGAACGCAACTCGCCGCGCAACACCAACGAAGGCATGGCGAGCCAACGTCGCTTCTCCGGGCTGGTGATGAAGATGCGTCGCGCGCCCCAGCCGATGATCGGCCTGTTGCACGGCTTTGCCGCGGGCGGCGGTTTCTCGATTGCCCTCGGCTGCGACGTGCGCATCGCCGCCGAGGGCACGAAGATGAACTGCGCCTTCATCAAGATTGGGCTGTCCGGCTGCGAGATGGGCTCGAGCTATCACCTGCCGCGCCTGATCGGCACGTCTAACGCCGCGGAACTGCTCTACACCGGCCGCTTCGTCGACGCCGCGCGAGCGCTACGCATCGGCCTGGTGAGCGACGTGGTGCCTGTCGACGAACTCATCGCCACCGGCCGCGCGCTCGCCGCGGACATGCTCGCCACCGCGCCGCTCGGCCTGCGTCTCACCAAGGAGGCGTTCTGGGCCAACGTAGACGCCCAGGCGCTGGACGCCGCGGTGGCGCTGGAGGATCGCAACCAGATACTGACCGTCGCGAACGGCGATTTGGACGAAGGGATCGCCGCGTTTCTCGGCAAGCGCGCGCCGCGCTGGGAGCGGGACCGGAACTGAATCCGTGCCGCCGTTACCGCAGGCGCGTGGCGCCTGTCGGATGCGCGCATCCTCTGCGGCGGCGCGGCGCGTGTTGGGTAGAACTCGCGAACGAGGTGCCGTACACTCCGGCGGATGGATTTAAAAACGTTCTCCATTCCCACGCTGGTCGCCGCGAAGCGGGACATTCCAGCCGGCATCGTCGTCTTCCTGGTTGCACTGCCACTCTGCCTCGGCATCGCCCTGGCTTCTGGCGCGCCGCTGTTCGCCGGCATCATCTCCGGCATCGTCGGTGGCATCGTGCTGGCGTTCGTCTCGGGCTCGGAACTCAGCGTCAGCGGCCCGGCCGCGGGCCTCACCGTCATCGTCGCCGGCGCCATCGCGAGTCTGGGCGGCTACGAGACTTTCACCGTCGCGGTGCTGCTCGCGGGCATCCTGCAGATGGGCCTCGGCGTCGTTCGCGCCGGCGTGCTCGGTGACTACATCCCGAACTGCGTCATCAAGGGCATGCTGGCCGCCATCGGCATCATCATCATCCTGAAGCAACTGCCGCACGCGCTCGGCTACGACCGCGATTTCCTCGGTGACGAGGCCTTTCGCAAGCCCGGCCAGGACAACACCTTCACCGACCTGCTCATGGCCTTGCAGACGCCGACCGCGGGGCCCCTGCTGATCAGCGTGGTGGCGCTGGTGCTGATGCTGCTGTGGGAGCATCCTGTGATGAAGCGGCAGGCGTGGACCAAGATCCTGCCCGCGCCGCTGTTGTGCGTCGTGGTCGGCACGCTGCTGAACGAGCTGTTCCTCGCCTTGCCGACGCTGCGGGAACTCGCCGTGCAGAAACAGCACCTGGTGCAGCTGCCGGTGATCGGCTCCGTGAACGACCTGACTTCGATGTTCACCACGCCCGATCTGACGGCGCTGCTGCGCGCCGAGGTGTGGGTCGTCGCCGCCACCCTCGCGGTAGTCGGCAGCATCGAGACCCTGCTTTGCATCGAGGCCACGGACAAGCTCGATCCGGAGAACCGCATCTCCGATCCCAATCGCGAACTGCGCGGACAGGGCATCGGCAATGTCGTCTGCGGCCTGCTCGGCGGCTTGCCCATCACCTCGGTCATCGTACGCAGCTCGGCGAACGTCTATTCCGGCGCGCGCACCCGCCTGTCGACGCTGGTGCACGGCATCGCGCTGCTGGTGGCGGTGGTGTTCCTCGGCGCGCAGTTGAACCGCGTGCCGCTGGCGACGCTCGCCACGGTGCTGGTGGTGGTGGGCTACAAGCTGTCGTCCTGGAGCATCATCAAGAGCATGTGGGCCCAGGGCTCAGCGCAGTTCATCCCCTTCATCGTCACACTGGTGGCCATCGTCTTCACCGATCTGCTGCAAGGCATCGCCATCGGCATGCTCGCCGGTGTGTTCTTCGTGCTGCGCTCCAATTACCACGCGGCGGTCACGCTGGTGAGCCAGGACGAGAACTGGCTGCTGCGGCTGAACAAGGACACCTCGTTCATCCACAAGGCGGAACTCAAGCGCAAACTGCGCCGCGTGCCCGACCAGGCCCGCGTGATCGTCGACGGCACCAAGGCGCTGTACATCGACAACGACATCTACGAGACCCTGCGCGAGTTCGAGGCAGGCGCCGCCTATCGCGGCATTGAGATCCAATACTTCCACTTCTTCGACAAGCGGCTGGTCCGCTCCTCGACCAGCCAGGATTGAACCGATGGAAAGCTACAAGCGACTGCTGTTGAACAACCAGGCGTGGGTCGCCGACAAGCTGGCCCTGCGCGAGGATTTCTTCACACGCTCGTCTGGCGTGCAGAAGCCCGAGTTTCTCTGGATCGGCTGCTCCGACAGCCGCGTGCCGGCGGAGGAAGTCACCGGCGTGGAGCCCGGCGAACTGTTCGTCCACCGCAACATCGCCAATCTCATCGTGCACACAGACATCAACATGCTGAGCGTGGTGCAGTACGCGGTGGAGGTGCTGAAGGTGCGGCACATCATCGTCTGCGGCCACTACGGCTGCGGCGGCGTGCGCGCCGCGATGTCCCATCAGCACCTCGGGCTGATCAACAAGTGGCTGCGCAATATCAAGGACGTCTACCGGCTCCACGCCGTCGAGCTCGATTCGATGCCCGACGAGGACAAGCGTTACAACCGGCTCATCGAGCTGAACGTCATCGAGCAGGTCTACCACCTGGCTGAACTGTCGTTCGTGCAGCTGGCCTGGAAGCGCGAACAGCGCCCCATCCTGCACGGTTGGATCTACGACCTGAACACCGGCATCCTGAAGCAGACCGCGATGGTCGACCCCGCCCACCTGCCGCACAACATCTTCGTCTACGACTTTCCGGAGGATCCGCAGCCGCCCCTGCCCTGAGCCTGAGGCGTTCGCCAACGCGGGAGCGAGGTCACCTGCGGCCGCGCTCCCGCGGACCTTCAGTCCTTGCGATCCCGCACCTGGTCCGCCTGGTTCTCGAGCGTGTCAGCCTTGCTCTCGGCGCTATCGCGCACGGCCTCGGCCGAGCGGTCAGCGTCGCGATCCTCGAGGGCGTCAGCCTGGGTCTCGGCGCGGTCACGGGTCGTGTCGGCGCGCTCCTCCAGAGTGTCGGCGCGGTTCTCCAGCGCCTGTTCGCGTTGATTCTCCTGGCGCGAGTCGCACGCCCCGAGCAAGCCGCTCAAGGCCAGCACGGTCAGGGTATAGGCAATCGGTTTCATCGTCGTTCTCCCAGGGAGCAGTTCCGCCGCGAGCCGCGGAGCAATTTACGGAGCGCGCGTGAAAGATTTTCACGGCTGCCACCACGGCCACTCGCGGAGGTTCAGGCGCCGCCCGCAATGGACGTGGCGCACCTCGGCCTTGTGGAGCAGGGAGCAATGGGCGTGCCACGAAGGGCGCAGGCGGCCGAACAACCGACAGCCGACAGGTCGGCGGCGCGGCGCCGCCGGGAGGATTACATGAGAGAAGGGGAGAAGATGGTGGGCCGTGTAGGAATCGAACCTACAACCAACTGATTAAGAGTCAGCTGCTCTACCAATTGAGCTAACGGCCCTAGCGAATGGGGTGGACGATGGGAATCGAACCCACGACCACAGAAGCCACAATCCTGCGCTCTACCAACTGAGCTACGTCCACCATTGCACTAGCAAGCAGAAAATTCGCGGGCCGGGTGGCCTGCGCCCTTTCTGCTTGGCACTGTCCTGGATGGCGCGCCTGGCAGGATTCGAACCTGCTACCCTCGGCTTAGAAGGCCGATGCTCTATCCGATTGAGCTACAGGCGCCGTGACCGACCTGTGCACAAACTTCCAGTGCGACCTCCTGTCCCGTCGTGATGCTGGCTTGCGCTGGCGCCGCGGGAGTGGTCGGGGCAGAGGGATTCGAACCCCCGACCCCCTGCTCCCAAAGCAGGTGCGCTACCAGACTGCGCTATGCCCCGGGGTCGCGGGCCAACCCTGCCCGACGGGAGGCGCGATGATACGCAGGCCCTCCGGCATGGTCAATGCGCGCGGCGTGAGGCGTTGGCGTCAACGGCCGCTCACGGCTTGCGCCCTCGGCGAGCTTCGCGGCACCATGCCCGCCGGCGCGCCGCCACCGGCCGCAGCGTCCCAGGGCCGCGCGCAGGTCGCGCGGCGTGTTCATCCTCTCTGCCCTCGCGCGCCGCGCTGGAGATATCCCCATGCCGACCACCGTCAAGCTGACCACCACCCTTGGTGACATCACCCTCGAACTCGATGCCGACAAGGCCCCGGAGACGACCCGCAACTTCCTCGCCTACGTCGAGAGCGGCCATTACGACGGCACGATCTTCCACCGCGTGATCAACGGTTTCATGATCCAGGGCGGCGGCATGGATCGGAACATGAAGCAGAAGCCGACCAACGCGCCGATCAAGAACGAGGCGACCAACGGTCTCGGCAACGACACCGGCACCATCGCCATGGCGCGCACCTCCGATCCGCACTCGGCCACCGCGCAGTTCTTCATCAACGTGAAGGACAACGATTTCCTGAACCACACCAGCCCCACCGGCAGCGGCTGGGGCTACTGCGTATTCGGCAAGGTGACCGACGGCATGGACACGGTGAACGCCATCAAGGGCGTGAAGACCGGCTCCCACGGCCCGCACCAGGACGTGCCGAGCGAGCCCGTCGAGATCCTGAGCGCGACGGTCGTCCCGGCCTGAGCGCCGCGCAGCGGGCACGATGACGACGCTGTTCGTCTCCGACCTGCACCTGTCGGCCTCGCGCCCCGCGCAGCTCGAACGCTTTCTCGCATTCCTCGCCTGCGCGCGCGCGCGCGCGCAGGCGCTCTACATCCTGGGCGACCTGTTCGAGGTCTGGCTCGGCGATGACGACGACACGCCGCCCAACGCCACGGTGGTCGCCGCCCTCGCCGCCCTCACCAAGGCTGGCGTGGCGCTCCACGTCGGCCACGGCAACCGCGACTTCCTGTTCGGCCCACGCTTCGCCGCCGCCACCGGCGCGCGACTGCTCGACGACTATGCGCGCATCGACCTGTACGGCGTCCCTACCCTGCTGACCCACGGCGACCTGCTGTGCACGCGGGACGTGAAGTACCAGCGCTTTCGTCGCGTCGTGCGTCATCCGCTGACGCGTCGCGGCTTTCTCGCCACGCCGCTCGCCTGGCGCCAGCGCATCGCGCAGCGCACGCGGGCCGGCACGGTGGCGTCCACCGCGCGCAAGGCCGCGGCGGTGATGGATGTCGAGGAGAGCAGCGTCGCGCAAGTCATGGCCCAACAGGACGTGCGGCTCCTGATACATGGCCACACCCACCGGCCGGCGATCCACGATTACCCCGACGGACGCCGGCGCATCGTGCTCGGCGACTGGTACGAGCAGGACCATCTGCTGGCCTACGACCACGACGGGCCGCGCGTGCTGCGGGTGGCGGACTATCTCGCCAGCGAGGCGCCCTGAGTCACAGGAGGGCGAGCAGCGCGAACAGCGCCAGCCATACGTTCAAGGTGCGCCCGACCAGCGCCTCCATCTGGTCGACCCGGCGCCGGGCCGTGGCCTGCTCGGGACCCTGCTCGACGCGCCCGTAGTCGGTCGCCGCGAGCGCGGACCGCGCCACCAGCCGCGCGCTGGCGCCCCAGGCGAAGAAGCCCGCGGCGGCAGCGCCCTCCAGCACCGGCACCAAGGTGCCGGCGACGCCCAGGCACAGGGCCGTCACCCGCGCCGGCAGGAAGGCCAGCGCTTCGTGGACCCGCGCCACGTGCCGCGCAACGTCGGCCGGCACCTCGGGCGCGTGCTCGAGGCTGACGGCGAGCCGGTAGGCGAGCACGCCGACCGGCCCCAACACGAAGAACACCGCGAGCGGCGCGAACCAGGCGCGCTCAGCGGCCAGCGCGATGGCGGCGAGTTCGCCGCGGCAGGCATCGAAGCCCTCGTCGCCGGTGGGTATCCCGAGATCGATGCCGGCGGTGGTGGCGGTGAAGGCCGGCGCCTCGCTTGCCGCGTCGCCCACGGCCGCGCGGTACTCCACGATCTCACGCTTCAGATCGGTCGGTCCCAGCATCCACACCAGGAGCCCCAGGCTCGCCAGGTGATGCACCAGCCGCGCGTGCTCCCATAGCCAGCCGAACACGAGACTCGCGGCCAGCAAGGGCAGCCCGAGGAGCAGCAGGGCGCCGAGCCAGCCGCGGCACAGCGCGGTGCCCTCACAGGCGGCGCCGAAGCGGCGAGCCCACGCCGCGCTCCAGTGCGGCGAACGCAGCCGCACCACGCCGGCGAGCGAGAACTCGATGACGACCGCGGCGAGCACCAGCAGGAAATTCATCGCGGCAGATCGCGACGCGCGCGCCCCCAGTCGAAGCAGGGCCCCGGATCGGTCTTGCGCCCCGGCGCCACATCGCTGTGGCCGACCACGCGCTCGCGGCCGAGGGCCGGTAGACGTGCGAAGAGTTCGGCGAGCAGGCCCGCCAGTGTCGCGTACTGCGCCTCTTCGAAGGGACGCGTATCGCAGCCCTCGAGTTCGATGCCGACCGAGAAATCGTTGCAGCGCTCGCGTCCCTGCCAGCGCGACACGCCGGCATGCCAGGCGCGCGCGTCGAGCGGCACGAACTGGGTCAAGGCGCCGCCGCGGTCGATGAAGAAGTGCGCCGACACGCGCAGGCCCTGCAGGTCGGCGAAATAGGGATGCGCGCGCGGATCGAGGCGATTGGTGAAGAGCGCCTCGACGTAGGGCCCGCCGAACTCGTCCGGCGGCAGGCTGATGGCATGCAGTACCACCAGGTCGATGATCGTGCCGGCGGGCCGCTCGTCGTGATTGGGCGAAGCCACGTGTCGCGCGCCGGGCAGCCAGCCCGCGGAGTCGCCCGGCATGCCCATTCAGGCCGGGCGCGCCAGCACCAGCGAGAAGGCGGGATCGCGCGCCGCGTAGTGTCGTTCGATGGCGAAACCCGCGCCGCGCAGCAGGTCTTCCAACGCCGCCGCGGTGAACTTGCGACTGATCTCGGTGCGCAGGCTGTCGCCCTCGGCGAGATCCAGCACGCGATCATGGGCCGCGAAGCGCACGCGCTGCGGCGCCATGGCCACGAGATGCATCTCGATCTGCGAAGCGACCGGGTCGAACAACGCGTAGTGGGCGTAATGCGAGAGTTCGAAATCCGCGCCCAGTTCACGATTCAGCACGCTGAGCACATTGCGGTTGAAGGCCGCGGTGACGCCGGCTGCGTCGTTGTAGGCGGCATGCAGCACGGCCGGTTCCTTCAGCCTGTCGGCGCCGAGCAGCAGGCTGTCACCGGGCTTGCACCAGGCGCGCAGCTCGGCCAGGAAATCGTGCGCTTCGGTGGGTGTGAAGTTGCCGATGGTGCCGCCGAGGAAAGCCAGCAGGGTCGGCGTGGCGCGCCGAGGCAGTTGCGTGAGACCCGCGCCGTAGTCGCCGCGCAGCGGCTGCACATCCAGCCAGCGATAGCGCTCGCGCAAGCGCTCGCCCGCAGCGATCAGCACTTCGTCGCACACGTCGAAGGGCGCGTAACGCGCGACGCAGCGCTGACGCGCGCAGGCGTCGAGAAGGTGTTCGGTCTTGCGCGACATGCCGCTGCCGAGTTCGAGCAGGCAGGCCGGGCGCGTGCGCGCGATGACGTCGTCCGCGACCTCGGCGAGCAGGGCGCCCTCGGTGCGCGTCGGGTAGTACTCCGGCAGTTCGCAGATGCGATCGAACAGCGCCGAGCCGTGCTCGTCGTAGAAGTACTTGGCGGGCAGCGTGCGCGGCGGATGGAACAGCCCCTCCGTCACGTCGTCCCACAGGCTGGGCGCGGCGCGCGCGGGCTTCACGGCCTCGCAGGTGAAGGGCATGCGGATTGCGGTGTTCACGTCGGTTCCTTAGTAAGATACCGGCCGCTCGACGCACCGCCGATGGCCCGTCGCCGTCAGCGACCCGAGCATCAAGGTTAACACCCGCGATGGCAAGATTCATCGCCACGCGCGCGCGACGCGACCACCCCGCGCCGCCCCGCTCCACCGGATGAGACGCATGTCCGCAGTCACTTCACCGCCCCTTCCCGACGACATCGATGCCACCGTCAGCAACGCGCTCCGCGAGGACGTCGGCGCGGGTGACGTCACGGCGAGCCTGATTCCCGCGGCGCGCGTCAGCCGCGCGCACGTGCTGTGCCGCGAAGCCGCGGTGCTGGCGGGCGCGCCGTGGTTCGACGGGGTGTTCCGCCAACTGGACGCGCGCGTGACCGTGGAGTGGCTGGTCGGCGAAGGCAGTGCGGTTTCGCCGGACACGGTGGTCTGCCGCCTGCACGGTCCGGCGCGCGCGCTCGTCACGGGCGAACGCACCGCCCTCAACTTCCTGCAGACGCTGTCCGGCACCGCGACCACGACGCGCCGCTATGTCGATGCCCTGGGCGCCACCCGCACGCGCATCCTCGATACGCGCAAGACCTTGCCCGGCCTGCGCGCCGCGCAGAAATACGCGGTGCGCGCCGGTGGTGGCGTGAATCATCGCATGGGCCTGTACGACGCCATCCTGATCAAGGAGAACCACATCGCGGCGGCGGGCTCGATCACCGCGGCGGTCACCGCGTTGCGTGCGTCCCACCCCGGGCTGCGCATCGAAGTGGAAATCGAGACTCGCGCGGAACTCGAGGAGGCGCTCGCCAACGGCGTCGAAATGGTGCTGCTCGACAACTTCAGCCTGGACGAACTTCGCGAAGCCACCGCGTACATCGCCGGCCGCGCGCTGGTCGAGATCTCGGGCGGCGTGGAATTGCCCGCGTTGGCGGCGCTCGGCCAGGCGGGCGCGGACTTCATCTCCATCGGCGCCCTGACCAAGCATGTGCGCGCGGTCGACTTCTCGATGCGCATCGACGAGTGACGCGCGCGCCGCGACGCGCGATGCGCCGGCACGGTCCGCACGTCCGGTGACCCTCGGCTCGAAATCGCACCGTGGGCCACGGCGCAGGGCTCTCGCCCTCGTCGGCCTGACGCTGATCCTCGCGCTAGACGGCGCCCGTGCCGAACTGCCTGTCGACGTCGCCGCGACCGTGAAGGGCGCGGTCGCGCGCCGCGCATCCGGTGCCGACCTCGCCGAGGCCGAACTCGTCCTGCGGGGTGAACTGCCCGGTTCGCGGCCGGCGGCGGAGGCGCTCCTGGCGCGTGCGGCGACGGGCGGCGATGCGCACGCCGCCTTCGTGCTGGGCGCGCTCACAGGCGGGACGCCGACGGCACTCGCATGGTGGCGGAACGCAGCCGATGCCGGTCACCCTGACGCGCAGTACAACCTCGGGCTCGCGCTGCTGGCGCAGGATCCCGCGGGCGCGGAACGGCTCTGGGCGGCCGCCGCGGCGCAGGGGCAGGCGCTCGCCTGCTTCGCTCTGGGCACGCGCCGCGCGGAGCGTGCGCCGGAAGAAGCCCGCGGCCTGCTGGAATGCGCGGCGCGCCAGGGCTATGCCCCCGCGCAGTACAACCTCGCCACGCTGCTGGCGCGCGGCGCGGGCGGCCCCGCGGATGTCCCGCGCGCCCGAGCGCTGTTCGCCACCGCCGCCGCGGACTTTCCACCGGCCGCCGCCGCGCTCCAGAGTCTGCCCGCGACTGGCCCGAGCGCGGCCGAAGC
>JAIEQK010000151.1 GCA_019747795.1 Gammaproteobacteria bacterium | reverse complement strand
GTTTGCCTCCTCGGCAGGGATGGGTGGGGAATTTTCGATTACCACAACTGGGGATTATTGGATTACCGATGACATGGCTAACCTTCAACAAAACCCCACGCCAGAGTAGCAAGTCATGGGTACTACGCAGGTCACGATGCGTGAGGGTAGGTCCAGGTTGTCTGACCTTGGCGAGCTTGCGCAAACGGGCGAGAGGATCGTCATCACCCCGGCCGGCAAGCCGTACCTGTCGCTGTCGGCTCATCGCGAGGTCGGGCGCAGGCGGCGCCCTGGCAGGCTGGCGGGGCAGATCCACATCGCGCCGGATTTCGACGCAAGCTCATCCGACCCATCGGCGGGCGACCCGCGCTGAACCGATTCCGACAGTACCACGAGCGGGCGGCTTTGATGTCGGATTATATCATGGCTACCTTGCTTGACCGAGAGGACAATTCGCCCGGCCAGCCAAGTTGCCATATGTTTTTGATGGTCTTTCGATAGGTTGAGGTGGCCAACTCGAAAGCCAGCGACCGAAAAGGAATGGGATTCCGCGGACCGAAAAAAATTATTAAGACGCTCCTTCCCGCACCGGAATGACGCCGCGCGCTGCTAATGTTTTGGGGCGCTCGACTGGAGCGCGCCTGCACTGGGCGGTGGTTCAGGGGGCCCGAACCTAGTAGGACGCCATTTCCGGTCGGGGTCGAAGCAGAGACGTTTGTTGGGTGCAGGCGATTCGATTGATAGCGAATTTGGTCCATTCGCCGAGCCGAGCCGAGCCGAGCCGAGCGATAATTGGGGGTTGAGCGAGAATGGATGACGATTCGGATGCAACTGAAGTAGACGGCTCCGGCTCGGCGTCCCTACCCGCAATAGCTATTCGCGCCGAGATCGCTCCCCGGATTACGTTTGCGACACATCAATGTGATGTCGCTGTCGTCACAGATCTCGTTGTCTCCAACCTTCTCGATACCGATCTAGAAGACCTCACGTTACATATCTTCGCTGAGCCGAAAATCATTGGGGCTAAGGCTTGGCGTATCGACCGCCTGTCGTCCGGGAGCGAATTTCGCCCTCGTGACCGCCGCGTACCTATCGAAGGCGGACTCCTGGACGCGCTCACAGAAAGGATGCGCGCCGAAATTTTCTTTGAATTGCGCCAGGGCGATACCGTCTTGGCAACAAATAGATACCCCATCATCGCGCTTGCCCGCAACGAGTGGGGCGGCGCTCAATTCATGCCCGAGTTGCTGGCCGCGTTTGTCACGCCCAATGACCCGGCTGTTCAACGACTCCTGAAGGAAGCCTCTCAGCATCTCGAAAGGGCCGGCAAGAACGGCGCACTCGAGGGCTACCAAGCCAAGTCCAGGAAGCGAAGCTGGGAGTTAATCAGTGGGATCTGGGCGGCGATGTCCGCCCGGGGAATTACTTACGCCGAACCACCTGCCAGCTTTGGTCGCGAAGGACAAAAAATTCGCCTGCCTTCGATGGTCGAAGAGCAAGGACTGGCGACATGCCTTGATACGGCGCTCTTTTTCGCTGCAGCGATTGAGCAAGTCGGTCTCTACCCACTCATCGTGTTTACCGGGTCTCATGCACTGGCTGGCGCGTGGTTGCAACCGCAATCCTTGCCATCCCTGACCGTCGATGACCCCATGGAGATTCGCAAGGCGATCGCCCAGGACGACCTGGTTCTCTTCGAAACCACCATGGCGACAGGCGGCCATGCGATGCCATTTTCACGCGCGCTGGCGGAGGGAAAGCGACAGGTCGACGAGCAACACGAGAAGGAATTCATTTACGCGATAGACATTCGCCAGGCCCGCGGCCGAGACATCCAACCGTTATCCAGCATCGTTTTACCAGGCAAGGGTAACGGCGTCGTTGCTGACGCCAGTCGCAGTGCGCCACCGATAGATGAGGCTCCAGACCTCCCTCCGTTCGACGTAGATGTACCCGTCAACGAAGAGTCACAGACACCAGCGGAAAGGCTGGACCGCTGGAAGCGGAGTCTCCTCGACCTATCCAAACGCAACCGATTGCTCAACCTTCGACCATCTGAAAGTGCCATCTCGATATTTTGCCCGGACCCGGCACTGCTGGAAGACAAGCTGGCTGACGGGAAGCGCATTAGCTTGATTACCCCGCCAGTTCGAAAGACTGCCAACGGGGAGCCGGATGCCACGCTCTATCACCTGCGCACAGGAGACGACTTCGCGACTAAATTTGCTCTTGAAGCTTTGGAGCGCAACGAGATCGTTGCCAATATAGAGCAGAAGACGCTCGAGAAAGGAACCATTGAGCTTTATCGAAAGGCCAAAGCCGACTTTGAGGAGGGTGGTTCCAACACGTTGTTCCTGGCTCTCGGAATGTTGCGGTGGTCCCCACCAGGCGACACGAAGAGCAGCTATCGAGCCCCGCTCATCTTGCTGCCCGTAAAGCTGATTCGAAGCAGCGCAGCTTCAAAGCCCAACCTGACCAACCATGAAGACGATCCAGTCTTCAATTACACGTTACTCCAAATGTTGCGTCAGGACTTTGGAATCGATTTGGCCGCGTTTGCAGATGCCCTTCCACGGGATGACCATGGCATCAACGTTAAGCTGATCTGGGACACCGTTCGTGCCCGTATCCGGGACGTCCCCGGGTTTGAAGTGGTCGAAGATGTCGTTCTAAGCACGTTCTCGTTCGCCAAATATCTGATGTGGAAGGACCTGACGGATAGGACAGAGACACTCAAATCGAGTCCCTTCGTTAGGCACGTAATCGACACTCCGCGAGACTCATATAAATCCGGCGCCAGTTTTTTGGATCCTTGGGAGGTTGATTCGGCCATCGACCCTGCGGAACTCATGGCTCCCCTAAATGCGGACAGCTCACAAATCGTAGCGATTCATGCGTCAGGGAAGCAAGGCGATTTCGTTCTCGAAGGTCCACCGGGAACCGGCAAGTCGGAAACCATTGCCAATATCATCGCGCACAATATCGGCCTGGGCCACCGCGTACTTTTCGTCTCCGAAAAGATGGCGGCGCTGGATGTGGTGTACAGACGCTTGCGCTCGTGTGGTCTTGGTGATTTTTGCCTCGAACTCCATTCGGCCAAGGCGAGTAAGCGCGCTGTCCTAGACCAACTGTCGGCCGCCTGGGAAAAGCGTGCAACCCATTCGCCGGATGAATGGACGACAAAGGCGACGGAACTTGGCGAGGTGCGCACCAAGCTGAATGGACTGGTCGGCGCACTGCACGCGCCCGGACCTGGAGGCATTAGCCCGCGCGACGCGATCGGCAGAAGCCTCCGATATGGCGACGTACATCGACTACGTTTAGATTGGCACCGAGACGATTCCGGGCGAGGGCGAGCCCCAGATCGCTCGGCATTGGCTGCACTAGAAGCGCTCGCGAAGCGCCTCGGGATGCAATTCAGCCAGCTCGACGCGGACGAGCTAAAACCATTCAAGGCCATCGCCCATGCGGAATGGTCATACGGATGGGCTGCCGACATTGTCCAAGCTTCCGCCGGGCTCAGGGATGCTCTGCAGACCTTGGTCCGTCGCAGACAGGCGTTCAGCAGACAAATCGGTCTCACCGACGCCGGAGATGATTTGGCGGAAACCAAATCTTTCGTTGAAGTCGCGGCAGTCGTGCCCGACTGCGCCAACCATAATCTTCGGTTCGCCTTCGGTCCCGACGGGCGCGAAGCCCTAGAAACGCTTGAGAAAGCTCTGGCTGAACTTGCCGACTATAACGCGCGCTTGGCTTCGATCCCGAGCCATTATCAACTTGAGGATCTAAGCGCTCGTCAAATTAAAGGGTGGTTGGAGGAGCGGGCCGTCGTGGAAGCCAAAGCCTGGCCCATGAAGGCATTGGCACGGCGCAGGCTGAGGAAGGCGATTTGGACGAGCCTCAAAATCGGGAAGGGAATTGCTCGGAATCCAGAGGCCGACCTTGAGAAGTTGCTGCCGCTAGCCGAGCAAAGACAAGTCCTGCTGGCTTTTTCTAATCTGCTTCCGGAAGGAACCCCGTGGAAGGGACTGGAAACGGATTGTGACCTTGCAATTCGAGCCGTACTAGCTGGGCGTCGGCTGCGCCATGCTGCAAACACAATAGCGAGTTTTGGTCGCAAGCTTGTAGACGTCCACGACTTACTTTCTCGCGTTCTCTCTGACGGGCGTGACAACTTAGATGCCGGCATGCCGACTGCCAATGCCGCAGAGGCCCTGCGTAAAGCCCACGAGGATTTCGAGGAGAAGTTTGCAAACTTCCGCACTGTGTCTGGCGCCTCCTTGTCGGCCGATATTGATGGCGTGACTCTGAGCATGCTGGAGCAAACTGCAACCGGGATAATCGACAGAGAGCGCCGCCTGAATCTCTGGTGCGCTTGGGTGGGCGCAAGCAGAGAAGCCCGGGAAGCAGGGCTCGCCACGTTGGTAGATGCACTCGAAGAAGGAACGGTTCGTACTGACGAGACGGTTGACGCGTTCCGCACGGCCTATGCAATTTGGCTGGCGCCCATCCTGATTGATGCGCGGCCGGAACTCAGGCGCTTCTCCTCCGTTCTACACGACGATTTAATCCAGACGTTCCGCACGCTCGACAAGGAGCATGCGGCCCTGACGGCAACGTACATCAGGGCGCGACTGTCTGGTTCAGTCCCCACTCGGGACTCACAAGAGGCGGACCCTGGCTATGGGGTTCTGTCCTGGGAGCTTCAGAAGAAGGCACGCAATAAGCCCGTGCGCCAACTTGTCGCCGAAATGGGCGAGGCTCTCACATCGCTCACGCCTTGTTTGCTAATGAGCCCGTTGTCAGTCGCGCAGTTTCTGCCTGCCGAGATTCAACCATTTGATCTCGTTGTCTTCGACGAAGCAAGCCAGATAACGGTGCCGGATGCCATCGGTGCGATTGCCCGAGGAAAGCGTTGCATCGTCGTAGGCGATCCAAAGCAAATGCCACCAACGCGGTTTTTTGAGCGGGGTGCCGACGAGGATGAGAACGAAGAGGCGCGCGACCTGGAAAGCATTCTCGACGAAGCCCTGGCCGCGCGTGTCCCACATCATCGCCTAACGGGTCATTACCGCAGCCGCCACGAAAGCCTGATTTGCTTTTCAAATCACGCCTACTACCACGGGTCATTGGTGACGTACCCGTCTGCCGAAACCCGGGACAGCGCAGTGACTTTTCACCGAGTGCCTGGTGTCTACGCCAAAGGCAAGAGCCGAACCAATGAGATCGAGGCAAAGGCGGTGGTCGCCGAGGTGGTCAGGCGGCTGAGAGATCCTCGTCTTAACGGGCTATCCATGGGTGTCGTCACCCTCAATTCGGAGCAGCAGCGGCTGGTGGAGGACCTCTTGGACCAGGAGCGGCGGGCCGACCCTGAATTGGAGCGCTACTTTGGCCAGAGTGCGGATTCGCCTGTGTTCGTAAAGAACCTTGAGACCGTTCAGGGAGACGAACGTGACGTTATTCTGCTATCCGTCGGCTACGGCCCTACCGAGCCGGGCGCCAAGACGATGTCGATGAACTTTGGTCCCCTGAATAGACAGGGCGGCGAGCGGCGCCTCAATGTTGCCATTACCCGAGCAACGACTGAGGTAATTGTCTTCGCGAGCTTTGACGCTTCGATGGTCGATTTGACGCGAACCTCGTCCGAAGCCGTCAAAGATCTGAAGAATTACATTGATTATGCCGCCCGTGGTCCGGTCGCCTTGGGTGAAGCCCTACATTCAATGGGCGGGTCGACTGGATATGACAGCGACTTCGAAATGGCTGTGGCTGAGCGCCTCCGCCAACTCGGCTGGACGGTGCGGACCCAAATCGGCGTTTCGAAATTCCGAATAGACCTCGGCATTGTGCACCCGGATGCGCCAGGCAGGTTCCTTGCTGGAATTGAGTGTGACGGTGCTGCATACCACAGCTCTCCATCGGCCCGGGACCGCGATCGCGTGCGGCACATCGTCTTAGAGTCCCTTGGGTGGCGCCTGCTTCGTGTCTGGTCAACGGCCTACTTTCTTGAGCCCGACGAGGCAGTACGACGGCTGGACGACGGTCTGCGATTGATACTCGATGGCGACAGAGCTGCGGGCGCCGATGGCCCGGACGGTACCGTGACTGAGGATACCGACGGACCCCCGGGCCAAGAGCCGGATTCGGTTAGCGCTTCCGAAATACTCGGTGACGCCGAAGGAGGGGAGCAAGACGGCGCCTCAGGTGGACAATGGGCCGCTCTTAATGCGCGACATGATGAAGGGCGGCGCGTTGCATCGTTATTTCAAACTCCGACGGTAACACTTCCTGCCCATGGGGATCAGGAGTTGGACACGGAATCTACGGGTGGGTCGCCGCCTACGTCCTTCAACGGCGACCGCTTCCATGAACTCGCGTACCGCCCGGATCTCCGGCGCATTGCTGCAGCCATAATCGACGCTGAAGGGCCTATCACCTTCAAACGTTTAAGCGATCGTATAGCTCGAGCGCATGGCTTCAAGCGGACTGGGCACCAAATTTCGAGTTCAGTCTGGGCAGCCTGCAATCGTGTTCGGGTCCATACGGCGGCTCCGGATGGCCACAAGCTTTTCTGGCCAGAATCTATGCAGCCGGTTGGCGAGCTGCAATTTCGAGGATTTTTGCTTAACGGTGAGAGGCGAGAATGGCGCGAAGTACCGTATCCGGAAAAGGTCTGGTTGGTGAAGTCTGTTGGTGCCGACGCGCGCAATGACCTCCCGCGCGCTGTAGCAGAAGCAATTGGAGTTGGCAGGGTCACGACTCAGTTTCGTGACGAAATCATCGCGATATTTGAGACGATGACGAGCAACAGGGGCTGACGATAACCTGCTAAATAGAGTGGCCCATCATGTCTTACGTCAGGTCGGCTCAATTTTGAATGCAGAGCAACGGCCCGAAAGCTATCGCGGCTGGGCAGGCACTGGATGGACCGGATAGAGGTGTTGCGTTGCCGGCATACTCATTTGATGGGACTAATGAAGGAACATGTTCGACGCTTCGCTGAATCTCCCCGACACGAACATGATCGCAGTAGCGAAAGAAAGAACACAACACTTGGAGAGGCCCGCATGTCAATATTGCAGGAGATTCTGGAATGGACTCGGGGCTTACCAACATGGCAAAGCGATGCAGTGGCGCGCCTGCTGGCAAAACAGACCCTGACGGCTGACGACCAGGATGACCTGTTTGCGCTGCTTAAGACCGCCCACGGCATTCCAGACCCCAAAGATCGCCGCCCCCAGCCGCTGACGGCCGACGAGATCCCTGCGCCAGTCAAAGTCACGACTCACGTTGAGCTTCGAGCGATCAAGAACCTGCGCCACGTCAATGCAATTGCCGAGAACCAGTATCTGGCCTTTGGCGCCACCGGATTGACTGTCATTTACGGAGATAACGGATCGGGCAAATCGGGTTACTCGCGAGTGCTTAAACGCGCCTGTCGTGCGAGAGACCAGACTGAGGCTATTCACCCGAATGCCAATCTGCCAGCGAGCGAAGTCGGTACGCCGGCAGCGACATTCGAGATCGCAGTCGATGGAGTGGCGCAAGACGCACACTGGGCGCAGGGCCATCCGGCCCCCGCCCCGCTCTCTTCATTTGCAATCTTCGACTCGCGATGCGCGCGGGCCTATCTCGACAGCGAAGACGATTTTTCTTACGTGCCGTACGGTCTGGACGTATTCGAAGGACTGGCAAAGGTCTGCAAGTCACTTAAAACGTTGGTCGAGGCCGAGCACGCTCAGTCGGCCGTTGACCTCACGGCGTTTGCACCCCTGCAGGGCGACACGGCTGTAGGCAAACTGATTGCGTCACTCTCTGCAAGAACAACTCAAGCGCAGATAGAATCGCTCGCCACACTGGGTCCGGAGGAGTTGGCTAAACATTCCGGCCTAGAGGCTAGTCTGAAGGAGAACAATCCGAAGGAGAAGGCAACGCAATTGCGGCTGCAGGCGCGCCGCATAGCGGCCATCGCAGAAAACGCAGCCGCCAAACGTGCCTTAGTCGATGAATCTGTTGTCGCGAAACTGAAAGGACTCGCGGAGAGCTATCGGACGGCACAGGCGGCAGCCGCGTTGGCGGCAACGCAGTTTAAGGAAGGCGAGAACCTTTTGCCCGGCACGGGAGGCGAGGCGTGGCGTGGACTGTTCGAAGCCGCCCGGAAATTTGCAACTGAATCTCATCCGAACAACGTTTTCCCTTCGTTGGGAGCGGATGCGCTATGCCCACTTTGCCAGCAGCCTCTCAAGGAAGGAGCCGCGCGATTAGTACGTTTCGAGACTTTCGTTCAGCAGGAAGCCGAAAGGGCCTCGCAGGCCTGTCGAGCGGCACTTGCAAATGAGTACAAGCCATTCGCTGCCCTGGCGTTGTCGCTAAACCTTGACGACGTTACCTATGTAGAAATTGAAG
The DNA here is from genome assembly GCA_019747795.1 of Gammaproteobacteria bacterium. Taxonomy (GTDB): domain Bacteria; phylum Pseudomonadota; class Gammaproteobacteria; genus JADJYF01. Next base: position 45,622 of record JAIEQK010000151.1, on the reverse strand, counting down.
CGCTGGACCCAATATTGGCCGCCGACGCCAAGGCATTTGAGAGCGCTTTGGCCGCGCGTCAAGAGCGCATAAAGGCTGCGATAATTTCACATGAATGGAGCGACACCAATGATGCTCTCGTCAGCCCGGCACTGCGGCTCCAGTCCCTCGCAGACAAGCTCAATGCCGAAGCTGAGATACTTGACAAGGCGGCAGACGAAAGTGCTCGCGCTGCGTTGAAAAAGGAGTTCGCAGAGCTCGACGCGCGCGTACGTCTGAGTCAAGTAAAAGTAGCGGTCGTCACAGCCGTTTCTCGACTTGCACATCAGGCCAAACTAACGAAGTGCCTGTCGAGTTTGAAGACGAACGCCATCTCAATTAGAGCGTCAGAACTGGCGGAGAAGGTTGTATCTAAGGATCTGGCCGACGCTCTCAACAGCGAGTTCAAAGCGCTGGGTGTCGGAAGGCTGCGGGTGTCACTCCAAAGCCGTTCGGATCGGGGCAGAGCCTTACACAAACTTAAGTTGGAACTGCCGCAAAGCCGCAGCCCCGCAGAGATTTTGAGCGAGGGGGAGCAGCGGGCTGTTGCCATCGGCTCCTTTCTTGCTGAGGTCGGCCTGAGCGGAGGTGCAGGTGGCATCGTGTTTGATGACCCCGTGTCCTCGCTTGATCATCGCCGGCGCGAGAGCGTGGCCAAGCGCCTGGTCATCGAAGCGGGGAATCGCCAGGTGATCGTTTTTACGCACGATATCTATTTTCTGTGCCTTCTCGCGGAGCAAGCGAAGCTAGCCACAGTGCCGATGGCGACGCAGAGCCTGGTTCGACGTGCCGCAGGGTTTGGTGTTGCGGATCCCGATCTGCCGTTCGAGGCGAAAAGCACGAGCAAGCGGGTCGGTGCACTAAAAGCTCAACATCAGCTGATTCAAAAGCTCCGAAACGATGGCGAAGAGCAGGCACAAAGGCAGGAGACCATCGATGCATATGTACGGTTGCGCATGGCGTGGGAGCGAGCCGTCGAGGAAGTGCTGCTGCGAGAGGTTGCCCTGCGTTTTCGGAAAAGTGTGGAAACGCAGCGGCTCAGCGGAGTTGTTGTCGAAGATGACGACTACGCTCAAGTGAACGCTGGGATGGCGAAGTGTTCGAAATACGCGCATGACAATGCGCACATGGGGGGAGTAGCGGTCCCTGAACCGGATGAGCTGCTTGCAGACATCATGGCGTTGGAGAATTGGCGTGTAAAAATCGTCAAGCGCGGCGAGGAAACTGCCAAAAAGCGCAAGGCGGCGTTTTCTTAGTGCAGCCCTCCAGCTCCGGCGAAAGCGCATCGGTTTGAGCAGTGACCGAGGAGTCATCGGCCGCGGGCGCTGGTGCGCGGTAGACCCGGGACGTTCACGAGGACTCTCGGCCCGTGGAAGAATTAGGTCAAGACCGTGTCCGTTCATCTACCAATCACTGAGCGAAGGTAGGCGAAGGGCTTCTCGGTCGTCAGGGTGCTGGCCGTATCAGCGTCAGTGTGCGACGTGTAAGGCGTCGTCCCGGTAGGCGAGGGCGGGGGCGCGTTGTTGTCCAAGACTATCCCCGGCATCGGGGTATCGCCAAGGAAATCCGTTGACTGTTTGAGGGTGATTTCACGGTCAGCATTCCATAAGGCCGGAGCGCCTGCGTACTCGGACGGGGCGCCGGCGCCTGACGCGGAATGGTGAGTAGCCATACCGGCGTAGGCCGCTCCCCCGTGCCTGATTGTGTCATTCGCCCCTGCCAGCAAATGACCGGGGCCTATGACATGGGTGTCCAGGGCGGGTGACATCGTGAAGCCGCCGGTCATGGCAAGTGCATATTGATTTGATGTGACCGAGCCATCGGGGCGAAGACGAGTCTGGGCAGTAAGTAAGCTGTCCGCCTCGAGATCTCGAAGGGCGCGGCGAACCGTTCGGGTGGAGACGTTGCAGAGCGCCGCCAGCGAGGAGATGCTTGGCGAGCATTGCCCGGCCGCATCGGCGAGGTCGGCCAGTGCAAGCAGCACAAGCTTGTGGGTGGATGGAAGGTTCTGGCCCCAGGCCCAACGGATGGCTCGCACGTTCATGATTCACTCCCGCGCATGTCCTATGCGCTCGATGGCGATAGTGGGCGCGCATCGACTAGTAAAGTCGAGGGAAAACCGATCATCCGTTCGGCGTGTTTTTTTGATGCCACTTGAAGGCGCCGACGCAGGGCGATTGCGAGTGCCCCGATACGCAAGAAGCAGTCGCGATGGCAAGCATTGGACGCTTGGCGGCGCGGCCGCCCGCGCCGAAGGGCCGTCCTCGTCCCTACCCGGCCACGGTAGGGACGAGGACGCATATCCGCGGCGCGCCGCAGACTTTCAGGGCGCGCAGCCTGAGTACGAGCGAAGTACGAGGTCGACTGTTCGTCGGGCGCAGCATGGAAGCATGCTCGGCAGACGACTCATTGTGAGAGGGCCTGATCTTTCCTGAGTCGTAGGGCGCGACCGCAAGGAAAGAAAACCACGAATTGCCCTTGAAAATGCTCAATTCGTGAGTAGACTTGCATCGACGAATTCATGCGTGGCCACGACGCTTTCGTGGCATGAAGCAGGCATCCTGGGACTTTAAATGATGCGTCAGTCGTAAGACTGTAGTTCCTGTGCGGGGAGGGGCCTTGGCCTCTTTTCCGTTTCCTCTCTGGGTGCCATCGAAGGGCCGACAGACATGTCGGGTCTTCGAAGCGCGCCCTCATTTGAGTTCACGGGATATCCCCGTCATTTCTCCTATATCAGTGCGCCCGCACTGACCGCGCGTTTGGGATGGGCCCAGGTTCGGTGCGCTGCCCATCCATGCGTGCTTTGTCCTTCACCGGGTCTTCACCCGCGTTTCTCCTCTCGGTACGCAAGTGCCGAGCCTTCTCATAGTGCCCGCAAGGGGCAGTTGGAATGGTGCGTGTCCGTCCTCCTCGAGGACAAGGCGCACTGCCGGAGACCGGTATCTCGAGGTCTTGGGGGTTCGTGTCCCCGACCATTCACGCCCAAGCGTGCTCATGTGACTGCGGTCCATGGGAGGTCATCAACACTTACCAGAAACGATGAGCACATGCGCGACCTCAACTACCAACTGAAAGAACTGTGCAGGAAGAACCGCGACGGCAGCTATGCCACCCAGGCGCAGCGCCTGGCACTTTTGACGCTGATGGCTAATCAGCTTCATGAACTCGGCTATCGACAGATGGCCGCGCAGTCGCTGAAGCCCAAACATGTCGAGGCGCTGACCAGGCACTGGCTGAAGGCCGACCTCGCCGTCGCAACGATGAAGAACCGCATGGCGGCCCTTCGCTGGTGGGCCGAGAAGGTCGGGCGGCAGAACGTCATCGCCCGGAGCAACGACCATTACGGGATCCCTGAGCGCCAGTTCGTGACAAATGTCAGCAAGGCCCAGGGCGTGGATGCGGACGCCCTCGCCAAGGTCCGGGATGAGCATGTCCGCATGAGCCTGGAGCTCCAGCAGGCTTTCGGGCTCCGCCGGGAGGAAGCCATTAAGTTCATCCCGAGTTACGCCGACCGCGGCGACCACCTGGTGTTGAAGGACACCTGGACCAAGGGCGGGAAGGCGCGTGAGATCCCGCTCCGGACCGCCCAGCAGCGCGAAGTGTTGGACCGCGCCCACCAACTAGCTGGGCGCGGCTCGCTGATCCCTGCTTCACGAACTTACATCCAGCAGCTGCGCGTCTACGAGGGCCACACTGCGAGGGCCGGGCTGTCGAAGTTGCACGGGCTCCGTCACGCCTATGCCCAGCAGCGGTATCTCGACCTGACCGGCCGGGCCTGTCCGGCCGCCGGTGGCCTGCGGGCTGACCAACTCGACGGTGCCCAAAAGGCCCTGGACACCGCTGCCCGCCTGACCATCAGTCTCGAACTTGGCCACGAGCGCGAGGCCGTGACCGCCATCTACCTCGGCCGGTAGCCAGGAGGGCCGCCATGGACATGCCCGTACGGACCACCGTCGCGCTGAACCCTCGGCTGCTCCGCTTCCGGGACGCACCGCGCTACCTCGGCATGGACCGCAACCGCTTCAACGCCGAGGTCCGGCCTCACCTGACCGAGATCCGCATTGGTCGACAGGGCGTCGCCTTCGACCGCCTTGAACTGGACGCCTGGGTTGACGACTATAAGAGCCGCAACGGGCGTCCCGCCTCTAATCCGATAGGAGAAGGATTATGGGACGCAAAAGAATCCCAGGGCTGCGTGAACGCGGCGGGATCTGGCACATCGAAAAGCAGATCCTTGGACGAAAGATTCACGAAAGCACTGGCACAGGCGACCTCAAAACGGCCGAGCTGATCTTGGCTCGGCGGATTGAGGAAGTCCGCATGGCGAAGATGTTCGGCGTTCGGCCACGCCGGGTATTCCGCGAGGCGGCATCACGCTTTCTCGAAGAGAACCTGGCCTTGAGGAGCATCGCGGATTACGCGCGGCACCTGAAGCAGCTGGACCCGTTCATTGGGGATCTTGCGATTGAGCAGGTGCACCTCGGCACCTTGCGGCCGTTCATCTATGCGCGGCTCAAGGATGGGGTGAAGCACAAGAGCATCAATCTCTCGCTCAGCGTCGTGCGGCGCATTCTGAACCTGGCGGCGAGACTATGGCGGGATGAATCAGGCAAGACCTGGCTCGAGACCGCGCCGCTCATCCAGATGCTGCCGCTCAGCGATGTGCGCAAGCCCTATCCCTTGTCATGGGACGAGCAGGTGACGTTACTGCAGGCACTCCCGGATCACCTGGCCCGGATGTGCCTGTTCAAGATCAACACTGGCTGTCGGGAACAGGAGGTGTGTCGCTTGCGCTGGGAGTGGGAGATCAAGGTGCCGGAACTCGACACCTCGGTATTCATTATCCCTGGCGCGCGAGTGAAGAACGGCGAAGACCGATTGGTGGTCTTGAACCGGGTGGCGAAGTCGGTGGTGGAGGGCGTGCGGGGAATGCATCCGACGCACGTGTTCTGCTACCGCGATCATCCGGTCAGGAAGATCAACAACAGTGCCTGGAAGCGACTCCGCGGCACGGTCGGTTTGAAGCACGTGCGTGTGCATGACTTGAAGCACACTTTCGGCCGCAGATTGCGCGCCGCCGGTGTGCCGCTCGAAACACGCAAGGTGCTGCTCGGTCATCGCAACGGCGACATCACTTCCCATTACTCGGCGCCGGAATTGGCGGAGCTGTTGGAGGCAGCGAATAGCGTCTGCGAGGGAAAGTCCGGCAAAACTCCGGCACTCGTGGTGCTGAAACAAAAAACGGCTATCGAGAACTCGATAACCGTTTGAATGTGCTTAGCGATTTGGCGCGCCCGGAAGGATTCGAACCTCCGACCCCCTAGTTCGTAGCCAGGTACTCTATCCAGCTGAGCTACGGGCGCGTGGCTGAGAGCCTCGGCCGCTGGGCGCGAGGGACGCGTATTATCGGGAGCCGGTCTGGGGCTGTCAACGATACCGGGGGGCCGGGGGCGACGTGTCGGGGGCGCTCAGCCCAGTTCGCAGCGCGCGAGCAGTGCGGTCAGGCGTGACGCGTCCACCACGCGGAAATGGGGCGAGCGTGGGACGCGATGCAGGGCGCCGGGCTCGAGTCTGATGATTTTGCGTACGAGCTTGTTGACCATGGAGCGGTCGGTGCCGACGCGGCTCGCCATGTCGGCGTCGGTGACGCTGAAGTCGGCGCCCTTGGCCGCGCGTGACAGGCGCAGCAGTTCGGCGCAGATGCGCCCCATCAGGTTGTAGGCGTGATACTCGAACACCCGCTCGGACAGCCAGCGGGACAGCGAGACCACGCGACGCAGGATGACCATCGCGAATTCCGCGTGCTTGAGCAGCAGGTTGCAGAACTCCGCGGCCGGGATCTGCGCCACGACCACGTCGGTCTCCGCGGTGACGTCGGCGGTGCGCGGGCCGTTGTCGATGCAGGCGAGCTCGCCGAACATCTCGCCTGCGTTCAGCAGCTGGTAGGTGATCTCGCGCTGCCCCTGGCCGAGCAACTGCACGCGCACCTGGCCGTGGAGCAGCAGGTACACGGCAGTCGGCGCCTTGGCCGCATCGATCACGCACTCGCCCTTGGCGAATTCGCGGCGCACGCCGCTCTGCACGATGCGCTCGAGCACGGCGCCCGGCTGACCTTGCAGCAGGCTCACCACCTTCAGATCCTCGATAACCAAGCGCCCACGCTTGTGCACTCTGCCGCCGTCCATGCATCGTCCTTTTGCTGAATGTGATTTCCCTCGACGCCCCGGAGCGGGGGTCGACCCTCAGCCTAGGCAAACAGTATTGCGCAGCGCCCGCAGCGCTTCCAGGGCAGACCCTGGCCCCCTCGTCGGGGGGTGATAAACTCGCGCGGAAACCCCTCAATTGAGGCTTTACGGGAGCACGCCATGCTGACCTCCATCGACATCAACTGCGACATGGGTGAGAGCTTCGGCAACTGGCAGATGGGCAACGACGCCGGCATGATGCCGCTCATCACCACCGCCAACGTCGCCTGCGGCTTTCACGCCAGCGATCCGGTGACCATGGTGAACACTTGCCGGCTCGCAGGTCAGCACAAGGTCGTAGTGGGTTCCCACCCCGGCCTGCCGGACCTGCTCGGTTTCGGCCGCCGGGCGATGAACATCACGCCTGAAGACGCCTACGCCTACGTGGTCTACCAGACGGGCGCGCTGCAGGCGGCGCTCAAGGCCAACGGCATGACGCTGCACCACATCAAGCCCCACGGTGCGTTCTATTCCGTGCTGCGCACCAACGACGAACTGGCGGACGCGGTCGCTGAGGCGATGTGCGCCATCGCCGCCACCCCGATGCTCTACTGGCCCGCGCCGACCGACGCCGCCATGCCGCGCGCGGCGCGCAAGCGCGGCATCCGCGTGGTGGGCGAGATCTACCCGGACCTCACCTACGCGCCCGACGGCTCGCTGGTCATCCAGCGCGCGAAGCATCTCACCGACACCGAGTTCGCCGCCGCCCAGGTGCGGCGTTACGTGACCACCGGCAAGGTGCTGGCCAACGACGGTTCGGAGATCGCGCTCGACGCCGAGAGCTTGTGCATCCACGGCGACGGCCCGAACGCGACCGAGGTCGGGGCGGCGGTGCATGCCGCGCTCGCGGAGGTCGGCTGCCGCGTCGCGCCGGTGATGGCGTGATGGCCGCACCCATGAAGTTCGGCTTGCTGTTTTCCCAGCAGGTGCCGCCCGGCAGCGGCATCCCGCCGCGCGAGCCCTACGAGGACATGCTGAAGTGTCTGCCGGTGGCCGAGGATCTCGGCTACGAGTCGGCGTTCCAGGTCTCCCACCACGCGCAGAAGGACGGGCTCTGCCCCGGGCCGTTGATCGCCTGCGCCGGCGCCGCCGCGGTGACCAGGCGCATGCGCATCGGCACCGGCGTGCTGCTGGTGCCGCTCTACGCGCCCTTGAAGCTCGCCGAAGACGTCGCGGTGCTCGACAACCTGTCCGGCGGGCGCTTCGTGTTCGGTGTCGCGCCCGGCTATGTGCAGAAGGAGTTCGACGCCCACGGCATTCCGCGCGAGGAGCGCACCGGGCGCTTCGAGGAGGCACTCGATCTCATGGTCCGCGCCTGGACCGAGGACGAGTTCGAGTTCGAGGGCAAGTACTACCGCGTGCCGCGCACCCAGCTCACGCCCAAGCCCGCGCAGTCGCCCCATCCGCCGCTGTGGTACGGCGTGTCGGCCAAGTCGTCGCTGCGGCGCGCGGCGCGGCGGCACGCGGTGCAGATCATGTCGCCGCGCCACGGGCCAGAGGAGCTCGTCGAGCACTACAAACCCTACGAAGAGACCGCGCGCGAGATCGGGTGGACCATCCCCGAGCGGCCGATCATCCGCTCGGTGTTCGTCGCCAAGACGCGCGCGGAAGCCGAGCACATCGCCGCGCCGGCGCTCAACTATCTCTTCACCGAGCTCTACGGCGCGGCCTCGGCCGCTGGCGACCGTGTGCTGCGCGCCGCCGACGGCTCGGTGATCACCGACAAGACCCAGGTCGGCTTCGAGAACTTCAAGAACCGCTACATCATCGGTGACCCGGACTTCGCCATCGAGCAATTGGAACTCTACCGCCGCGCCGTGCAGCCCACCGAGGTGGTGTGCTGGATGCACCTGCCGGGCCTGCGCGGCCCGGAGGTGATGCGCTCGGTGGAACTCTTCGCCCGCGAAGTGATGCCGCACTTCCAATGAGCGACGCCGTCGCGGCGCAGGGGGCGCCGCCCTGCGTCGCATGCGGCGCGCCGCTGGTCGTCCATCTGGATCACTGGCTCCTGCGCTGTCCGCGCTGCGGCCTGCGCGCCTCCACGCTCGCTGCGGATCCTGTTGACGCGCACACGCCGGGCGCCTGGGACGCACGCAACGCGCGTGCCTTCACAGCGCTGCGCGATGCCACCGCGCGGCGCCTGCTGGACGAACTGGCGGGGATCATGCCGCTCGCGGGCAGGCGCCTGCTGGACGTGGGCTGCGGGCCGGCGTGGTTCATCGCCGCCGCGCTCACGCGTGGCCTGGAAGCGGTCGGCCTGGAGCCCCACGCGCCGACCGCCGCCGAGGCGCGGGCGCGCGGTCTCGAGGTTCTGACCGGCCGCTTTCCCGACGACCTGCCGGACGGCGTCTTCGACGTCATCACCTTCAACGACGTGTTCGAGCACCTGGGCGAGCCTGACAGTGCGATCGCGCGCCTACGGGACTGCCTGGCGTCGGAGGGTCTGGTGGTGGTCAACGCGCCAAGCCGCAGTGGGGTGTTCTACCGCGCCGCAGAAGTCCTGGCGCGGGCCGGCTGGACGGCGCCCCTCGAGCGCCTGTGGCAGCGCGGATTCGTCAGTCCCCATCTCTTCTACTTCGACGCGGCCAGCCTCGACGCGCTGTTCGGCAGCGCGGGCTTCACGCTGCGTCGTCGCTTCTCTCTGCCGACCCTGGCGCGCGCGGGGCTGTGGGGACGGATCCGCGCGGGCGGACGCCTGCCGCTGCCGCTCGCGGCGCTGGTGTGGGGCGGCTGTCAGCTCGCCCTGCCACTGCTGGCCCTGCTGCCGGCCGACATCGTCGTGCAGGTCTACGCGCGCGACCGCGCGCCGCGCTGAGCGCCGTGGCCATGTGGCCTCGTTACCTCGCGTTCGCCGAGCATCGTGGCGCCTGGCTCGCGGGCGCGCTTGGCACGGCGGTGATGCTCGCCTTCTTCGCCTTCACCCTCGATGGCGCGACGCTCACCCGCGCCTGGCAGGCGATCCCGGCACGCACCTTCTGGACCGTGGCGCTCCTGCTCGGCATCAACGGTCTCATCGACGGCACCTGGCTCGCGACCATCACGCGCGGCAGCGGCCGGCCCGGCGACGCCTGGCGCGTGGTGGCCTGGCACATGCTGGTCTCCTCCGTGCTGCCCGCGCGCCTGGGCGACGTCGCGTGGATGTACTGGGTGCACCACTGGCTTGGCCAGCCGCTGGCGCGCGCGATCTTCATGGGCTTCTACCATCGGCTGCAGGATCTCATCGTGGTGAGCGCGCTGCTGGTGCTGTCGCTGGTCGTGACCCGCGGCCAGTTCGGCTCGACGCCGGTGATCCTGCTTGCCGTCGCGCTGCTCGCGCTCGCGACCCTCGCCTGCCTGCGCCTCGAGCGTCTGCTTGGCTGGGCGGGCGGGTTGCTGCTGTGGCTGCGACGTCGCTACCGTCGCCGCTGGCTGACCCTGCTGCTGGAACACCTGCTCATGACGCGCGCGTGGTACCGCCATCGTCTCGCGCGCGACCAGGTGGTGGTGTCCTTCATAGCGATTCTTTTGCGCTGGGTGACCATCGTCGCGGCGGTGGCGCTGATCATCCGTACGCTGGCGCCGGTGGTCGCGGCGGACGACAGCTTCTTTCTCGCCAATGCCTACATCTACCTGGGCGTGGTGCCGCTGCAGGGCGTGGGAGGATTGGGCAGCGGCGAGGCGGGGCTCGCCTGGATCCTGACCTTCTACGGCGTGGCGCTCGCCGAGGCGAGCGCGCTCGGTCTGATCATGCGCATGCTGATCAACCTCGTGCACCTCGTGCTATGGCTGCTGGTCGTGCCGCTGGTGCGGCTGCTCCAGGGCGCGCGTGGCAGCGATTGATGCGTCGTCGGCCAGCAGTCGCGCGAGCGGCACGCTGGGCACGTTCTGCACGTCGTAGTTGAGCGCCGAGAGCAGCATCTGCGTGCCCACGATCACCGGCAGCGCCGCGACCATCACCGTGCCGGCCGACGCGTAGGGCGCGCCGTTGAACGCGGCCAGCCAGTGCGCGCCGCCGAACAACACACCGAAGGCGAGCGCCGCGAGTCCCAGCGGCGCCTCGATGGAGGCGAGATTGAAGTCGCGCAGGTAGTAGCTGTACACCACGCGCTTGACGAAGTTGCGCAGGTGCTTGGCGGCGAAGCGCGGCAGCACTTCGTGTACGCGCAGCGAACTCGCCTCGTCGCCGTACACCGCATCCATCGGGATGTCGCGCACCACGGCGCGCGCGACGTTCAGGCGGAACAGCATGTCGGACTCGAAGAAGTAGCGCTCGTCGAGCGCGTCCAGCGGCAGCTGCCGCAGCGCCGTCGAATGAATGGCGGTGTAGCCGTTGTTCGGATCGAACACCTGCCAGTAGCCCGAAGACAGCTTGGTCAGGAAGGACAGCACCGCGTTGCCGAGCAGGCGCACCGGCGGCATGCCGGCCAGGCTCGCCGGCTGGTGGAAGCGATTGCCCTTGGCGTAGTCCGCCTCCTCCGCGAGCAGCGGCCGCAGGAAGCGCGGCAGCAGGCGCGGATCCATCTGGCCGTCGCCGTCGATCTTGACCACGACCTGCATGTCCTCGGCGAGCGCCGCGCGGTAGCCGGTGACGACCGCCGCGCCGACGCCGCGATTGTGCGCGTGGCGCAGCACCGTCACGCGCGGGTCGCCACAGGCGGCGACGATGCGATCGCCCGAGCCCTCGGGACAGGCGTCGTCCACGCAGTACACCCGCGTGACGCAGGCCGGCATCGCCGCCAGCACGTCCAGCACCTGCGCGGCGACGCGATAGCAGGGCACCACCACGCCGATGCGTGGGGCTGCGGGACTGGCTGGAACGAGGGGGCCGGACATGGCTGGCGTCGATGGGCGGTTCGGCGGCATTCTAGCCAATGACTTCGACGCTCTGCGCACTCGCCATTCCTCGACGGCTCCCATGACCACCGCGCTCACCTTCACCCTCGATCTCGAAGACCACCGGGCGCGCCGCGACGGCCCTGGCCGCCATGGCGACATCACCCTCGCGCTGCTCGACTGGCTCGACACGCTCGCGGTGCGCGGCACCTTCTTCGTGGTGGGCGAGGTGGCGGCCGCCGATCCGGCGCTGGTGAAGCGGGTCGCGTCGCACGGCCACGAGGTGGCGCTGCATTCCTGGAACCACGCACCCCTGACCGCGACTGCGCCGGCGCGCTTTCGCGACGACACCCAGCGCGGACGCGCGCTGCTGGAAGACCTCACCGGACAGCGCGTGCGCGGCTACCGCGCGCCGGTGTTCTCGCTGACGCCGACCTCGCGCTACGCGGTCGGCATCCTCGCGGAACTCGGCTTCGACTACTCCTCCAGCGTGCTCGCCGCGCGCAATCCGCTGCACGGCTACCCAGGGCTGCCGACGACGCCCTTCCGCTGGGCCGAGGGGCTCATCGAGGTCCCGGTGCCGCTCGCTGGCATAGGACCGTGGCGACTGCCCTACCTGGGCGGCGTCTACCTGCGCTACCTGCCGCTGACCCTGATCGAAGCCTTGCGCGCCCGCGCGCCGCGGAACGAACTGGCCTGGACCTACTGCCATCCCTACGACTTCGACACGCAGGAGGCCTTCACGCCGATCCGCGGCGCGGCCTGGTGGGTGAGCCTGGTGCTGTGGTTCAGACGCGGCGCGACGCGCGCGCGCCTCGCACGCCTGCTGGCCGCGGGCAGCGCGCCGCCCATCGCCGAACGCCTGGCAGGCGTCGAGTTCGGCGACCTGCCGGTGGTGGCCTGAGGGCCAGCCCGCGTTTCTCACATGCCTTCTGCTGCGGCCGCCGATCTGCGCGCACATTCAGGCCGTGCTCGCAAAACTCTCCTCGACTTACTGTCGAGTATGCCTTCGTCGTCTTTTGCTCCGCGCGGCCCGAATCTGCGGCATCTCGACGCCCTCGCGACGAACACGTGTGAGAAATGCGGGCTAGAAGGCGTCGAAGTCGAGCAGGCTGAACAGGAGGCGCGCGCGATCGAGTCCCGCGCCCCCCGCGCGCAGCTCATGCCAGATCAGGCGCAGCGGCGAGGGCCGCAGTCGCGGAGGAATGTCGCGCGCGAAGCGTCGCGTCAATGTGCCGGCCGGCGCGAGACCGAGCGCGACTGCGGGGCGGCGTGTCGGACGGGCCGTCACGGGCACGTCGAGTCCCGCGTTCGGCAGCGTGGCGCGCACTGCGACGCCGGTGAGCGTGCTGCGACCTTCGATCGTCAGCGCGTGCGAATCGCGCGCGACCACGCGCAGCGGATTGGTCGGGTTGGCCAGTCGCCAGGCGAGGGTTTCGGGGCGCCAGTGACGCGCGAACCGCGCCTCGCCCAGCGCGCGTTCGCCGTCGAGACGATGGGGCGCGAGTTCCACCCAGGCCGGCAGCGAGCCGAGATCCTGGAAACCGAGCGCGTGCACGAAGCCGTCGGCCGACTGGCCGTTGGCCACGCCGATGGCGCCGGCGTGGCCGGCGGCGGCCGCCTGCGCCAGCAGGTGTTCGATGAGCGCGCGAAAGCGTCCACCACCGCGCGCCAGCGGGTCGAGGCAGACATTGATGATGAGACTCACGCGGGCGGCGGCGCCGTCCAGCATCACCTCGAGCGGCACGCCGCTCACGTGGCCGACCAGGCGACCACCCTCGAACAGGTTGCTGACCAGCGCCCGGCCGGCGGGGTTGGCGTGGCACTGCCACGCCAGATAGGTGGGCGTGAACTTCGCGACGCCGGGAAACGCGCGGCGCAGCAGCGCCACGGTCGCGGGCAGATCTTCCTGCGCCGTCGGGCGCGGGGCGTCGCTGCTCATCGCCGCGCGCGCCAGCGCGCGATGCTGCCGTCGACCTGCAGCGCGAGCGCGAGCGCCAACGGTGTCAACAGCAGCAGGTTGTAGCGCGGAATACTGACCGACACCGCGGCCTGGAACAGACAGAGGAACAGGGCGGGCGCGAAGAAGAGCGGGAGCGTCCAGTCGCGACGCCGCGCCTCGCGCAGCGTGACGAAGAGCGCGCACAGCCACGCGACCAAGCCCCAGTTCTTGCCGATGAAGAGGCCGCGCCAGGCGAGCGCGACGGTCGCGCGCGCATGCGCCACGGGCCGTGCCAGCACCTCCTCGCGCAGCACCCTGTCCAGTTCGACCGCGGCCGGCCGCGCGCGGAGCGCCGCGCGCACGCGTCGCACGCTCGCCTGGTAGAAGGAATCCTGTTCCCAGCCGAGGCGCTCGTAGCTCCGCGCCGGCAGCAGCATGCGCGCGAGGCTGTCGCCGAAGTCCGGCAGCCAGAACAGGAAGGCCGCGCCGAACTCGTCCCAGCGCATGTCGTTGTAGGCCGCGCGCTGCATGAGCGTGCGGCCGCCATAGGGCCCGCCGCTCATCGCGAGCGTGTCGAACACGAGCAGGTTGCGCGCGAGCCAGGGCGTCACCAGCAGTGCGCCGAGCCCCGCGCTCATCGCGAGCACCCGCGCCGCGCGGCGCCAGCGTGACCACGGCGCGAGCAGGGCGGCGCAGGCCGCCATCGCCAGCAGCAGGTACCAGAACGATGGACGCGTGAGCGCCAGCAGGCCGAGGGCGAGACCCATGACCAGCGCGCCGCGCCACGGCCGCGCGCGCTTGAGGGCGAGCGCGAGTCCCAGGCAGAAGAGCCCGCCGAGCGGCAGCGTGAGGTTCTCCGTCAGCGCGACCGGCGCGAACTCCGGCAGCACCCCGGCTGGCAGCGTCACGCCGAGAGCGAGCCACGCCACCCGCGCGCGGTTCGTCCAGGTCCAGGCACACAGCCACACCAGCCAGGCGGCGAGCGCCAGCAGCGCGGTTTGCGCGCGGACCAGCGTCTGGTAGTGGCGTGGACAGGCCGCGACGTCCGCGCGTGGCGTGAGCGCGCAGCGCAGGCTGTCGCCGAGCGCCGTGTCGGCGCGCGCAAGGCCGGCGAGGAACAGCGGGTAGACCGGCAAGATCTCCATCGCCGGGGTCGGGGCGCGCCCGGCGCCGCGGAATTCACCGTACACGCCGAAATCGCTCACGCCGAGCGCGAGGCGCGTGTAGAAGCGCGCATCGGAGGTCGGCGGCCCGGCCTCGGGACGCGCGGCGACCAGCCACAGCATCGTGAGCCAGGCGACCAGCAGCGCCAGCAGGGCCTGGCGAGTCGGAAAGACGGGCGGAGTGTCGGAGGCGGGGAGGGTCATCGCGGGCGAAAGAAGGCGACGACGCGCTCGAGGTCGCCGTCGCGGCGCGCTCGCGCGCACCGCGACGACAGCCGGGCTCAGTAGACGATGACGCCGCGCGCGTTGACGCCCTTCTCCAGGTCGGCGAAGGCCTGCGGCGCGTCGTCGATGGAGTAGGTGCGGGTCACCAGGCGGTCGAGGTCCAGCTTCTTCTGGCGGTAGAGGTCGAGATACATCGGGAAATCGACCTTGAAGTTCGCACTGCCGTACATGCAGCCGCGAATGGTCTTGCCGGTGAAGGGCACGATCATCGCGTTGAACGAGAAGCGATCGTCCTGGCGGCCGACACCGACCAGCACCGTCATGCCGCCCATGCGCGTGGCCTTGAAGCAGGCTTCCACCAGCTTGCCCATGCCGACCACTTCAAAGGCGTAGTCCACGCCGATGCCGTTGGTCATCTCGAGCACCTGCTTGAACGCGTCGCCCTTGGGATCGACCACGTCGGTCGCGCCGAAGGAGCGTGCGAGTTCCATGCGCTCGGCGGACAGGTCCACCGCGATGATCTTGGCCGCGCCGGCGATGCGCGCGCCCTGGATCACGTTCAGACCCACGCCGCCGCAGCCGAACACCGCGACGGTCGAGCCGGGCTTGACCTCGGCGGTCTTGATCGCCGCGCCGACGCCGGTGGTGACGCCGCAGCCGACCAGGGCCGCGGCCTTGAAGTCGTGGGCCTTGTCGATCGCCACCACGCAGGCCGACGGCACCACGCAGTACTCGGCCATGTTGCCGAGGAAGGACATCACCGCGATTTCCTGGCCGTTCATCTTCACCCGGCTGGTGCCGTCGATGAGGCCGCCGTGGGGCTTGTTCTTCAGGCACAGGTGCGGTTCGTGGTGGTCGCAGAACCAGCAGTCGCCGCAGGCGGGGATGAAGGACAGCACGACGTGGTCGCCGGGCTTGACGTTGGCCACGCCCTCGCCGACGGACTCGACGATGCCCGCGCCCTCGTGACCCAGCACGGAGGGCAGCTTCCAGCGGATGGTGCCGTTGATGATCGAGAGGTCCGAGTGGCAGATGCCGGTGGCCTTCATCTTGACCAGGACTTCGCCGGTCTTGGGCTTGTCCAGGTCGACATTGACCACGGAGAAATCATTGACTGCGTGTGCGACTACCGCCTTCATAAAGGCCGGACCTCCTCGATGCGATTGGGGGCTTGAATAAGCCCCCAAGTCTAGCGCCTTTTGTCCGTCGCCGGGGGCGGATCAGGCCGCCTGGCGGCGGCGCAGCGCGAGCAGGGCGAGGCCGGGCACCACCAGCAGACCGCTGGCCGGCAGCGGCACGGGAGCGGCGAAGGTTTCGGTGAAGACCGTGGCCACCGCGGCATGCACGCCGGTGGTGGGATGCACGCCGTCCCAGAACACGTGTTCCGACGGGTTCGCGCAGGGCGTGGCGTCACCGAAGAAGGTGTCCACGCAGGCCGTGGTGGTGTCGGTCAGGCCGAGGGCCGCCGCGTCGGCCAGCAGCAGGTCGAACGCGGCATGGATGTCGACCACGCGCACCTGCGGCCCGTGCGCCGCGGCGAGGTCGTTCAGGCCACTGTTGAAGAGGTCCGTCGCGATCGTGAAGGCCGGGGCGAAGCCCGAGGCCAGGGCATCCGGCGTGCGGCCGAGATCGGGCAGGTTGGCGACGTACACCTCGCTCGCGCCGAGCGCCAGCAGCCGATCGATGGCCGCGCCGATGTTGTTCAGGCTGGTCGGCACCACGCTCACCAGGTCGCCGAAGCCAAGCAACGGCGCGTAGTTGATGTCGTTCGCGCCCGCCCACAGCGCGAAGGCCGTGTTGGTGCCGCTCACATCGCTCAGGCTGTCCAGTTGCGTCCCCAGGCCGGTGGTGACCGCGGCCAGCGGGGCCAGCACGGTACCGGCGAAGGACAGGTCGGCGGTGTTGTCCACGGTGCCGAACAGGGACGTCGAGTAGCTGCCCGTGAAGGCGCCGGCCATCGCGATGTTGCTGACGTTCACCCCGGGGTTGGCGGCGGCGTAGTACTCGGCCCACACCGGGCCGTTGCTGAAGCGTCCGCCGGCATAGGGCGGCAGCGGGAAGGCGAAGCTTCCACCCGTCGCGGTTGCCAGCGCGCCGAAGAAATTGCCCGGGTCGGACAGGCTGTCGCCGAGGACGACGAGGTTGCTGAATGCGGCGTGGGCGGACTGCTGGGAGACGACGAGGCAGAGCGCGGTGGCGAACGAACGGAATTTCATGGCGTACTTTCCTTGTATTCGTGCAGGACGTGGCTGGATACCACTATAGGCAGCGGTGGCGGGGCACGCCAGCGAGCGAGCGCAACGGATTGTCCCGAACTGTCACGCGGCTGCGCCGGGTGGCTCGCGAGAGTGCTTCGCAGGGAGCCCGGGGCGTGATTAGAATGGCGGGCAAGTCATGGGCCGCCGGCACCTGCGTGCATGTCACGCGGGCCGCCGAGCCGCACCCACCCTGAAGGAGGGGATACCGGTGATTCGAGCAAGCAAACTCCTGCGCATCGGCTTCGCGCTGGCTCTCGGCTGCCGCGCGGCCCTGGCCGCCGACCCGCTACCCCCCGAGAAGATCGGCCTCGCCACGCCGCCCGCGCCCAATCCCCATCGCCTGTACCTGACCGATCTGCAGATCGCGCACATCAACGATGGCCGCATCCACGTGGTCGACGGCCAGAGCTTCAAGTACCTGGGCATGTTCTCCTCGGGGCTGTTCGGCATCACCACCCTGTCCGCCGACAGCAGCGAGATGCTGATCGCGGCCACCTACTACACCAAGCGCAACCGCGGCGATCGCTTCGACCAGCTCGAGGCCTACGACACCAAGACCTTCGCGCTCAAGAAGGAAATCTCGATCCCGACCAAGCACGCGCTGGCGCTGCCCTACAAGGGCACCATCTCGACCTCGGCGGACGATGCCTGGGTGTTCATCCAGAACGCGACGCCGCTGTCCTCGGTGACGGTGGTCGATCACAAGAACTGGAAGGTCACCGGCGAGATCCCGACGCTCGGCTGCTGGGCGGTGCTGCCCGTGCCGAGCAAGCCGAAGACCTTCGGCACCATCTGCGGCGACGGCACCTTCGTCACCGTGACCCTGAACGACAAGGGCGACGGCGCCACCCAGACCCGCAGCGAGAAGCTGTTCGACGCGGAGAAGGACCCGATCTTCGTGCAGGGCGAGGCGATCGGCGACCAGTACTACTTCGTGACCTTCCAGGGCAACGTCAAGGTCGTGGATCTCGGCGGCGACACCGCCAAGCTGGCCGACAGCTGGTCGCTGGTGACCGATGCCGACAAGAAGGACAACTGGCGCCCGGGCGGTTACCAGATCCTCGCCGTGCATGCGCCGACCAAGCGCCTCTACGTGGCCATGCACGACAACGGCAAGGAAGGCAGCCACAAGGTGCCGGCCAAGGAGATCTGGGCGTTCGATCTCGCGACCAAGCAGCGCGTCGAGCGCGCGCCCGGCTCCGGCGCGGTGGCGATTTCGCTCACCAAGGAAGCGAAGCCGACCCTCTACACCTATGCCGGCGAAGAGATGACCGTCACGCGCTACGACACCCAGCCGGCCTTGAAGCCGGTCGCAACCAGCGCGCAGGTCGGCGACACCGTCGGCCTGATCGCCACCCACTGAGCCCGGCATGACCCTCGACCCGGCAGTGCTGCGCACCGTGACGGCGATGCTCGCCATCCTGCTGCTGGTCGGCGCGTGGCAGAAGCTGCGCGACCTCGCGAGCTTTCGCGCCGCCCTCGAGGGCTACGAGCTGCTGCCCGAGCCGCTCCTGCCGGTGGCCGCGCTCGCGCTGCCGCTGGCCGAGGCCGCTGCCGGCCTGCTGCTGGTGGTGGATGCCACTCGCGTGCTCGGCGCCTGGGTCGCCGTGGCACTGCTGGCGGTGGTGACGGGTGCGGTCGCGGTCAACCTGCTGCGCGGGCGCACCGATGTCGGCTGCGGCTGCGGCGGCATCGAGGACGAGCAGACCATCTCTTGGGCGCTGGTGGCGCGCAACCTGGTGTTGATGGCGCTCGCCGCGCTCGGCGCCCAGCCCATCGCGCCGCGCGCGCTCCACGCGTTCGATTTCCTGACCATCGCGGCCGGTGCCTGCGCAGCCTACGGGCTGTACGCCATGGTCAACCAACTGCTCGCCAACCGTCCGCGCCTGCTGCGCCTGAGGACCCGCTGATGAACGAAGCCCTGGTCGTCGCGGTCGCGGTGCTGTGGGTGCTGGTCATCGCGCTCGTGATCGCGGTGTTCGCGCTCGCCCGACAGATCGGCGTGCTCTACGAGCGCGTCGCGCCGATGGGCGCGCTGACCATCGACGACGGCCCCAAGGTCGGTGACCTCGCGCCCGCCTTCAATCTCACCGGGCTGGACAGCAAGAAGGTACAGGTCGGCGCGCCAGGGGCGTTCTCGACCCTGCTGTTCTTCCTCTCGCCCACCTGTCCGGTGTGCAAGAAGCTTCTGCCGGTGCTGCGCTCCATCGCGCGCGACGAGGGCCAGTGGCTGCGCGTGGTGCTGGCCAGCGACGGCGACGAGGCCAAGCAGCGCAGCTTCTACGAGAAGGCCGCGCTCACCGATTTTCCCTACGTGCTCTCCACCGATCTCGGCATGGCCTGGAAAGTCGCCAAGCTGCCCTACGCGGTGCTGACCGACGAGCAGGGCCGGGTGCGCGCCAAGGGGCTCATCAATTCCCGCGAGCAGTTGGAGAGCCTGTTCACCGCCAAGGAACTCGGCGTGGGATCGATCCAGGAATACCTGCAGAAGGCCTAGCAGTGACGATTCAGGACCACCGGGCGACGACTCGCCACGTTCGCCAATCGCCACGTAATTCAATGATGGGGACCCGCATATGAAATGGTTCGACGAGTTTTTCGAGCGTCAGGCGCGCGCGGTGGCGCAGAAGACCTCGCGACGCAGCGCACTGACGCGGATCAGCCGGGCCCTGGTGGGAACCGCCTTCCTGCTGCCGGTGCTGCCCTACTCGCGGGTGGCGAAGGCCGCCCACGGCGCAGCGCCCGAGGGCAAGCTCGACCCGATGGACGACACCCATTGCGAATACTGGCGCTACTGCGCGCTGGACGGCTTCCTGTGCACCTGCTGCGGCGGCACCATCACCCAGTGCCCGCCCGGCGCGCAGCCGTCCTCGGTCACCTGGATCGGCACCTGCCACAATCCGCAGGACGGCCGCGACTACATCGTCAGCTACAACGACTGCTGCGGCGTGACCTCCTGCGGTCGCTGCCTGTGCAACTACAACGAAGGCGAACGTCCCGCCTATCGCATGAGCGTGCACAACGACATCAACTGGTGCATGGGCAATGACAGCGCCGTGTACCACTGCACGGTGTCGGTGATCCTCGGCGTGTCGGGCGCCGTCACCAAGTAGGGATGCGCAAGCTCCTTCAGGCGATCGCGGCCGTGGCCGCGATCGCTTGCGGCATGGCCCAGGCCGAGCCTTCCATCCAGACCGCCAGCACTTCGCCCGCCGAACTCGACTACCTGCAGCAATGCTCGGGCTGCCACCAGGCCGACGGCAGCGGCAGCGCGACCAACCGCGTGCCGCCCCTGCCCGGCAGCGTGGGCCACTTCCTACGCTCCGCCGCGGGCCGCGCCTTCCTGGTGCAGGTCGGAGGCGTCGCGCAGTCGCCACTGTCCGACGCCGCCATCGCGGCCCTCCTGAACTGGCTGCTGCCGACCTTCGACGCCGCCAACCTGCCCGCCTCCTTCACGCCCTTCAGCGCAGCCGAAGTGGCCGCCGCGCGCGCGCATCGTCCCGGCGACATCGCCGCGCTGCGCGAGTCGATCGCCACCTCGCTTGCCGCCGACGGACACCGCGTCGCGCGCTACTGATCACTTCCTAGGAGGGCCGCGCCTCCGCGCCGTCGTGGGCCCGCGCTTGCCCGATCGATACCGTAGAAATTACCGGCAAATTCAGCGCCGACTTCGCGCTTTTGCGCTGGTTTCGGACTTGTTGACGCAGCGCGGCGGAGCGTAGAATCCGACGCCGTTTACGCTTGTCTACCATCGGGAAAAGGTGCAGTCCTTCCCGCACGGAGGAGTGGCGATTGAAGCCCACAGATATCGGTAATCCCGACTACTTTCACAAGGTGGTCGATTGTCAGTGGGCCTGTCCGGCCCATACCCCTGTCCCCGAATACATTCGCCTGATCGCCGCCGGCCGCTACGCCGACGCGTACATGGTCAACTGGAAGTCGAATGTCTTCCCGGGCATCCTCGGCCGCACCTGCGACCGTCCCTGCGAGCCGGCCTGCCGGCGCGGGCGTGTCGAAGAGGAGCCGGTCGCCATCTGCCGCCTGAAGCGCGTCGCCGCGGACTACAAGGGCGACGTCTCGGAGCGCATGCCGAAACCCGCGGCGAAGAAGAACGGCAAGCGCATCGCCTGCATCGGCGGCGGCCCGGCCTCGCTGACCGTCGCGCGCGATCTCGCGCCGCTCGGCTACGAAGTCACGGTCTACGACGGGTCGTCGAAGGCGGGCGGCATGATCCGCTCGCAGATCCCGAAGTTCCGCCTGCCTGAAGAAGTGATCGACGAAGAGGTCGGCTACATCCTCGACCTCGGCGTGGAGTTCAAGCGCGACCAGTGGGTCGATTCGCTCAAGGGCATCCTCGACCAGGACTACGACGCGGTGTTCGTCGGCACCGGCGCGCCGCGCGGCCGCGACCTCGACATCCCGGGCCGCAAGGAAGCCGCCGAGCACATCCACATCGGCATCGACTGGCTGTCCTCGGTGGCCTTCGGTCACATCACGTCGATCAAGAAGCGCGTCATCGTGCTCGGCGGCGGCAACACCGCGATGGACTGCTGTCGCTCGTCGAAGCGCCTCGGTGGCGAGGACGTTACGGTCATCGTGCGTTCCAGCTTCGAGGAGATGAAGGCCTCGCCGTGGGAGAAGGAGGACGCCATGCACGAAGGCATCCCGATTCTCAACTACATGGTGCCGAAGACCTTCGAGCACGAGAACGGCAAGCTCACCGGCATGACCTTCGAGAAGGTGCGCGCCGAGTACGACGCCAAGGGGCGCCGCAACCTGGTGCCGACCGGCGAGCCGGACCAGTTCGTGCCCTGCGACGAAGTGCTGATCGCGGTCGGCCAGGAGAACGCGTTCCCCTGGATCGAGCGCGACCTCGGGCTCGAGTTCAACCAGTGGGATCTTCCCGTGCTGAACGAGAAGACCCTGCAGTCGAGCATCCCCAAGGTGTTCTTCGGCGGCGATTCCGCGCTCGGTCCGAAGAACATCATCTGGGCGGTGGCCCACGGCCACGACGCCGCGGTGTCGATCGACAAGTTCCTGTCGGGCGAAGACCTCGAAGCGCGGCCCTTGCCGAACGTCGCGGTCACGTCGCAGAAGATGGGCATCCACGAGTGGAGCTACGACAACGACGTCTCCAACGATCAGCGCTACAAGGTGCCGTTGAAGGATCTGAAGCTCGCGCTCGCCAACATCAAGGTCGAGGTCGAACTCGGCTTCGATCCCAAGCTCGCGCTGGCGGAAGCCGAGCGCTGTCTGAACTGCGACGTGCAGACGGTGTTCACCGACAAGCTGTGCATCGAGTGCGACGCCTGCGTGGACATCTGTCCGGTGGACTGCATCAACTTCACCGACAACGGCGAGGAGGTCGACCTGCGTGGGCGGCTGCGCGCGCCGTCGCCAGAGAAGTCGCAGGACCTCTATGTGTCCGGCACGCTCAAGACCGAGCGGGTGATGATCAAGGACGAGAACGTGTGCCTGCACTGCGGGCTGTGCGCCGAGCGCTGCCCGACCGGCGCCTGGGACATGCAGAAGTACCTGATGGAAATGCAGCACGCCGGACCCGGTTGCCGTTCGCGGCTCTCCGGGCAGCGCGCGGCCTGAGCGGAGCGTCGTGACACCCATGAAGAAAGCACTCGAGGCGGTCAACGACTTCGTCGTCAAGTTCGCCAACGTCAACGGCTCCGGCTCGGCCTCGGCGAACACCTTGTTCGCCAAGTCCATCATGCGCATGGGCGTACCGGTCAGCCCGCGCAACATCTTCCCGTCCAACATCCAGGGTCTGCCGACCTGGTACGAAGTGCGCGTGTCCGAGCGCGGCTGGCTCGGTCGGCGCGGCGGCGTGGACCTCATGGTCGCGATGAACCCGCAGACCTGGGACGCGGACGTGAAGGAGATCGCGGCCGGCGGTTACCTGTTCTACGATTCCACCAAGCCGCTGCCGGCGTCCAAGTTCCGCGAGGACATCAACATCCTCGGCATGCCGCTGACCCAGATCTGCAACCGCACCTATACCGATGCGCGGCAGCGTCAGCTGTTCAAGAACATCATCTACGTCGGTGCGCTGTCGGCGCTGCTGGACATGGATCCGGAGGCGATCAAGAAGCTGGTCGCCGAGCAGTACCGCGGCAAGGAAGCGCTGCTCGATTCCAACATCAAGGCCTTCGACATGGGCCGCGACTACGCGAAGAGCGAGTTCGGCTGCCCCATCGGCTTGAGGGTCGAGGCGCGCGACGCGATCGGCGATCGCATCTTCATCGAGGGCAACAGCGCGGCCGCCTTGGGCGCGGTGTACGGTGGCGCGACGGTCTGCGCCTGGTATCCGATCACGCCGTCGTCCTCGGTCGCCGAGGCTTTCGAGAAGCACTGCAAGAAGTTCCGCCGCGAGCCGGAGACCGGCGACGCGCGCTTCGCGATCATCCAGGCCGAGGACGAACTCGCCTCCATCGGCATGGTGATCGGCGCGGCCTGGAACGGCGCGCGCTCCTTCACCGCGACCTCCGGCCCCGGCATCTCGCTGATGCAGGAGTTCATCGGGCTCGCCTACTTCGCCGAGATTCCGGCCGTCATCATCGACGTGCAGCGCGGCGGACCGTCGACCGGCATGCCGACCCGCACCCAGCAGTCCGACGTGCTGTCCTGCGCCTACGCGTCCCACGGCGACACCAAGCACGTGCTGCTGTTCCCGGAAGACCCGCGCGAGGCCTTCGAACTGACCGCCAAGGCCTTCGACTACGCTGATCGTCTGCAGACCCCGATCTTCGTGCTGTCGGACCTCGACATCGGCATGAACGAGCGCCTGTGCAAGCCGCTCACCTGGGACGACAGCCAGCGCATGGATCGCGGCAAGGTCATGACCCGCGAGATGCTGGATGAGGGCAAGACCTTCGGCCGCTACCTCGACGTCGACGGCGATGGCATTCCGTTCCGCACCTATCCCGGCACGCACCCGACGGCGGGCGCCTACTTCACCCGCGGCACCACCAAGGACCGCATGGCGAAGTACTCCGAGGCCGGCCCGGACTACATCGAGAACATGGAGCGGCTCCTGAAGAAGTTCGAGACCGCGAAGAGCCTCCTGCCGCGGCCGGTGCGTCGCACGTCCGACATCGCGACCCGCGTGGGCGTGCTGTACTACGGCTCGACCTCGCCGGCGATGGACGAGGCCTTCGAACTGCTCAAGAACGACAACATCGTGGTCGACGGTCTGCGTGTGCGCGCCTTCCCCTTCCACGAGGACGTCGAGAAGTTCGTCGCCGCCCACGACACGGTGTTCGTCGTCGAGCAGAACCGCGACGCACAGTTGCGCACCCTGCTGATGACCGAGTGCGACATGGACTCGTCGCGCCTCGTGCCGGTGCTGCACTACGACGGCACGCCGATCACCGCGCGCTTCATCGCCGGCGCCATCGCCGAGCGCCTGGGTGCAAAGACCGCGCAGGCGCAGCGCAGCGCCGCCGGCAACTGACAGGACACGGGCCATGACCTACATCGCCAAGCCGAAACTCAATCACCCGCAGGCCGCGGTCAACGCGCTGGGTTTCACCCGACGCCACTACGAGGGCACCATCTCGACGCTGTGCGCGGGCTGCGGCCACGACTCGATCAGCGGCGCGCTGATCCAGGCCTTCTTCGAGCTCGCCATCGAGCCGCACCGCGTGGCCAAGCTGTCCGGCATCGGCTGCTCGTCCAAGACCCCGACCTACTTCCTCGGCGGGTCGCACGGCTTCAACAGCGTGCACGGGCGCATGCCTTCGGTGCTGACCGGCGCCAATCTCGCCAACCGCGACCTGATCTACCTAGGCGTGTCGGGCGATGGTGACTCCGCCTCGATTGGCTTCGGCCAGTTCGCGCACTCCATCCGCCGCGGCGTGAACATGCTGTACGTGGTGGAGAACAACGGCGTCTACGGCCTCACCAAGGGCCAGTTCTCCGCCACCGCCGACCAGGGTTCGAAGTCGAAGAAGGGCGCAGTCAACAGCGACTCGCCCATCGATCTCGTGAGCGTCGCCATGCAGCTTGGCGCGACCTTCGTCGCGCGCAGCTTCTCCGGCGACAAGACCCAGCTCGTGCCGCTGCTGAAGGCCGCCATCCAGCACAAGGGCGCGGCCTTCATCGACGTGCTCTCGCCCTGCGTGGCGTTCAACAACCACGGCGGGTCGACCAAGAGCTACGACTACCTGCGCGAACACAACGAGGCGGTCAACCGGCTCGACTTCATTCCGACCCGTGAAGAGATCACCGCCGACTACGCGGCCGGCACGGTGGAGGATATCGTGCAGCACGACGGCAGCGTGCTGCGTCTGCGCAAGGTGGCCGACGACTACGATCCCCATGACCGCGTCGCGGCCATGAACTACCTGCAGGGCCATGCCGCCAAGGGTGAAATCGTCACCGGTCTGCTCTATCTCGATCGCGAGCCGGAGGACCTCCACGTCCACCTTGGCACGGTCAAGACGCCGCTGAACCAGTTGGGCGACCGCGAGCTCGTGCCGGGCGCCAAGGCGCTCGACGCGCTGAACGCCTCGCTGCGCTGAGCCGCGCGCGAGAACGCGACGCGTGATGCCGAGCGCCGAGGAGCTGCTCGGCCGCGCGCGTGAGCTCGCGCCGCGCTTCGCGGCGCGGGCGCTGGACACCGAGCGCAACCGCGCGCCGCTGGACGAGAGCCTCGCCGATCTCATCGACGCGGAACTGCTGTCCGTACTGACGCCGCGGGCCTACGGTGGCCACCAGCTGCCGGTCCGCGCCGCGGCGGCCATCACCGCCACGCTGAGCGCCGCCTGCCCTTCGACGGGCTGGGTCTACGCCTTCTACGCCGGTGCCTGCTGGCGCTCGATGATGTTCGAGGCGCGCACCCAGCGCGAACTCTTCGCCGACAAGCCCTACCTGCTGAACGCCGGCCAGGCCGCGCCGCTTGCGAGCGTGAAGCGCGTCGAGGGCGGCTTCGTGCTGAACGGGCAGACCGCGTGGAGCTCGGGCGCGGTGCACGCCGAGTGGATCCTGTTCATGGGCGTCGCCCAGGGCGGCGACGCGCCGCCGACGCCCATGGTGTTCATCCTGCCGCGCGCCGAGACCACGCTCATCGACACCTGGCAGGTGGCCGGCATGCGCGGCACCGGCAGCGTCGACGTGCGCGTCGACGAGGCCTTCGTGCCCGCACATCGCGCGGTGCCCTTCGTACCGGTGCTGGAAGGTCGCAGCCCCGGCCAGGCGCTGCACGGCGCGATGTACCAGAAGCCCTTCGTGCCCTTCCTCATGTGCGAGGTGGTGCCGGTCCTGGTGGGCGCACTGCGCGGCGCGGCGAGCGCCATGGTCGAACGCACCCTGGGGCGCCGCGGCACGCTGAACGGCGTGCGCTTCGCAGAGCGCCAGCTCCCCCAGGCCCGGGTCGGGCGGGGACTCGCGGCGGCGGATGCCGCCGAGGACCTGATGGCCGCCTACCTGGCGCGCTTCGAGCAGGGCGGACCGGAGGCCGGCGAGCTGGCGGCGCGGGTGGCCATGAAGCTGCGCGGCGCCTTCATCACCGACTTCTGCCGCAACGCGCTGAACGATCTCGCGCGCGGCTTCGGCGGCGACGGCTTTCGCGAGGCCTCGCCGCTGCAGCGCTACTTTCGCGACGTCAACATGCTCGCCGTGCACGCCTTCCTGGACATCGACACCGCGGCCGAGAGCGCCGGCCGCCTGGCGCTGGGCCTCACGCCCGACGACCCGGTGCTGTAGCGCCCTGCGCGGCCGCGGTTCAAGCCGCGGGCATGCGCGCCGCTATCCCGGGCCATGAGTCCGGACCGGCAAGATGCCTCTTGTCCTCGAGCGACGGAGGCGCTGACGTCGCCCGCGCCCGCCCCTGGCGGTCGGCGCGAGGGCGCGCTGCGCGTCAGCCGTCTGCAGCTCCTCCACGCGCAGTTGCCGAGCACCGCGGCCGGTTCACTGATCTCGGCGGGGCTGCTCGCCATGCTGCTCTATTCCCTGGAACCCGCCGCGCCCACCGGCCGGTGGTTCTGCGCGCTGGCCGCGGTCTGCGCGTTGAGGCTCGTCCAGTTCGCCGGCTCGCGCCGCTGGGGCATCACCCAGGACAACGCGCACCGCTGGCGCATGGCCTTCGCCGCCGCCAACCTGCTGGCCGGCGGCGTGTGGGCGTCCACGGTGTGGGTGGCGGACTTCACCGAGTACCGCCAGGCAGTGGCGGTGATCGTCGTGCTGTGCGGCATCATGGCCGCCGCCGGCGTGCTCTACGCCGCGTCGCTGCGCGCCTTCTTCGCCTTCGTCATGCCGATCATGTGGACCGTGGTCTACGCGCTGCAGTACCACCCCGAGCTGGCCAGGCTCACCCCGCTGCTCCTCGCCTACTTCCTCACCATCACGAGCGGCGCCTTCAGCACCGCGAAGGCCGTGATCCGCTCGCTGGCCGTGCAGCTGGACAATCTCGAACTGGTCGAGGACCTGCAGGCCGAGCGCGATCACATTCGCGTGCTGAACGCCGAGCTCGAGAACCGCGTCGCGGCGCGCACCGCCGAACTGTCGGCGAGCAACGCCCGCCTGCTGGAGGAGGTCGCCGAGAAGGACCAGGCGCAGCGGCGGCTCGCCTACCAGGCCAGCCACGATGCGCTCACCTCGCTGTGCAACCGCACGGAGTTCGAGTATCGGCTGCGCCAGGTGGTGCAGGACCGCCGCCAGGAGCGCCGGC
Source organism: Gammaproteobacteria bacterium (assembly GCA_019747795.1). Taxonomy (GTDB): domain Bacteria; phylum Pseudomonadota; class Gammaproteobacteria; genus JADJYF01. The sequence goes on along the minus strand of JAIEQK010000151.1, from coordinate 18,278 downwards.
CGCACGCGGTGTGCTGCATGGATCTGGACCAGTTCAAGCTGGTCAACGACACCTGCGGCCATGGCGCGGGCGACGAACTGCTGCGCCGCCTGTCCGGCGTGCTCGCCACCCACGTGCGCCAGGGCGACACCCTCGCGCGCCTCGGCGGCGACGAGTTCGGCATCCTCATGTACGACGCCGGCCTGAACGAGGCCATGCTGCTCATCGAGCGCCTGCGCGACATGATCGAGAACTTCACCTTCCTGTGGGAGCGTCGCCAGTTCAAGGTCACGGCGAGCTTCGGCGTGGCGATCATCACCGACGACTACGACTCGGTCACCGACGTGCTGCGCGACGCCGACACCGCGTGCTTCCTTGCCAAGGATCGCGGACGCAACTGCGTGCACGTCCACGTGCAGGATGACGACACGGTCAGCGAGCGGCGCAAGCAGATGGCCTGGATCAATCGCATCGACGCCGCCATGAGCGATGGCCGCCTGCTGCTCGCGCGCCAGCCCATCCTGCGGAGCGCGGGGCAGGGCGGCGTGCAGCACTGGGAAGTTCTGCTGCGCCTGCGCGACGAGGATGGCGACGTGGTGCTGCCCGGCCTGTTCCTGCCCGCCGCCGAGCGCTACGGCATGATGCCCAGGCTCGACCGCTTCGTGGTCGACCGGGTGGTGGACTTCATCGATGGCGATGCGGGGGGCGAGGACGTGTACGGCATCAACCTGTCGGGCGCCTCGCTCGGCGATGACCGCCTGCTGGCCCACGTCCACGAGCGGGTGCGGCGCTGCGCACAGCCGGCGCGCCTGTGCTTCGAGATCACCGAGACCTCGGCCATCTCCAATCTCGCCCAGGTCGGCGAGATCATTCGCGAGCTGCGCGCGCTCGGCTGCGGCTTCGCGCTGGACGACTTCGGCACCGGCATGGCGTCCTTCGACTACCTGCGCTCGCTGCCGGTCGACTTCCTGAAGATCGACGGCAGCTTCATCAAGGACATCGACCAGAACCCCATCTCCCACGCCATGGTGCGCGCGGTGCACGACATCGCTCACCTGATGGGCATGCGGACCATCGCCGAGTACGTCGAGACCGAGGCCATCGCCCGCGTGCTGCGCGACATCGGCATCGACTACCTGCAGGGCTATCACTACGGCCGACCGATGTTCTTCATGCCCGGGGACGAGGACGCCAACGAGCGCCTGTCGCGCAACACGGTGCAGTTCTTCGCCGGCGCCGCCTGATCCGCGACCGCTCGGGACGCTATGATCGCGGCCACGGCGCCGCGCCGCGGCCGCTCCACAGGACGAGTTCCGATGAACGCCCAGCCCCCCCTTGCCACCGATGGCCTCGAGGACGTCAACGTCAGCGACTTCGCGCCGCTGCCTTCCCCGGAAGCGCTGCATGCGCGTCAGCCCCTCGATGCGCGCGCCCGCGCCACGGTGGCGGCAGCGCGCCGCGCGATAGGCGAGATCATCGATGGCCGGGACCCGCGCCTGCTGGTGGTGGTGGGTCCCTGTTCCATCCATGACCTCGACGCGGCGCGGGACTACGCGCGCCGCCTCGGCGCGCTGTCCGCGGAACTCGCCGAGCGCCTGCTGCTGGTGATGCGCGTCTATTTCGAGAAGCCCCGCACCACCACCGGCTGGAAGGGCTTCATCAACGACCCGCGGCTGGACGACAGTTTCGACATCGCCTACGGGCTGGAAGCCGCGCGCGCCTTCCTGCTCGAACTCGCCGCGGCCGGCATGCCCACCGCGACCGAGGCGCTGGACCCGGTCGTTCCGCAATACCTCGGCGACCTGATCAGCTGGTACGCCATCGGCGCGCGCACCACCGAATCCCAGACCCATCGCGAGATGGCCAGCGGCCTGTCCGCGCCCTGCGGCTTCAAGAACGGCACCGACGGCGGCATCGATGTCGCCATCAACGCGATCCTGGCCGCGCGCAGCCCGCACCATTTCCTCGGTATCGACGGTGCCGGGCGCACCGCGGTGGTCCGCACGCGCGGCAACCCGCGCGCGCACCTCATCCTGCGCGGCGGGACCAGGCCCAACTACGACGCCGCCACCGCCGCCGCCTGTCGCGAGCGCCTGGCCAGGCACGGGCTGCCGGAGGCCATCATGGTCGACTGCAGTCACGGCAATTCGGCCAAGGATCACAACCGCCAGCCGCAGGTCGCGCGGGACGTCGTCGCGCGCCGCGCCGACGGCGAGGCCGGCATCGTCGGCCTCATGATCGAAAGCAACCTCGGCGCCGGCAACCAGGCCTTCAAGCCGGGGCAGGGCGGATTGCAGTACGGGGTCTCGATCACCGACGCTTGCATCGACTGGCCGACCACCGAGACCTTGCTGCGCGAATTGCACGCGATGCTGTAGGCCGGACTTACACCCGACATTCTGTTGTAGGGCGGGTTTCAACCCGCCGTGCAGTGCGCCGGCCGTGCATGGTCGATTGAAATCGGCCCCACAGTCGGATCTCACCGAAAAGGTGTCGGGTCGAAACCCGACCTGCAACCCCTCAAGTTTCCATCGCTCGAACCGCTATACGGGGAAACAATGGAACTCCGTCATGGCAGAACCCGAACATCTCACGCCGGCCGAAGTCGCCCACCTGCTGGGCGTCGCGCCGGTCACCGTGCGCGCCTGGGCCGGCCGCGGCCTGAAGGCCGAGCGCATCACGCCCGGCGGTCATCGCCGCTTCCGCCGTAGCGAAGTCGAGCGCTTCGCGCGCGAGCGCGGCATTCCTCTGCCCGAGGACGTGCGCGGCCGCACGCCGCGCACGCTGGTGGTGGACGACGATCCCCAGGTGCGCCTCAACCTGCACGAATTCTTCGAGCGCCAGGGCGTGCCGCACGTGCTCGCGGCCGACGGCTACGAGGCGGGCCTGCGTCTCGCCACCTTCAGGCCGCAGCTCGTGCTGTGCGACCTCTCGCTGCCCGGTGTCGACGGCCTGTCGCTGTGTCGGCGCATGCGCGCCGACGCCGACGGACGCGACGTGCGCGTGGTGGCGATGAGCGCGCGGCTCGCGCCCGGCGCGATGGCCGAGCTGCGCGCGTCCGGCGTCGAGGGCTGCCTGCTGAAGCCGCTCAGGCTCGCGGAGGTCGCCACCCTGGTCTTGCAGCAGGATGCAGCGCTGGTGAACGGCTCCCAAGCGTGAGCGGAAGCCCTCTGGAGCCGAGCGGAGCGACGGTCGCCTCGACGGTCGCCTCGACGCGCGATCGGGGCGTCACGCGCTCGCGCAAGCGCAGCCTGCCGTTGCTGTTGCTCGTGGGCCTGACGCCCATGGCGATCGACGGTCTGCTGCTGGCGCGGCACGGCCTGTCGCACCTGGTCACCCTGGTCTTGTCGTTGTGCCTCACCTGGTGGCTGATCGAACGCTGGGCCGGTGTACGCATCGACGCGTTGATGCGCGCTGCCCGCGCGGTGGCCGCGGGGGACCACGACGCGCGCGCCGAGGTACAGGGAGAGGACGAGATAGCGGCGCTCGGCCACGCCTTCAACGCCATGGTCGGCACTTTGGGGGCGCGCGCACGTGAGCTCGGCGCGCTGCGCCAGGCGCTCGATGCCCACGCCATCGTCTCGATCACCGATGCCGCCGGCAACATCACCCACGCCAACGAGCGCTTCTGCGAGATCAGCGGCTATGCGCGCGAGGAACTCCTCGGGCAGAACCATCGCGTGCTGAAGTCCGACGCGCATCCCGAAGCGGTCTACCAGGGACTGTGGCGCACCATACGCGCGGGCCAAGCCTGGCATGGCGTGCTGCAGAACCGGCGCAAGGACGGCGCGCCCTACTGGGTGCAGTCCAGCATCCTGCCGCTGGTCAACGCCGCGAACGGTCACGACGGCTATATCTCCCTGCGCACCGACATCACCGAGCGTGAGCGCCTCAGGCTCGCGCTCGAGCGTCTCAGCCTGCCACCGGGCGACCAGGACAGCTTCGACGCCTTCGCCAACGCGCTGGGCCTCGGCTTGAACGCGGCGGTCGCCGGCGTGGTGCGCTTCGTCGAGAACGAGTCGCGCATGACCCAGCTCGGCAGCTGGCCGGTGCGCGTCGCCAACGTGGACATGCCGCTGGCCGGGTGCGCTGCGGCGGTGCTGGCCGCGGGCGAGTCCATCGTACTCTGCGGCGAGATCGACACCGCCTTTCCCGACGATCCCTGGCTCGCGGGCCACACCCAGGGCTACTTGTTCATCGAGCCCCTGTTCGACGTGCCCGGACGACCCCTGGGCATGCTGTATGCGCTGTGCCACGACGCGCCCCAGGACGAAGGCAGCATGCGTGCCCTGCTGCGCACGGTCGCGCGCCGCGCGGCGAGCGAGATCACTCGCCAAAGCATGACGCGCGACCAGGAGCGCCAGCGCGCGTGGCTGGAGTTCGTGATCCGCGGCGCCGGTGTCGGGGCATGGGACTGGAACCTGGTCGACGACACCGTGCAGTTCAACGAACACTGGGCGACGATGCTTGGCTACCAGCTCGGCGACCTGGTGCCGCACGTCGGCACATGGGAAAAAGTGGTCCACCCCGACGATCTGGCCGCCGCGTCCGCCGCCATCACCGCGCATCTCGAGGGCCGCACCGCCCATTACGAGTCCGAGCACCGCCTGCGCAAGGCCGATGGCAGCTACGTATGGGTGCTCGACCGCGGCACCATCACCATGCGCGCGCCGGACGGCCGTCCGCTGCGCCTGTCCGGGGTGCATGTCGACATCTCCGCGCTGAAGACCACCCAGCAGGCGCTCGCCCAACAGCAGGAGCGAATGTCTCTGCTCCTCAGCCACCTGCCGGTGGCGCTGTGGGAGATGGACGTGGCGAGTGGCGAGATCCTTGGTACGCCGCAGGCGCTCGCGCGCTTCGATCTCGCGACCGATGAACTGCCCGCCAGCCGCGTCGCCTGGGGACGTCTGATCCACCCGGATGACAGGCGGCGGGCGGGCGCTGCCCTCGATGCCTACCTCGATGGACGGGCGGCAAGCTTCGCCTGCGACTACCGCGTCGCGACTCGCGACGGCGGCTGGCGCTGGATCCTGAGCCGCGGGGTGATCTCCGCGCGCGACGAGCAGGGCACACCCCTGCGCATGATCGGGATGCAGGTCGACATGCAGGAGCAACGCGCGGCCGAGGACAGCCTGCGCGAGAACGAAGCTCGGCTGAATCTCGTGATCCAGGCCGGCGAGCTCGGCGTGTGGGACTGGCGCATCGATCGCGACGAGTTCAGCTTCAACCCGCACATGGCGGAGATGCTCGGCTACGCACCGCGGGAGCTGCCGCGGCGCGACGACTGGCTGGCGCTGATCCATCCCGACGACGCGGCTGCCTGCGGTGCGCGGATGCGTGAGCACCTGGCCGGTCGCGAGAGCTTTTTCACCGCGGAGATCCGCCTGCGCACCCACGCCGGCGGCTGGCGCTGGATCATCGACCGCGGCCAGGTGGTGGCGCGCGACGCGCAGGGACGGGCCACGCGCATGCTCGGCATCCACCAGGACATCAACGATCGCAAGCTCGCTGAAGTCGCGCTGGTCACGAGCGAGGCGCGGCTGCGCGCGGTGCTGGAGAACTCGCCGGTCGGCATCTTCTGGTTGGATACCGACGGCCGGCTGGTGAACATCAACCGCGCCCTGCGCCGTGGGCTCGGCGTATCCATGGGCGATGTCGCCGATGCACGCTGGGTGGCGATCGTGCATCCCGAGGACCGCGCGCGCGTGGTGGATGCATGGCGGCTGTTCAGACAGGGCGGCGAAGACACCATGATGCTCGAGTATCGCGTCAACCCGCCGGACGGCCGGCTGCGTACCGTGCAGGTACGCGCGGTGCGCGCTTCGGTGCCCGGCGTGCAGATCGGTTACATCGGCACGGTGGAAGACATCACCGACAAGCTCGAGAGCGAGCAGGAGCGCGAGCGTCTGCAGCTCCAAGTGCAGCAGGCGCAGAAGATGGAGGCGGTGGGCCAGCTTGCCGGCGGCATCGCGCACGACTTCAACAACATTCTTGCGAGCGTGATTGGCTTCGGCACGCTGGCGCGCGAGCGCTACGCCGATGTCGGCCAGGGCAAGCTCGCCGAGTATCTCGCGGCGGTGGTGGCGGCGGGCGAGCGCGGTCGCGACCTGGTGGCGAAGATGCTGGCCTTCAGTCGCGCGGCGCCGGCGGGCGAGGCACAGGCGGTGGACGTGAACGCGGTGGCGCGCGAAGTGACGCAGATGCTGCGCGCGATCATTCCCTCCAGCCTGGACTTTCGGCTGACGACCGCGGACGACACACTGCCGGCCCTGATCGGCGCCGTGGAACTGCACCAGCTGCTGGTCAACCTGGTGGTGAACGCGCGTGACGCGGTCGGCAGCCACGGCCACATCACGCTCACGGTCGAGGGCCTCGTGCGGCCGGGCGGTCAATGTGCCGCCTGCCACATGCCCATCGAAGGCGAGTACGTCGCGATCAGCGTAGCAGACGACGGCGAGGGCATGGACGAGCGGATCCAGGCGCGCGTGTTCGACCCGTTCTTCTCCACCAAGCCGGTCGGCAAGGGCACAGGCATGGGCCTGTCCGTGGTGCATGGCATCGTGCATCGCGTCGGCGGCCACGTGCTGCTGCGCTCCGCACCGGGCATGGGCACCACCTTCACCCTGCTTCTGCGCCGCGCAGGCAGCGTGGTGGACGCCGTCCCCGCGTCGACGCCGCGCGACACGGGCGGCATTCGCGGCCTGCGTGTGCTGGTGGTGGACGACGAGCCGCTGGTGCGCAACCTGCTCGGCGAACTCTTGTCCGGCGAGGGCGCGGACGCGACTCTCGCCGCCGATGGTCAGCAAGCGCGCGAATTGTTCCTGGAGGCGCCCGAGCGCTTCGACGTGGTGTTCTCCGACCAGACCATGCCGGGCCTCACGGGCCTGGAACTGGCCGCTAGCTTGCGCGCCACGCGTCCCGCGCTGCCGATGATCGTCTACAGCGGGTACAGCGACGGCGCGAGCCGCGACATCGCCCAGGCCGGCGGCGTGCACTTCCTCGCCAAGCCGGCCGAGCCGCAGGCCATCGTGCAGGCGCTGCGCGAGGCCATGGCTGCGCGCCCCGCGCCGGCCGCGTCCCGCCGGGAGGTGCAGGTCGGGGAACACTCGACCGCGTGATCGACCGGGCCCCACGTCGCGACCTAGAATCGAGGTCGTCCGTTGGGGAGACAGACAGTGCAAGACCATCCGCTCGGCAGCGCATTGCCTGATTGGCAGGTGCGCGCTCACAACGACGCCGTGGACAGCGGCAACGCGATCCACGAGGACGGCACCGCGCAGCGCTACGGCTTCGGCGGCGGCCTGGTGCCCGGTGTCACGACCTACGGCTACCTGCTGCACCCGGTGGTCGCCGCGCTGGGCGCGGATTTCCTGCGCGGCGGCGCGAGCAGCGTGCGCCTCAGGCGGCCGGTCTACGAAGGCGAGACGGTGACGGTGAGCGCGCGGGTCAGCGCGCGCACGGCGACCGTGATCGAATTCGAACTCGAGGCGCGCAATCCCGCCGGTGAGGTGTGCGCCCAGGGCAGCGCCAGCTATCCCGTCGGCTCGGCGGACAGCGCCGCGCCGCCGGCGCGCGCGCCGCTGCCCGAGCCGCGCCTGCCCGCCACGCCCGAGGCGCTGCGCGATCTTCCGCTGCTCGGCAGTTTCACCTGCGTGCAGTCGCCGGCCGAGGCCGCGAGCTTCGTCACGGCGATGGGCGATGCAGCGCTCGCGCCCTATCGTGACTGTCTGCACCCCGCCTGGCTGCTGCGCCAGGCGAATTACCTGGTCGATCGCAATCTCGCGCTCGGTCCGTGGATCCACACCGCGAGCGAGGTGCGCCATCTCGGTGTCGCGCGGCCGGGGGAAACGCTCGAAGTGCGCGGCGCGGTGCGCGAACTCAGCGTGCGCAACGGCCATGACCACGCGGCCTTCGATGTCTACATCGAGGGTGAGCGGCCGGTGATGCGCGTCCTGCATCGGGCGATCTACCGTCTGGCCGCGCCCTGAGCGCCGCGCGCCTGCGACAATCGGTCGCGTTGACGGCGACTCGGCTGCGCGGCGACAGTGGCGTGGCCAGGGAGCGGCACATCGTGACCGGCGCCCGGTTCGTTCCAGTGGAACTCCGTTACGCATGACGCCACGTCGCGCATTCGCATTGCCCATCGCGGTGGCCGCGTTCGCCACCCTGGTCGGCTGCGCCGAGGTCCAACCCTGGGAGCGGGGGCGGCTCGCGCGGCCCGACATGGCGCTGCGCCCCAACCCTGCCCAGCGCGCGCTGCGTGAACACGTCTACATGAGCCGCGAAGCGGCGCTCGGTGGCGCAACCGCCGCCGGCGGCGGCTGCGGGTGCTACTGAGGCGACGTCTGGCCACGTGCACGGCGGACTGAAGTCCGCCCTACAGGTGATGTTTCCCGTTGCGACGTGACGGACTGAAATCCGTCCTACAGGTGATGTATCCCGCTGCAGCGTGATGGACTGAAGTCCGTCCTACAATGGGCTTCCTTACCTGCGCAGGACGAATGCCCCATGCCCGCCGGCAGCCTTTTGGCCTTGCTCGACGACATCACCACCGTACTGGACGATGTCACTGTGATGACCAAGCTGGCGGCGAAGAAGACCGCCGGCGTGCTGGGCGACGATCTCGCGCTCAACGCCCAGCAGGTGGCGGGCATCACCGCCGAGCGCGAACTGCCGGTGGTGTGGGCGGTGGCGCGCGGTTCGTTCAAGAACAAGCTCATCCTGGTGCCGCTCGCATTGGCCTTGAGCGCCTTCGCGCCCTGGGCGGTGACCGCGCTGCTCATGATCGGCGGCGCCTACCTGTGTTTCGAGGGCGTGGAGAAGCTCGCGCACAAGTTCCTGCACAGCGCCGCCGAGGACGAGCAGGAGCACCGTGAACTGCTGCAGGCCGTGGCGGATCCCTCGGTCGACATGGTGGCCTTCGAACGCGAGAAGATCGTCGGCGCGGTGCGGACCGACTTCGTGCTGTCGGCCGAGATCATCGTCATCGCCCTAGGCACGGTGGCGAGCGCGCCGTTCTCGCAGCAGGTCGCGGTGGTGGTGGCGATCGCGCTCGCGATGACGGTCGGCGTGTACGGCTTCGTCGCCGGACTGGTCAAGCTGGACGATGCCGGCTATTACCTGCAGGCGCGCGCGAGCGCGGCTGCGCAGGCGCTGGGACGCGGCCTTCTGATCGCGGCGCCGGCGCTGATGAAGTTCCTGTCGGTGGCCGGCACCGCGGCGATGTTCCTGGTCGGTGGCGGCATCCTCGCCCACGGCGTGCCGCAACTCGCGCACCTGGCCCATGCCGTCGCGGACCTCGGGCACGGCGTCGCCTACCTCGGCGCGGCGCTGCACGTGCTCGCGCCGCTGGTGTTCGACGCGCTGGTCGGTATCGCCGCCGGTGCGCTCTGCCTGCTGGCCTGGACGCTGGTGCAGCGCGTGCGCGGCAAGTCTCACGGCTGAGCATTTGTGCGCGCGGCGGGCGAGCGCTTATGCTCGGGCCGCAGGCCATTCAACGAGAGGACACCGCCGTGGACGAAGCCGCCAAGAAGACCGCATTGCGCATGATCCCCTACGGGCTCTACGTGCTGACCGCCGCCAACGATGAAGGCGCGGTCGCAGCCGCGACCGTCAACTGGGTGACGCAGACCGCGTTCAAGCCGCCGCTGGTGGTGGTGGGCGTGAAGGCCGATTCCGGCGCGCACGAGATCATCAAGCAGTCCGGACATTTCGCGCTCAACGTGCTCGGCAAGGGGCAGAGCGGACTCGCCTTCGCGTTCTTCAAGCCCGCCGAGCGTGATGGTCATACCGTCAATGGCGAGCCCTTCCGCTTCGGCGCGAGTGGCGCGCCGCTGCTCGAGAGCGCGGCGGCGACCATCGAGTGCAGGCTCACGCAGACCGTCGAGAACGGCGACCACTCCATCTTCATCGGCGAAGTGATCGACGCCGCCGTCAAGGAAACGCCGGCCGGCCGCGCGGACGACGTGACGCTGACCCTGAAGGACCTCGGCGAGAAGGTCTTCTACGGGGGGTAGGCCCTGTAGGTCGGACTTCAGTCCGACATTCCCTTCCAGAGCGCCGCACGTCGACGCTCGACGCGGGCACCGATGAATGTCGGACTGAAGTCCGACCTACAGGGTGCCCCACAAACCCGACCCACCCCTTCGAACGTCGCTGGGCCGCGGCGATCGACGGTTATACTCCCGCCCGGTCCTGAACACCGGGTGGCCCCATGACTGCGCGTTCCGTCCTCATCGTCAACCGCGGCGAAATCGCGCTGCGCATCATGCGTACCGCGAGCGAAATGGGCTACGAGACCCTCGCCCTCTACAGCGACGATGACGCCGACAGCCTGCACGTCGCGCGCGCCGATCGCGCGCTCAACATCGCGGGACGCGGCGCCGCGGCCTATCTCGACGCCGGCGCCATCGTCGACGCGGCGGTGGCGGCCGGCGTGTGGGGCGTGCATCCGGGCTACGGTTTCCTGGCCGAGCAGGCGCGCTTCGGCGCGGCCTGCGAGGCCGCGGGTCTCACCTTCATCGGCCCGACACCGGCGCAGCTCGCGCTGTTCGGCAACAAGCTGGCCGCGCACGACCTCGCGCGACGCTGCGACGTGCGGACCCTGCCCGCGTCCAACGCGCTGGCCTCGGCGGCGGCGCTGGCCGAGTTCCGTGCCGCGCAGGGCGCGAACGCCACGGTGGTGATCAAGGCCGCCGCCGGCGGCGGTGGGCGCGGCATGCGCGTGGTCGCGCCGGGCGCCGACGGCGCGGCGCTGTGGCAGGCCTGTACCGCGGAAGCGCTTGCCGCCTTTGGCGACGGCAGCGTGTACGCCGAGCGCTACATCGCCAATGCGCGCCATCTCGAAGTGCAGGTGCTCGGCGATGGCAAGGGCGGCGTGACGCATCTGTGGGAGCGCGACTGCTCGACCCAGCGTCGTCACCAGAAACTGATCGAAATAGCGCCCGCGCCGCACCTGGACGCCGCTACGCGCGGCGCGCTGCTGGAGGCCGCGACGCGCATGGCGAAGCACGCCGACTATCGCGGCCTCGGCACCTTCGAGTTCTTGCTCGACGCGGACAGCGGCGCGTGGTTCTTCATCGAGGCGAACGCCCGTCTGCAGGTCGAGCACACCGTCACCGAAGAGGTGCTGGGACTGGACCTGGTCGCGCTGCAGCTGCAGGTGGCCGCCGGTGCGACACTGGCCGAACTCGGTCTCGCCGGTCCACCGCCGGCGCCGCGCGGCTGCGCCGTGCAGCTGCGCATCAACGCGGAACAGCTCGGCCCGGACGGCACGCCGCGCCCGGCCAGCGGCGCGATCGCGCGCTTCGAGCCCGCGACCGGCGCCGGCATCCGTGTCGATACCGCGGCGCGCATGGGCTACGCGCCGAGCCCGGCCTTCGACTCCCTGCTCGCGAAGCTCGTGGTCTCCGCGCCGGGCGACTTCACCCAGCTGCTCGGCCGCGCGCGGCGCGCGGCGCGCGAATTCGTCATCGAAGGCATCGCCACCAACCTGCCGCTCCTGCAGGCGGTCCTGGCCGAGCCGGCCTTCGCCCGAGGTGAAGTCGGCACCACCTACGTGGAGAGCCACGGCGCGGACCTGATGGCCGCCGCCGCGCGCTTCGTGTCCGATGCGCCTGGCGCCGGGGCGGGCGCCGCGAGTGCGCGCAAGACCATCGCCACGCCGCCGGGCGCGACCGCGGTCGCCGCACCGATGCGCGCCAGCGTCGTCAGCATCGACGTCGCGGTCGGTGAAGCGGTCCGGCGCGGCCAGCAGCTCGCGGTGCTGGAGGCGATGAAGATGCATCACGTCGTGTCGGCGTCCGCGGCCGGCACGGTGAGCGGTGTGCTGGTGGCCGTGGGCGAAGTGCTGGACGAGGGCGAACCGCTTGCGTTCCTCGTGATCGACGCCGGTGCCGACAGCGGCGACGAGGCGGCGAGCGACATCTCACTCGACGCGCCGCGCGCCGATCTCGACGAAGTGCTGGCGGCGCACGCGCTGACGCTGGATGAACACCGCCCCGAGGCGGTCGCCAAGCGCCGCAAGCTCGGCGCGCGCACCGCGCGCGAGAACGTCGCGGATCTGTGCGATCCGGGCAGCTTCATCGAGTTCGGCGCGCTCGGCATCGCGGCCCAGCGGCGGCGCCGCTCGGTGGAGGATCTGCAGAAGAACACGCCGGCCGACGGCATGGTGGCCGGCTTCGGCACGGTCAACGCCGAGCTCTTCGGCGAGGACAGCACGCGCTGCGCGGTGATGGCCTACGACTACACCGTGCTGGCCGGCACCCAGGGTCACACCAATCACAAGAAGAAGGACAGGCTGTTCGAACTCGCCGCCGAGTGGGAGACACCCATCGTGTTCTTCACCGAGGGCGGCGGCGGACGGCCGGGCGACGTCGACACCGACGAGCTGTGCATGAGCTGGCTCGATCTGAAGACCTTCGCCACCTGGCCGCAGCTGTCCGGCGTCGCGCCGCGCATCGCGGTCAACGCCGGGCGCTGCTACGCCGGCAACGCGGTGATCTTCGGCTGTGCCGACATCACCATCGCGACCGCGAACTCCAACATCGGCCTCGCCGGCCCGGCGATGATCGAGGGCGGCGGACTCGGCAAGTTCAAGCCCGAGGACATCGGACCCATCGACGTGCAGACCAGGAACGGTGTGGTGGACATCGCGTGCGCCGACGAGCGCGAGGCGACCGCCGCCGCACGCCAGCTGCTGGGCTACTTCCAGGGCGTCGCGCCCGCGTGGACGGCCTGCGATCAGCGCCGCCTGCGGCATCTGATCCCCGAGAACCGTTTGCGCGTGTACGACATCCGCACGGTGGTGCATGCCCTCGCCGACGAGGGCTCGGTGCTGGAACTGCGGCCGCTGTACGGCGTCGGCATGATCACCGCCTTCGTGCGCATCGAGGGCGTGCCCTTCGGTCTCATCGCCAACGATCCGCGTCACTTGGGCGGCGCCATCGACAGCGAGGGCGGCGAGAAGGCCGGACGTTTCCTGCAGCTCTGCGACGCCTACGACGTGCCGGTGATCTCGCTCTGCGACACGCCCGGCTTCATGGTCGGCCCCGACAGCGAGAAGACCGCCGCGGTGCGCCGCGGCTCACGCCTGATCCTGGCCTGCGCCAACCTGCGCGTGCCCTTGTTCTGCGTGGTGCTGCGCAAGGGCTACGGCCTCGGCGCGCAGGCCATGATGGGCGGCAGCACCCACCAGACCTTCTTCACCATCGCCTGGCCGACCGCCGAGATGGGCCCCATGGGCCTCGAGGGCGCGGTGGAACTCGGCTTCCGCAAGGAACTCGAGGCGACCCCTGACGCCGGCGCGCGCAAGGCGCTGTTCGATGAACTCGTCGGGCACATGTACAAGAAGGGCAAGGGCGTGTCGGTCGCCTCGGTGTTCGAGATCGACGCCGTGATCGATCCCGCCGAGACCCGCGGCTGGCTGCTGCGCGGCCTGCGCGCGGCGGGCAAGCAGCGCAAGCCGCCGCGGCGTTACGTGGACGTTTGGTGACAAGCGCCGGGATGGTCGGGTTGTAGGTCGGACTTCAGTCCGACATTCCATCCCAGAGCGCCCCCATTCGCACACCACGAATGTCGGACTGAAGTCCGACCTACAGGCGTGCCCTTCGCCTCCGCAGCCCGTCCCGGAATGTCGGACTGAAGTCCGACCTACAGGCTTTCGCGCAGCTTGCTCTCGCAGTAGGCCGCCAGCGCTTCGAGCTCCGCGGCGCAGTCGCCGGCGAAGCAGGCGCCGTGCATCACGGCGAGCCGCGCGGGCGCCAGCGACTTCAGCGCGCGTAGCGTGGACGCGGTACCGGGGGTGATGGCGGTGGCGCGGAACATCTCCTCGGCGGCGATCGCGGCGGGCGCGATGCTCGTATCGGTCACGGCCGGCGGCTGATCGCCGAGCTGGGTGAAGAGGTCACCGCAGAACAGCGTGCCGGTCGTCTCCTCGAACATCAGGCCCGACTCCCAGGCATGAGGCACGTGCGGCGTGTCCAGCCAGCGCACGCGCCGCCCGCCCAGGTCCAGCACCTCTTCGTGGGCCAGCGCGCGCGGCTGCCGGTCGGCGAGATCGTTCAGCGACACCATGCAGGCCAGGTTGCCGTGCACCACCTCCGCTTCCGGGGCGGCGGCCAGCCACTGGTTCATCGAGCCGCACTCGTCCGATTCCACGTGACCGAAGGAGATCCAGCGCAGGCTGTTCACCGGCAGGACCGTGGCCACCGCCTGCGAGACCAGCGGAAACAGCGCGCGCGCGCCGCAGTGGAACAGCAGCGGCTGCTCGGCCTTGACCAGGTATTGGTTGAAGGTGAAACCACCCGGCAGGCGCGCGGGCGGCACGGGCGTGCTGATACGAAAGATGTCGGCGGCGATCTCGGTGATGCTGGTGCCGGACTCACTGTTGGTGATCATGATGCCCCTCGCGAGTAACGGTGACGGGCGCGCGCGTGGCGCGGGTGCAGGCGGCGCGCGGAACGGGGCGCGCCAAGTGGCGGCTGCGACGCGGGCCTACAGCGTGAGACGCTTGAAGACGCGTTCGGGCAGCAGCCGGATGACGAGCATGATGGCACGCCAGAAGGCGGGCAGGTAGACCACGTCGCGGCGCGTTTCGAGCGCGCGCAGGATGCCGCGCGCGATGTCCGCCGGCTGCGCCCACAGGGGGCCCTTGGTGAAGGCCGCGGTCATGGGCGTGTCGACGAAGCCCGGCTTCACCAGCAGCACCTGCACGCCGCGCCGCGCGAGACGATTGCGCAGGCCGCTCGCGAACACCTCCAGCGCGGCCTTGCTGGCGCCGTAGACGTAGTTGCTCGCGCGTCCGCGATCGCCCGCCACCGAGCCGAGCACGATCAGCGCGCCATGGCCCTGTTCTTCGAACAGCACGGCGGCGCGGGTCAGGACGGCGAGCGACGCGAGCGTGTTGACCTCGAACGCCGCGCGCGCCTGCGCGAAGTCGCGCTCGCAGGCGCGCTGGTTCGGCAATACACCCTGCGCCACCAGCACGAGGTCGAGTCCGCCGAGCGCCGCGCGCGCCGCGTCGACCAGGTCGCCGGCGTCGTCCATGCGCGCGACATCGGCGACGCCGTGGCTGACGCGCGCCGCGCCGCGCAGCGCGAGGTCGTCCGCCATGGCTGCGAGCCGCGCCGGGTCGCGCGCCACCAGGTGCAGTGCCGCGCCTTCGGCGGACCACAGTCGCGCGCAGGCTTCCGCGATGGCGGAGCCGGCGCCGACGATCAGGATGTGTTTCATCGTGTCAGAGCCCCAGGCGACGTGATTGCAGGGAGGCGAAGCGGGTGAGCGCGCCGTAGCGTTCGCGCACCGCCTGGAAGGCTTCCCAGCGCGGATAGCCGCGACGGAAGTTGAGCGCGCTCATACTGGCGTCCTTGGCGAGGTAGAGGCGGCCACCGTGATCGGCCACGAGGTCGTCGAGGCGGGCGCAGAGCGCTTGCGTGTCCGCCGTCATCGGCAGGTCCACCGCGAAGGTCAGGCCGGCCATGGGAAAGGACAGCGGATGATCGTTGGCGGGCCCCAGCGCCTTCAGCACCGCGAGCGGGGCGGGCACGCTGCCGGTGGTGAGCGTGCCGATCATCTCCGCCAGCGCGCGCGGCGCGCACTCGAAGGGCAGTACGCACTGGTGCTGCACGAAGCCTCGCCGGCCGTAGAGCCGGTTCCACCCGCCGAGCGCGTCCAGCGGAAAGAAATACTGCGAGTAGTGCACGGTCCGCGGGGTGGCCGCGCCCGCGCCGCGCCAATGGTAGAGCGCGTTGAAGGCGCGCACCGTGGCGCGGTTGATCACGCCCGTGGGGAGGTCGACCGGCAGGGTAAGCGGACGGCGATGGGGCGCGGGACTCGTGCGCGTGTCGGCGTGTTCGCCGAGCATGATCAGCGCGCGCGCGCGGTGCGCGCCGCGACGGCTGAGATCGACCCAGGCGACCGAGTAGCTCGCGTCCGCGTGGCGGGCGAGCAGCGCGAGCGTTTCGTCGAGGTTCGCGGCGGGCAGCACGCGCTGTTCCAGCCACGGGCTCGCGAGCGGCACGAGGCGCAGGCGTGCGGCGACGATGACGCCGGTCAGTCCCATGCCGCCGAGCGTCGCCTGGAAGAGGTCCGCGTGCGCGTCGCGTGAGACGCGCAGGCGCGAGCCGTCGGCAAGAACCAGGTCGAGGGCATCCACCGCGGTGCCGAAGCCGCCGACGTGGTGATGATTCTTGCCATGCACGTCGGCGGCGATGGCGCCGCCGACCGTCACCGCGCCGGTGCCGGGCAGCACCGGCAGCCACCAGCCGCGCGGCACGCAGAAGTCCAGCAACTCGGCGAGCCGGAGCCCGGCATCGCATTCGAAGAGACCTGAGTCGGCGTCGAAAGCGATGAGCCGGTCCAGCGCCGTCATGTCGAGTATGCGGGGGGCGAGGCTCGCGTCGCCGTAGCTGCGGCACATGCCGCGCGCGAGCAGGGCGCCGTCCCGGGCCGCAAGCAGCGCGCGCACGGCCGTCGCGGTGGCGGGCCTCGCGGTGTCGGCATCGATGCGGGTATGGCGGCCCCAGCCCGAGATCAGCATTGGTCTCCCTTGCAAAGGCGAGGCGCGCGGGCGCGCTGTCATGCGTCGCTATAATAGCGGCCTCCACTTCGGCGCAAGCACGCGAGGCTCCCTGCATGTCCCTGGTCGCCGACGACTCCCGGCCGCGCTCGAGGGCGCAGACGACCACGCTTGCCGCCGGCGTGGCCCTGCTGCGGCCGCGGGAATGGCTGAAGAACGTGTTCGTGCTCGCGCCGCTGGTGTTCTCCGGCGCTTTTCTCGAGCCGCTGGCCGTGCGACACGCGAGCCTCGCCTTCCTGCTGTTCTGCATCGCGGCCTCGGCGGTCTACGTGCTGAACGATCTGCATGATGTCGCCGAGGATCGCGCGCACCCGGTCAAGTCGCGTCGCCGGCCGCTGGCCTCCGGCGCGCTCGCGCCGCGCCAGGCGGTGGTCCTGTTGATCGCACTCTACGTCCTGCTTGCGCTCGGTTGCCTGTGGCTGCCGCGCACCGGGCTCGTGGTGGTGAGCTACGTGCTGCTGAACGTCGCGCATACCTACGTGCTGAAGACGCAGCCGGTGGTCGACGTGTTCTCCATCGCGCTGGGATTCGTGCTGCGCGTCTACGCCGGCGCCGAGGCCATCGCCGTGCCGGTCTCCGCCTGGATGTTCGTCACTACGCTCTGCCTCGCGCTGTACCTGGCGGCGATCAAGCGCCGACAGGAATTCAACTGGCGGGACGGCACCGGGCGCGCGGTGCTCGCGCAGTACACGCCGGCACTGCTCGAGCGCTTCGCTCAACTGGCCGCGACCGGCGCCCTGGTGTTCTACAGCCTGTTCGTCACCGAGGCGCGCCCGGCGCTGGTGCCGACCGTGCCGTTGGTGCTGTTCGGATTGTTCCGCTACCAGTGGCTGGTCGAAGTCCGCGCCGCCGGCGAGTCGCCCTCCGAGGCGCTGCTCGGCGACTGGCAGCTGGTACTGACGGTGCTCGGCTGGCTCGGCATGTGCGCCTGGGGCATCGGTCGCGACGTGCTCTAGTTCGGCGGCGCGCGGGCTTCTAGTGCGGTCGCGCACTGGTGTATGGTCGCGGGCTGCGAACGAACGCGGGTGACTCGATGAAATACTGCCCTCAATGCGGAAAGCCGCTCATGCGCCTGCCCTTGGGCGGGCGCGAACGTCCGGCCTGCCCGGACGCGCGCTGCGGCTGGGTGCACTGGAACAACCCGGTGCCGGTGGTGGCGGCCATCGTCGAGCACGAGGATCACGTGGCGCTGGTGCGCAACGTCGGCTGGCCCGACCACTGGTACGGGCTGGTGACCGGCTTCCTCGAATCCGGCGAAATGCCGGAGGAGGGCGTGCTGCGCGAAGTGCAGGAGGAGCTCGGCCTGCCGGCCACGCTCCAGTCCTACATCGGCATGTACGAGTTCTATCGCAGCAACCAGCTGATCATCGCCTACCACGTGACGGTGCCGAGCAAGGACACCAAGCTCGACCGGCACGAGATCGCCGACGCCAAGTGGATTCACGTCGACGAGGTGAAGCCCTGGACCGCCGGCACCGGCAAGGCGCTGCGCGACTGGCTGCGCGGCCGCGGCATCGAGCGGGAGCTGGCGGATTTCGATCGGGTGAGGAATTAGCGGCGTGTAGGTCGGACTTCAGTCCGACATTTGGCCGAGATCTGTATGTCGCGCGGGAATGGAATGTCGGGTTGAAACCCGACCTACAGGTCCGGGGGGCCGACGTCAGGGCGGCGGTACCGGGTCGTAGCCCGAGCCGCCCCAGGGGTGGCAACGGGCGAGGCGTCT
>JAIEQK010000071.1 GCA_019747795.1 Gammaproteobacteria bacterium | reverse complement strand
CATTCGAGCCGACGCCATTCGAGCCGGCGCCGTTCGTTCCGGCCCCACCGCGTCCGGCATCGACACCGCGGCCGGCCGCGTTCTGGCCGGACGTGCCGCTGTCGACGTCGCCGCCCGTGCCGCCGCGCGCCGCGGCGTCGCTTCGACCGACGCTCGCCGGTCGTCGATGGATGCGGGCGGCATCGTTGCCGGGTGGGGCGCGCAGGCCGTCATCGTCGCGCGCGTCGCCCACGTCGGCGGGAGGTGCGATCTGCGGCGTGATGCTGTTCGGGTTGCGGTCGCAGTTGGAGGCGGCGGGGTTGCAGTTCGGCACTCGGCCCGGGCGAGTGTCGCCCGGGGAGGTCTCGATGTTGTCCAGCGCGTCGGTGCCGCGGGTGTCCTCGGCGGCAAGCGCGCCGCCGCTGCCTAGCGCCGCGAGCAGCAGGAGGCTCGAGCGGGTGAGCGTAGGGGTGTGGTTCATGGTGAGGCTCCTCGAATTGGCGATCCACCATGCCCGGCTCTGGGTGTCGCGTATGTCGGGTGCCGGGTGCCTGCGCGTCGGCGGGCACGCGGTCCGTGCGTCCATGGAAGGGCGCTGTAAGCGCTGCGCGCGTTTTGCAAATCTTGCAAAGCCCACCGTCGCGCGAACCGACATTTCGCGCACGGTGCGCGACGCAAACCCGCGTGGCAACGGGTGAACCCGGTCGCTTGCGGAGCCTGGCGCGACGCCGCCGGCGCTGGTCCCGAAGTTGCAAAACCGCTCTGGCCTCAAGCAAGCGGTCATTTCCATGACGTCCTCGACGCCTCGTCACCCCCGTCTCACCATGACCCAGGTTGCACGCGCCGCGCCCGCGACGCCGACGCGCGAGCGTCCCGCGCTCGACCTCGCCCGCGACACCTATGCCATCGTGCTGGCGGGCGGTCGGGGCTCGCGGCTCGGGCGTCTCACCGAGCGCGACGCGAAGCCCGCCATTCCCTTCGGCGGACAGTTCCGCATCATCGATTTCACGCTCTCGAACTGTCACAACTCGGGCATTCGCCACATCGGTGTCGCCACCCAGTACCGCTCGCAGGGCCTCTTTCGTCACCTGCGCCGCAGCTGGTCGTTCCTGGATGGCCGGAGCGGCGAAGGGCTCGAATTGCTGCCGGCCCACCAGCGCAGTGGCGCGCACTGGTATCGCGGCACCGCGGACGCGGTGTACCAGAACCTCGAGATCATCGCCGGCAGCGGCGCGCGACTCGTGCTGGTGCTTGCGGGCGATCACATCTACAAGATGGATTACACCGAGATGCTGCGCGAGCACCTCGACTCGAGCGCGCACATGACGGTCGGCTGCATCGAGGTGCCGCGCGCCGAGGCGCGCGAGATGGGCGTGATGGAAGTCGCGGAGTCGCTGGACGTGCTCGGCTTCGAAGAGAAGCCCAGCGCGCCGCGCTGCGTGCCCGGGCGCGACGAACGCGCGCTCGCCAGCATGGGCATCTACGTGTTCGATGCGCCCTTCCTGCACGAGCAGTTGCTGCGTGACGCGCAGGACGACGATTCCAGGCATGACTTCGGGGGCGATGTGATCCCCTACCTGCTGCGCGAAGGTTACCGCGTGCACGCGCATCGCTTCCGCGGCGTCGGCACCGAACGGGACGGCTCACCCTACTGGCGTGATGTAGGCACGCTGGACGCGTACTGGCAGGCGAATCTCGATCTGACTCGAGAACCCTGCGCACTCGATCTGCACGATGCGGCGTGGCCGCTGCGGAACGAGCCGCCGCATGCGCCGCCCGCCAAGGTGCTGGCCGGCGCGCGCCGCGGTGCAGAGGTGGTCAACGCGCTGCTGGCCGGCGGCTGCGTGGTGCGCGGCGCGCGGGTGCACGACTCGCTCCTGTCCAACGACGTGTGCGTCGAAGAAGGCGCCTGCCTGGAACAATGCGTGATGCTGCCGGGTGGCGAGGTGGGTCCGGACGCTGCGCTGAAGCGCGTGGTGCTGGATCGCGACGTGCGCGTGCCCGCGGGCCTGCGCGCCGGGTTCGACCACGCCGAAGATCGACGGCGCTTCCACGTCACGCCCCAGGGCGTGGTGCTGATCACCCAGGACATGCTGCAGACGCGGGACGCCGCGCGTGACGTCGGGCCGCGCGGCACGGGCGCTCACCACGCGCCGGCGCACGACTGATCTCACGCGGTCGGCGTGATGACAAGCGATGCGGCCGTCGGTCCGGTCACGGCGGTGTGGCCGGGTCGGCCCTATCCCTTGGGCGCGACCTGGGACGGCCAGGGCGTCAACTTCGCCCTGTTCTCGGCCAATGCCGAGGCGGTGCAGCTGTGCCTGTTCAATGCCAAGGGGCGGCGCGAGGTGCAGCGCATCCCGCTCACCGAGCGCAGCCACGACGTGTGGCATGCCTACCTGCCCGAGGCGCGGCCGGGCACGGTCTACGGCTATCGCGTCAGCGGTCCCTACCAGCCCGAGGCCGGGCACCGCTTCAATCCCAACAAGCTGCTCATCGATCCTTATGCGCGCGAGCTGACCGGTGGACTGCGCTGGAGCGATGCGCTGTATGGCTACACCATCGGCCATCGTCGTGAAGACCTATCCTTCGATCGGCGTGAGAGTGCGAGCGGCATGCCCAAGTGCCGCGTGATCGACGGCGCCTTCGACTGGGGTGACGAACCGCGGGTGCGCGTGCCGTGGGAAGACACCGTGATCTACGAGATGCACGCCGGCGGCTACACGCGCCTGCATCCGCGGGTGCCGCCGGCGCTGCGCGGCAGCTTCGCCGGGCTCACCACCCCGACGGTGACCGAGCATCTGCGGCGCCTCGGCGTCACCACGCTCGAATTCCTGCCGGTGCACGCCTTCATCGACGACCGTCACCTGGTCGAGAAGGGACTGCGCAACTACTGGGGCTACAACACGCTGGCGTTCTTCGCGCCCGAGCCGCGCTACTGCGCGACCGGCGCCGCGCAGGAGTTCAAGCAGCTCGTGTGCACGCTGCACCACGCCGGCTTCGAAGTGCTGCTCGACGTGGTCTACAACCACACCGCCGAGGGCAACGAGCGCGGACCCACGCTCTCGATGCGTGGCATCGACAACGCCAGCTACTACCGCCTCGAGCCCGAACAGCCGCGCTACTACCGCGACTACAGCGGCTGCGGCAACACGCTCAACACGCCGCACCCGCGCGTGCTGCAGCTGATCATGGACTCGCTGCGCTACTGGGTGGAGGAGATGCACGTGGACGGCTTCCGCTTCGACCTCGCCGCGGCGGTCGGGCGCGAGTACGACCACGTCGACTGGTGGGGCGGCTTCTTCGACGCCATAGGCCAGGACCCGGTGCTGTCACGGGTCAAGCTGATCGCCGAGCCCTGGGACCTCGGGCTCGGCGGCTACCAGACCGGCCAGTTCCCGGCCGGCTGGTCGGAATGGAACGATCGCTATCGCGACACCGTGCGCGCCTGGTGGAAGGGCGACGCGGGTCGCATCGGCGAGTTCGCGCTGCGCTTCACCGGCTCGCGCGACCTGTTCGGCCACCACGACCGCCGGCCTTCGGCGAGCATCAACTTCGTCACCGCCCACGACGGCTTCACGCTGCGCGATCTCGTGTCCTACAACGACAAGCACAACGAGGCCAACGGCGAGGACAACCGCGATGGTCACAGCGACAACCTGGCGTGGAACTGCGGCGTCGAAGGGCCCACCGCCGACCCTGCGATCCGCGCGCTGCGCGCGCGCCAGCAGCGCAACTTCATCGCCACGCTGCTCTTGTCCCAGGGCGTGCCCATGCTGCTGGCGGGCGACGAATGCGGCCGCAGCCAGCAGGGCAATAACAACGCCTACTGCCAGGACAACGAACTGTGCTGGCAGGACTGGGATCCGTCCGCCGAAGACCGACAGCTGCTCGAGTTCACGCGCCGGCTGATCGCGCTCCGCCGCGCCCATCCGACGCTCAGGCGGCGCACGCCGTTTCGCGCCGAGGTGATGCCGGGCTGTCTGCATCGCGAGATCTGGTGGATGACGCCGACCGGTGAGGAGATGGACAACGCGCACTGGGAGGACGCCAACGCGCGCTGCCTCGGTGTGTACTTGTGCGGCGCGGCGCTCGCCGAGCGCGATGCGCGCGGCGTGCCGAGCGACGACGCCAATTTCCTGCTGCTGGTCAATGCCCACCACGAGCCCGTGCCCTTTCGCCTGCCGGGCGGCGCCGAGCGGCGCTGGCTGCCGGTGGTCGATACCGCCGGCGACGATGGACGTTCCGCGCTGCTCTTGCTGATGGGCGATGAGCAGTATCCTCTCGAGGGCCGCACTCTGGTGCTGCTGCGCGACGTCGGTGGCGGCGCGTGAAACTGCGCCACACCATGCCATTTGGCGCCGAGCTGCGCGCAGACGGCACGCGCTTTCGGCTGTGGGCGCCAGCCGCGTCGGCGGTCACGCTGTGCCTGTTCGACGGCGAGCGCGAGCGCGCGCTCGCCATGCGCCCGGAAGCCGACGGCTGGTTCGCGGCCCATTGGCCGAAGCGCCAGCCGGGACTGCGCTACGGCTTTCGCCTGGGCGACGGGCGGCTGCTGCCCGACCCGGCGTCGCGCCGCAATCCCGACGACGTGCACGGCGCGAGCGAGGTGTGCGATCCGCTGGCCTTCGACTGGCCGCTCACGCCGTGGCGCGGCCGGCCCTGGCACGAGGCGGTGATCTACGAACTGCACATCGGCGCATTCACGCCCCAGGGCACGTTCCTCGCCGCCATCGAACGGCTCGATTACCTGCGCGACCTAGGTGTCACGGCGCTCGAGGTCATGCCCATCGCCGAGTTCCCGGGCGCGCGCAACTGGGGCTACGATGGCGTGCTGCCGTTCGCGCCGGAGGCGAGCTACGGCACGCCCGAGGATTTCAAGCGCCTGGTCCTCGCCGCGCAGGCGCGCGGCATGATGGTGCTGCTGGACGTGGTCTACAACCACTTCGGTCCGGAGGGCAATTACCTTCATCTCTACGCGCCGCAGTTCTTCCACGCGACGCGCACCACGCCCTGGGGCGCGGCGCTCGACTTCGAGGGTGCGCGCACGGTGCGCGAGTTCTTCGTGCACAACGCGCTCTACTGGGTGGAGGAATTTCGCCTCGATGGCCTGCGCCTGGACGCGGTGCATGCCATCACCGACATGAGCACGCCCGATCTCGTCACCGAACTGGCGATGCGCCTGCGCGAGGGGCCCGGACGAACGCGCCACGTACACCTGGTGCTGGAAAATGACGCCAACGAGACGCGCTACCTGGAACGCGGCGCGGCCGGTCCGCTGTGCGCCACCGCGCAGTGGAACGACGACTATCATCACGCGCTGCACGTGCTCCTGACTGGCGAGCACGCGCGCTACTACGCCGACTACAGCGAGCAGCCCCTGGAGCACCTCGCGCGCGCGCTGGCCGAGGGCTTCGCCTACCAGGGGGAGACCTCGCGACATCGTGACGGCGCCTGGCGCGGCGAACCCTCCGCCCACCTGTCGCCGCAGGCCTTCATCAACTTCCTGCAGAGCCACGACCAGGTCGGCAACCGCGCCCAGGGTGAACGCCTGGCCATGCTCACGCCGCTGGAGCGGTTGCCGCTCGCGATCGCCACCACGCTGCTTGCGCCCTCCATCCCGCTCCTGTTCATGGGCGAGGAGTTCGCGGCGCGCACGCCTTTCCTGTTCTTCTGTGACTTCAGCCCCGACCTGGCCGGGGCCGTGCGGGCCGGCCGCGCGCAGGAACACCAGGCGCATCACGAACACCCGGCAGACGTCCCGGCCGAGTGGCTCGATCCGACCGCGCCGGCGGCCTTCACCGCGTCCAAGCTGGACTGGAACGCGCTCGAGCACTCTCCGCACCGCGAGATGCTCGACTTCCATCGACGGATGCTCGAGCTGCGACGCCGACTGCTCGTGCCGCACCTGCCCGGCGAGGCCCACGGCGGCCGCGCGCAGATCACGCCGGCGAACGTGCTGGAAGTGTGCTGGCAGCTCGGCGACGGTGCGCGCCTGCATCTCGCCGCCAACTTCAGCGCGAGCCTGGTCCCCTGTGATGCCGTCGCGCTCGGGCGCGTGATCCTGACCATCGGTCGCGTCACGGCCGATACGCTCGGCCCCTGGTCGGGACGTTGGCGCCTGGAGGCACCGTCGGCGCGCGGCGCGGGCGATGCTTGAAGCGGAGAAGCGCGAGGCGCGCGTTCCCCGTGCCACCTACCGTCTGCAGTTCCACGCCGGCTTCACCTTCAAGGATGCGCTCGCGCTCGTGCCCTACCTGGCGAGCCTCGGCGTCAGCCACGTGTACAGCTCCCCGCTGCTGCGCGCGCGCGCCGGCAGCAGTCACGGCTACGACATCGTCGATCACGCCGCGCTGAACCCCGAGCTCGGCAGCGCCGCGGACTTCGACGCGCTGGTGGCCGCGCTGCGGGCGGCGGGCCTGGGGCTCATCCTCGACGTGGTGCCCAACCACATGGCGGTGCTCGCGGCCGACAACCCCTGGTGGCAGGACGTGCTGCAGCATGGTCGCGACGCGCGCCACGCCGGCTACTTCGACATCGACTGGCAGCCCGCCAACCCGGATCTGCGCGACCGCGTGATGCTGCCGCTGTTGGGCGAGCACTACGGCACTTGCCTGCACGCCGGGCAGCTGCGCCTGGTGCTCGACGTTCCGCGCGGCGCAGTCGAGCTGCACTACTACGAACATTGCCTGCCGCTCTCGCCCGCGAGCCACGCGGCGCTGTGCGCCGCCGCCGCCGAGCGCTGTGCGCCCATCGCGCCGAGCCGCGTGGCGCTCACCGGTCTCGCCGCGCAGTTCGACGCCGTCCAGCCCGGCGCGGCGGAGGCCCTGACCCTCGGCCAGGGCGCCTTCGCCGCGGTGCTGGCGCGCGAGCCGCAGGTACACGCGGCGCTGGACGCCGTGCTCGTCGCCTGGAACGGCGTGCCCGGCGAGCCGGCGAGCTTCGACGCGCTGCATGCGCTCCTCGAACGCCAGGCCTATCGCCTGTGTCACTGGCGCGCGGCCGCTGACGACATCAACTACCGGCGCTTCTTCGACGTCAACCATCTCGCGGCGCTGCGCATGGAGAACGACGAGGTGTTCGCGCGGACCCACGCCCTGGTGCTGATGCTGGTGCGGCGTGGTGCGGTCGACGGCCTGCGCATCGATCACCCCGATGGTCTCTACGATCCCGCGCAATACTTCCGGCGCCTGCAGGTTGGCGCGGCCAGCGACGCCTCGCTGCCGGCCACGGCCCGCCCGCTGTACCTCGTGGCGGAGAAGATCATCGCGCCGTTCGAGAAGGTCGCGACCGACTGGCCTCTGCACGGCACCACCGGCTACCGCTTCTCCAACCTGGTCAACGCGCTCTGCGTGGACACGCGCGCCGCCGACGCCATGACGCGGGTCTACACGCGCTTCACCGGCGAGAACGCGTGCTTCGCGGACATCGTGCTTCACTCCAAGCGCACGGTGCTGCGCGATTCCTTCATGAGCGAACTCGGCATGCTCGTCCACCAGCTGGCGAACATCGCGCGCCAGGCTCGCGACACGCGGGACTTCACCGAGAACGCGCTGCGACGCGCGCTCGGCGAAGTGGCGGTGTGCTTCCCGATCTATCGCACCTACATCGCCGCCGAGGTCGGCGCCGACGATCGGCGCTACATCGACTGGGCGGTGGCCAAGGCGCGGCGCCGCGGCCAGGCGGCCGACACGAGCGTGTTCGACTTCGTGCGCGCGAGCCTGTTCGGCGAGACGCCGCACGCCGAACTGCTCACCGCCACCCGGCACTTCGCGCGCAAGTTCCAGCAGTTCACCGGGCCGCTGATGGCCAAGGGTTTCGAAGACACCGCGCTCTACCGCTACAACCGCCTGCTGTCCCTGAACGACGTGGGCGGCGATCCGACCGCCTTCGGCGTCGGCGTGCAGGCCTTTCATGGCGCGAGCCTCGATCGCCAGCGCAGCTGGCCGCACACCCTGATCGCGACCGCCACCCACGACAACAAGCGCGCGCCCGACGTGCGTGCGCGGCTGAACGTGCTGCCGGAGATGCCGGCGCGCTGGCGCCTCGCGCTGCGCCGCTGGCGGCGCGCCAACCGGCGTCATGTGAAGTCCCTCGACGATCGGTCGGCGCCTTCGGCCAACGACCAGTACTTGGTCTACCAGACGCTGGTCGGCAGCTGCCCGGTGGTATTCGGCGATGACGCCGCGCGCCGCGACTACCGCCGGCGCATCGAGGACTACGTGCTGAAGGCGGCGCGCGAAGCCAAGCAGGACACCAGCTGGCTGAAGCCGAACGAGGACTACGAACAGGCGCTGCGCGAGTTCGTCGGCGCGCTGCTCGGCGACGGGCGCCCGACGCGCTTTCTCGCCGACCTCGCGCCGCTGGTGCGCACCCTCGCCTGGTTCGGCATGCTGAATGGGCTCACCAGCACGCTGCTGTTGCTGACCTCGCCCGGCGTGCCGGACCTGTACCAGGGCACGGAGCTGTGGGACTTCTCGCTGGTCGATCCCGACAACCGTCGCGCGGTCGACTTCGCGCGGCGGGCCGCGCTGCTGGACGAGGTGCGTGCTGCCGCCGCGGGCGACGCTCTTAACGATGCGCTCGCGACCTGGGCGGAGAACCTCGCGGATGCGCGGCTGAAGCTGCACTTCGTGCATCGCCTGCTCGAGCTGCGGCGGCGCCTGCCCACGCTGTTTCGCGACGGCGGCTACCAGCCGCTGACCGTGACCGGCACCGCTGCCCAGCACGTCGTCGCCTTCCAGCGTGAGTGCGCCGGCGAGCGCGTGGTGGTGGTGGCGGGACGACTGTTCGCTGCGCTCGGTGGCGAAGCGGGCCACATGCCGGTGGGCGCGAGGCTGTGGGGCGACACCGCGGTGGCGCTGCCGGAGGAAGGCGCGAGTGTGTTCGTCGACGAACTGCGCGGACGTGAACTGCGCGTGCACGACGGCCGGCTCGCGCTCGTCGATCTGTTCGAAACCTTTCCGGGCTGCGCGCTGCGCGGCGCGTGAGGCGCCGTCGGCCGGCGGTGTTGCAAAAGGCAAGCGGCGTACTCGCCGCGCGCTGCGACGCACGCTCCGAAGCGGAGCGCGCGTCGCGTTCCGCTCAGGTACGCGCGAGCGCGAGCACCGCGCCGGCGCCATCGGCGCCGAGCAGCAGGCGGCCGTCGCGGGTCGCGACGAGATCGGCGAAGGGCAGCAGGGGCCCCGGCATCAGGCCGGCGATGCCGGGCAGCACGCGCGGCACGATGCCGGGCGCCGCACCGACTGGCAGGCCGTCCGCGACCGTCGCCGACTTGCCGCTCGCGAGCGACAGGCAGGTGAGGCTGCGTGCGGCGCGATCGAGCACGAAGAGCTCATCGCCCTGCAGCGCGAGACCATGGGGCTCGGAGAGACCGGTCAACACCGGCGTCGCGACGCCGTTCCGCACGTGTGTCACACGTCCCGCGCCGGCTTCGCTGACGAAGCAGTCGCCGTTGGGCGTGGCGACCACGCCGGTCGGCGCGACCAGTCCACCGACGACCACCGTGCAACGGCCATCGGCGTCGATGCGCAGCAGCCGTCCCGCGCCACGTTCGCAGGCCAGCACGGCGCCGTCGGGCATGCCGGCGAGGCCCATCACCTGCTGCAGATCGCTCGCCAGCACGCTGCGCTCGCCTTCAGGCCGAAAGCGCGTGACGGTGCCCGCGGTGGTGGAAATCAGCCACGCGCCGTCAGCGGCCACCGCCACGCCGGTCGCGAAGCCCGGGAATTCGTGGGTGATGAGCAGGCCCCAGCGTCCCTCGAGCCGGCCGTCGCGCGCGTGCAGCGCGAGGCTCATGCCGTCCGCCACCAGCAGCCGATCATCGGCGTCGAGCGCCAGCCCGAACGGCCCGAGCATGCCGGGGGCGACCAGCACGCGCTCGCCACCGTCACCGCCGATCTCCGCCACACCGCCGTCGACGAAGTGCGAGACGAACATGCGCCCGTCGGGCGCGAAGGCGAAGTTGTCGATGCCGCTGCGCACGCGGGTGAGCACGTGACGCGTGCGGCTCGCGAGATCGATGCGCGTGATGTCGCCGGTGCCGGCCTCGGTGGCCCACAGTTCGCCGCGCGGACTCCACTTCACCGCGGTCGGCAGCGCCAGCCCGCTCATCACGCGTTCCGGCGTGCCGCCCTCGGCGTTCACGCGCCAGATCTCGCCGTCCACCACCTGCGGAAAGTACAGGCAGCCGTCCGGTCCCATGGACAGCGCGTTGGGGAAGTTCAGGTTGTCGGCGATGAGGCGTGGCGCGCGGCCGTCGGCATAGAGTTCGAACAGCCGGCCGCCGGGGCGGAACTCGTCCATGAACACCCGATCGCCGACCGAGGTGATGCCGTTCGCGCCGGGCACGTGGTCGGCCACCACGCGCAGCGTGCCGTCCGGCAGGCGCGCGGCGACGCGTTCGCTCATGACCTCGGTCATGAACATCACGCCGTGGGTGTCGAAGGCCAGATCGTCCGGCGCGACCACCGAACTGCCGACCGGCACGATGGTGGCGGCGACACCGCTCGCGGTATCGAGCGCGCTCACCTGGCTGCCGAAGGCCTGCGCCACGTAGAGCTTGCCGTCCGGCCCGACCTTCATGCCGTTGGCGCCGTAGAGCGCGCTCGGCGCGAGCAGGGTGGTCAATGACCAGCCGGGCAGGGTGCGTGCCTCGGCGATAGGGAAACGTCCGTAGTCGTGCATGGCTGCCTCGCTGTCGAAGGAGATGATGTGGTGGCTGCCGAGCGGATCGCGCGCGCGGTCCCGGGCCAGCCTAGCGTGACCAAGGCGCGACCGGCTGCCTACCCGCGAAGGACTAAGCGCGGGCACAGCCCTTTGGCGGTGGGTGCAGGTGTGGCCATCGTCCGGCCGACTGCGCGAGCAGGATGCCTATGCTGCTCGCCAGTCACCCACGGAGATTTCACCATGACGCGTGCCGCCGCGCGCCCGCGCAAGGCCGGCCCGGCCCGCTAGGCCCTGCTGATCATCGATCTGATCTCACGTTACGAGTTCGACGACTGGCGTGCCGTGCTGCGCGAGTCGCTGCGCGCGCGCACTCCCGCGGCGCGCGCAGCGCTTCGGTTGAGGCGTGGCGCTATTCGCGACAGGCGCTTGGACGATACTTGGCTTCGAGGGTGCCGCCGGTGCAGCGCCAGGTCAGCGTGCCAGAGGCGTCCAGACTCGGCTCGAACACCACGGTGCGCGAGGCGATGGCCGGGAGTCCATAGGTCACGGTGACGCTCGCGTCATCGCCGACAGCGATGCTCTCGACCACGTCGTTGCCCAGCGTTTCGGGCGCGGGCAGCGCGCACTCGTCGTTGCTGGCGCAGGCCGACTGGTGCTCGGCGTAATGCTGCGCCACCGCCGTCTTCACGCTGTCGGCCTGGCGCAGGCCTTCGGTTACCCTGGCGCGCACCGTGTAATCCTGGTAGGCGGGCACCGCCACCGCGGCCAGGATGCCGACGGCGAAGAGCGTGACCAGCATCCCGCCCGCGCCGCCGCCACCCAGACGTGGCACCACGGCGGCCAGCATCCAGGCGAGGCCGTGGCGCGACGGCGGGCGATAGTCATGCGTCAGGCGGCGCGCCATGCGCTTGCTGAGCCAAGGGTAGTCGGCAATCAGCTCATTGAACGACATCCAGAACCCACCGCTGTCCAGCGCCTGGCGCTGGAAGGCATCGACATTCAACACGCGCCAGCGACGGTGTCCGGCGGCGAGCGCGGCGATGCCATGGGCGACGGACTGCGGGCTGCCGCAGCAGGCGGCGCCATAACCATCGCAGGTGTACTCCCGCGAGCGGGAGTAGGCCGCGCCCAACAGCGGCAGCATGCCGGCCGGCCACAGCAAGGGCGCCCATTGCAGATGCTTGCGGTGCAGGTGCCCGAGTTCGTGGCCGAAATAGAAGTTGATCGCGTCAGGGTCATCCTCGAGGGCGTCCACCACGTCGGAGAACAGCACCACGAAATTGCGCCCCAGGAAACGCGTCGCGAAGGCATTGAACGAGCCGCCCGCCTGCAGGAGATAGGCTTCCGGCGGCGTATCGATGCCGAGCGTGCGGCAGCAGTGCAGCAGTCGCGCGTGCAGGTCCGGAAACTGTTCGGCGGTGATGCGCACGCCACTGCCGCGCAGGTGGGAGATGAGCGCCGAATGCGCAAGCAGAAACGCCAGCAGCCCGAACAGCGCGTAGACCAGCGCGATACCCAGGGTGCCGACCACCAGCGCGATCCATGCGATGCTGCCGATCAGCACCGACAGGGCGAACAGGCTGCGTTCCTTGGCATAGACCAGCGCGTGGGTATCGACCGTTGTCTGAGCGTCCATCGAAGCCTCCTTGCATGCGTGGCGATCTGCGTGACTATCACACCACCGGCGCGGCACCTCAAGTGACGTATCACACAGGGCAATCAGCCGCCGAGCGGCGCGAACGGCATGGGCGGCAGCGCCTGCTCGATCGCACACCCGACAGCGAGCAGCCGGCGGTCGCCGCCCGCCGGGCCGTCGAGCGCGAGCCCCACCGGCAGGCCATCCTCGCCGCGACCGATGGGCAGTGACAGGCCGGGGAGGCCGGCGTTGCTGCCCGGATCGGTGTTGCGGATGAAGCAGGGAAAGGTCGGTATCTCGCGGCCGTTGTGCAGAAACACGCGATCCTCGCCGATGCGCGCCGCGGTCGCCGGGGTGGTGGGGAACAGCAGCGCGTCCACCTCGTAGTTCGCGAAGGCCGCGGCGTACTGCGCCTGCAGCGCGGTGCGATCGCGAAGCGCCTGCGCATAGGTCTCGGCGCTCGGCAGGCCGCCACTCAGCAGCGGCACCAGCGCCGCGCGCACGTCGGGACTCGCGATGCGCTCGACCACGGCAGGAAGGGTGAGATCGGTGTGATGGCGCGCGAGCCACGCGGCGAAGTCGCGCGCGAACTCGTAGGTCGCGATGACGAAACTCAACTTCTCGCTCAGCGCGGCGAGGCCCGGCAGCGCGACCGGCACCAGTTCCACACCCGCATCGGCGAGCCGCGCGAGCGCCGCGTCGGCGCAGGCGCGCACGCCGGGCGCGAGGTCTTCCCAGAAGTGCTCCACCGGTACGCCCAGGCGCAGCTCCGACACCTCCAGTTCGGGGAGTGGCGCATCGTCACCGCTCATCACGGCGTCCAGCAGCGCGAGGTCGGCGACGTCATGGGCCAGCGGCCCGGCGGTGTCGCGGGTCAGCGCGATGGGGGCGATGCCGGCGCTGTCCAGGCGCCCTACGCTCGGGCGAAACCCGGCCACGCCGCACAGCGCAGCCGGTATGCGCACCGAGCCGCCGGTGTCGGTGCCGATCGCGGCCGGCACCAGCCGCGCAGCGACCACCGCGCCCGAGCCGCCGCTGCTGCCGCCGGGGATGCGTGAGGGGTCCCAGGGATTGCGCACCGCACCGGTGACGGCGTTGTTGGAGGTGATGCCGAAGGCCAGTTCGTGCATGCCGAGCGTGCCGGTGATGAGCGCGCCCGCCGCGCGCAGGCGCGCGATGATCGGTGCATCGGCGGTCGCCACTCGGCCCGCGAGCGCGGCGGTGCCCGCGCCGCAGGGCAGGCCGGCGCAGGCGACGTTCTCCTTCACCGCGAGCGGCACGCCGAGCAGCGGCAGGCGTTCGCCGGCCGCCAGGCGCTGGTCGGCCGCGCGGGCCTGGGCGCGCAGCGCATCGGCGTCGAAGCCCACGTAGCAGTTGAGCGCCGCTGCCTGGGCGGTGCGGGCTATGTAGATCTCGACCAGGTCGGCGCTGCGCGCGCCGCCGGCGGCGAGCGTGGCGGCGATGTGCGTGACGGTGTCGTCGGCGAGCTGCATGGTGCGTCCTTGGTTGTCCCTGGCGGTGGCGTGGCGGGCAGTGCGCCCGCCGGCACTGTCGCGCCCGCGCCGCCGCGACGCAAGCGGTGAGCGATTCGCGCGGGTCGCGCGCTCACGGGTCCTCGGCCTCGCGCTCGCTCGCTTCCTCGGTCTTGCGAGCGCCGCGCAGGTTCAGCGCGAGCAGGCCGAACTGCAGCGCGATCAGCGCCCAGGCGTGGTCGTGCCAGCCCCAAAGCACCCACAGCGCGTTGCTGGCGATGAAGCACCAGAAGCCGAGCAGGCGACGGCGCTCCTGGTCGGAGCCCACCAGCCAGGTGGCGAACAGGGTGACGGCCATGGCCGGCCATTGCAGCAGATCGAGCAGCGCGGGCATGGCGACAGCACAGCGCGTCGCGCGGGGCGCGTCTGTCGGCGAAAGCGTCGGCCGCGTTCAGTCGTCGCTCGCCACCTGGCGCGTGAGCCAGGCGACTGCCTGGTCGCGCTGTTCGAACAGTTCGCCGTGGGTGATGCGCGCCGCGTGGCCCAGAAACTGCCGCGCGATGCCGTGCAGGTGAGGCTTGTCGACCACGATCGCCGCCTTCCAGCCGCCGAGGCCTGGGCGGTTCAACACGCAACCCTCGATCAGCCGCAGCCATTCCTCGCCGCTGAAGCGCACTTCGCAGTCGCGCAGGTCCACCAGCGTGCGCTTGACGGCGAGCACGGCGGGGTCGGCCAGGAAACGACGCCAGTGGCCGAGCAAGACCTCGTGCGTTATCTCGCCGGACCAGGTTTCGAGGATCAGTCCACCGGCGGCGTCGACGTGGTAGCTGATGTGGCCGGTGGGCGAGGGAGGCAGGTCGGACATGCGAACGGGCGGCGCAACGGGAAGACGCTACAAGTGTAGATGTCACGGCGCGCCCCGCCAGTGGCGTCGCCGTGACCGTTGCGTGACGGCTCAGGCCGACACGAAGCCCTCCCAGCCTGCCATGTACTCGACGAAAGCCGGACCGAGGTGCTGCGCGCGCAGGTAGTCGCGCGTCACCGGCAGCGACACCGGCGTGAAGTCGGCCTGCGCGGCCTGCTGCGGGAAGTCGTAGTGCAGGATGGCAGCGCGACCGAGCAGCACGAAGTCGACGTTCGATTTCAGCACGTGGTCGACATCCGCCGGCGTGCGGATTTTGCCGGCCATGCCGAGGCGGGTCTTGCCGCGCTTGAGGTCACTGAAGCAGCTCATCAGCGAGCGACCCTTGTAGGCCGGGTCTTCCGGTTCCTTGTAGACGTCCCACACGGACATGTCGAGGTAATCGATCTGGCCTTCGTCGAACAGCCGTTGCGCGACCGCCACCGCGTCGCCCACGTTCATGCCGAAACGCTCGGGCGAGAGCCGCACGCCGAGCTGGAAGTCGGCGCGGCAGCGCTGGCGGATGCCCTTGATGGCCTCGAACAACGGCCGGCTGCGGTTCTCGAGCGAGCCGCCGTAGCCGTCCTCGCGCTTGTTGGTTTCGCTGCTCAGGAACTGGCACAGCAGGTAGCCGTGGGCGCCATGCAGTTCCACGCCGTCGAAGCCGGCGCGCTCGGCGCGCTCGGCGCCCTTCACGTAGGCCTCGATGGCCTGCTCGATCTCGGACACGGTCATCGGACGCGCGCCGAACTCCTCGTTGGCCGACGGGCACCAGGGCTGATGGCCGGTGACCTTGGCCGGCGCGCGCATGCCGCCGTGGTAGAGCTGCACCGAAGACAGGCTGCCGGCCTCGCGGATGGCGTCGGCCAGGCGGGTCAGCCCCGGCAGGTGGCCGTCGCTGAAGATGCCGAGCTGGCCGGGAAAGCCCTGGCCGCTGGTCATGACGTGCGCCGCGCAGGTCATGGTGAGACCAAAGCCGCCGACCGCGCGCATGCGCAGCCAGTTGTATTCGTCACCGGAAATGCTGCCATCGGCATGGCTCTGCAGGTTGGTGAGGGGCGCAAGCATGTAGCGATTCTTCATCGCGGGGCCGCGGGCAAAGCTCATCGGTTCGAACATGATCGACATGGGGAGAGAGTTCCGTGTTGTTCGGGTGGCAAAAGTGGGGACGCCCGCGGGCGCGCCGGCAGTGTAATCAGCGTCGCGGCATTTCACTACCCGTCGCGCGGGATCCACTCGAACGGGTAGGGCGGGCGAGCGCCTTGCCCGGCCGCCGAGGGCGGGAATAGGCTGGCGTTCCACACTGGGGAGGGATGGGAATGCGCGTGGAACCGTTTCGCATCGAGGTGCCGGACAGCACGCTCGAGGATCTGAAGGCGCGCCTCGCGCGCACCCGCTGGGCGCGGGACGACGGCAACGCCGACTGGCGCTACGGCGCGAACGGTGACTACTTGCACGCGCTGCTCGACTACTGGCGCACGGGCTACGACTGGCGCCGTCACGAAGCGGACATGAACGACTTCGCCCACTACCGTACGCGGATCGACGACATCCCCATCCACTTCATCCACGAGAAGGGCCGCGGCCCGAAGCCCATGCCGCTGATCCTGACCCACGGCTGGCCGTGGACCTTCTGGGACCTGCGCAAGGTGATTCGGCCGCTGGCCGATCCGGCGAGCTACGGTGGCGACCCGGCCGACGCCTTCGACGTGGTCGTGCCCTCGCTGCCGGGTTTCGGCTTCTCCACGCCGCTGACCACCACAGGCGTGAACTTCGTCACCACCGCCGACCTGTGGGTGAAGCTCATGCGCGAGGGTCTCGGCTACGACAAGTTCGCGGCCCAGGGCGGCGACTGGGGCGCGCTGGTCACGAGCCAGCTCGGCCACAAGTACGCCGAGCATCTGCACGGCCTGCACCTGAATCTCTCGGTGCCGCTGGACTTCATCAGCCGCGGCGGCTGGTTCGGCGCGGAGGACTACGCCGCCGACGAACAGCAGCACTACGCGCGCACCATGGAGGCGGCGCCGACCATCACCAGTCACGTGGTGGTGCACACCCACGATCCGCAGACGCTCGCCTACGGCATGCACGATTCACCGGCCGCGCTCGCCGCGTGGATAGTGGAACGGCGGCGCGCGTGGAGCGACTGCGGCGGCGACGTCGAGCGACGTTTCGACAAGGACGACCTGCTCACTACGCTGATGATCTACTGGGCGACCGAGTCCTTCGTGACCTCGGTGCGCTACTACTACGAGGCCAAGCATCGGCCGTGGGAAGCGAGCCACGCGCGCTCGCCTGTGGTGGAGGCGCCGACCGGCATCGCGGTCTTCCCGCACGACGTGCTCATTCCGCCGCGCGGCTGGGCCGAGCAGTACTACGACCTGCGCCACTGGCGCGTGATGGAGGCCGGCGGGCACTTCGCCCACGCCGAGGAGCCCGACAAGCTGGTGGAGGACGTGCGCGCGTTCTTCCGCACGCTGCGCTGAGCGCTGCTCAGCGCGCGGTCGTCGCCGGCGCCGCGCGCGCGCCGACCAGGTAGGCGTCGGCGTCGTCCCGCGCCGTGTCGCGGCGGTAGTCCGACAGGTGCCGCGGGTACTGGGTGACCATGCGGCCCGAGCCTGGATGCCGGTAGTAGTTGTTGCAGGGCGCGGACCACACATGGATGGCGTCGCAGTCGCGCTGGATGTCGGCGTTGTAGCGCGCCATGACCTCGGGGCGTACGTCCAGCCAGGCCAGGTCGTCCCGCGCCATGCGCGCGAGCTGGCGCAACAGGTAGGCGACCTGGCATTCGATCACGAACAGGATCGAGCCCTTGTTGGTGTTCGGGCCGTAGAGCTGGAAGAGATTCGGGAAGCCGGCGGTGGTGATGCCGAGATAGGCCTGCGCGCCGTCCCGCCACGCGTCGGCGAGGCGCAGGCCACCGCGGCCCGTGACCTCGATGGACGAGAGATAGCGGGAGACGTGGAAGCCGGTGGCGAGCACCAGGACGTCGAGTGCGTGCTCGGCGCCATCGGCGGTGATCACGCCGTCCTGCGTCACCTCGCGCACCGCCTCCGTCACCAGCGACACGTTGGGCCGGTTGAAGGCGGGATAGAAATCGCTCGACAGCAGCACGCGCTTGCAGCCAAAGGCATAGTCGGGTGTGAGCTTCGCGCGGGTCCCCGGATCTTCGACCACCGCCAGGTTGGCGTGCGCGGCGGCGATGGTGTCTTGGTTGCGCACCGGGTCTTCGAACAGGGCGAAGCCGGCGAACTCCGGGTAGAGCCGCGCGCGGTTCTGCTCGACGGCGTCGGGCGCGTGGCGGAAATAGTCGAGTTTCTCCCGGGTATAGGGCCTGTCGTTCTTCGGCAGCACCCAATTCGGCGTGCGCTGGAACATGGTGAGCCGGCCCGCGAGCCTGGCCACTTCGGGCACGCACTGCACTGCGCTCGCCGCACTGCCGACGACGCCGACGCGTCGGCCGGCGAGCGGCACGTCGTGATCCCAGCGCGCGGTATGGAAGCAGGCGCCGGCGAAGCGAGCGAGGCCGGGCAGCTCGGGCCAGGCGGGCTCGTTGAACATGCCCTGCGCGGCGACCAGCACGTCGCAGCTGTAGCCGCCCGCGGCCGTGTCCACCTCCCAGCGCGCTTGTACATCGTCCCAGCGGGCGGCGCTGACCGCGGTGTCGCAGCGGATGTGCGGCAGCACGCCGCCGCGTTCCGCGCAGTCCACGAGGTAGTCGAGGATCTCCCGCGCGCCAGCGTAGGGACCGGTCCAGTCGCGCTTGACCGCGAAGCTGAAGGAATAGAGATGCGAAGGCACGTCGCAGGCCGCGCCCGGGTAGCGGTTGTACCACCACGTCCCGCCCGGCGCGGGCGCCTTTTCCAGGATCAGGAAGTCCTCGAGGCCGGCCTCGCGAAGTTTGAGGCCCGCGCAGATGCCGCCGGCCCCGGCGCCGATGATGATCAGGCGATGATGGGCGCGCGCGGCGTGCGGAGCTACCGGTTCGGCTCTCGTCATCGCAATCTTCTCTCGTGTGCGGTGTGGGCTAGAGCTTGGCAAGGCCGCGCGCCGCCGCGCAAGGGGTGGCCTGACGCGCTCAGGCCGGCTGCAGGCGTGTCCGCGCGCGGTGCTGGGCGAAGGCCAGCACGCCGAGCGCGCCTGCCACCAGCACCGCGATCGCGACCCAGTTCATCACTTCCCAGCCGGCGCCCGACACCAGCGCACCCGAGGTGAGCGAGGACACGCCCATGGTGCTGAACACCAGGAAGTCGTTCGCGCCCTGGGCCGTGGCCTTCTCCTCGACGCTGTGGGCCTCGCCGAGCAGCACCGTGCCGCCGGTGTACATGAAGTTCCAGCCGAGCCCGACCAGTACCATGGACAGCACGAAATGGCCGACCGTGATGCCGGCCAGCGCCACCACCGAACCCGCCACCATCACCGCGATGCCGGCGCCGATGACGGTCAGCACGTCGAAGCGTTCGATCAGTCGGCCGGTGAAGAAGGCCGGCGCGTACATGCCGAGCACGTGCAGTTGAATGACCAGCACCGCCGCGCCGTAGGGATGCGCGCAGAAGGTCATGGCGAGCGGCGTGGCGGTCATCAAGAGATTCATGAGGCCATAGCCGAGCGCCCCTGACAGCGCGGCGACCAGGAAGGCCGGCTGACGCGCGATGAGACCGAGGCGCCGGCCGTCGCGAGCGTGCGCGCCGATCTGCGGCGGCGGCACTTCCACCTGCGACTGCAGCGCCAGCGCGACCAAGGCCACGAGCGCCAGCAGCGCGAAGGAGCCCAGGAACTCGCTCGGCAGCAGGTGCTGACCGGCGCGCGTCATCCACGGCCCGAGAAAGCCGCCCACCACGCCACCCGCCAGCACCAGCGAGGTGGCGCTGGCGCGATGTTCCGGCGCGGCGACCTCGGTGGCGGCGAAGCGGTACTGCAGGCCGATGGCGTTGTAGATGCCGATCACCGCGGTGGCGGTGCAGTACAGGGCGAAGCTGTGCAAGTACATCGCGAGCGCCGCGAGGCCGCAGCCGAGGACATTGATCAACGCGCCGGTCATGAAGCCGCGCCGCCGCCCGACCCGCGCCATCCAGCGCGACAGCGGCATGGTGGTGAGCGCCGAGCCGAGCACGTAGGTGGTCACGCCGAGCGTCGCCAGCGCGCGAGTCGGCGCCAAGGCATAGCCGACCAGCCCGTTCATGGTGATGAGGCCGGCGGAATTGGTGAGCAGGAGCGCCTGGCAACAGGCGAGCAGCAGGAGATTCCGGGAGGTGGTGGTCATCTCGCCGGCGAGTATATCGATGTTGCCGCGTGTTCGGCTGGCTGCCCAGAAGGGTGGGTTTCGGTTAACCTTCCGGCCGCCAGCGCGGCGGCGCACAGCGAGTCGCCGACCTCATCTCTCCACATTGCCCGGATGGCGGAACTGGTAGACGCAGCGGACTTAAAATCCGCCGACCGCGAGGTCGTGCCGGTTCGATTCCGGCTCCGGGCACCATCGACTCATTGACCCCCATTGCCATGAGGTCGCCGGAGCGCCTGATGTGACAGAGGGCATTAGATGGTCGCGGGGCGCTCGACGATCTCGGCGAGGAGGAGCACCAGGCGCTGTGTAGGGATCAGATTCCATTCATGCGTGCGAGCCCAAGCTGCCGAAGGGCAAACCAAATGGGGGTATCAATGAAAGCTGTTCTAGCTGCCGCACTGATGGTGTCGACGTCCGCTCTAGCCGCGGACATAGGGGTGTCAATAACGCTGGGGCAGCCCGGGTTCTACGGGCAGATCAACATAGGCAACGACCTCGTGCCACGCCTGGTGATGCCGCAGCCGATCATCGTCACGCCACCCCAGCCAGGCATCGTGCTGTCTCCAATTTACCTGCGAGTGCCCCCCGGCCACAGGAAGAAGTGGGGAGCCTACTGCGGGCAGTACGGGGCCTGCGGACGCCAGGTCTATTTCGTCGACGATGACTGGTACGAGCGCGAGTACGTGCCGCAGTATCGCGCGCATCCCGAGCGTTACCACGGCGGTCACGACCATCGCGGGAAGGGGGGTGGCGATGGCCGCGGCAAAGGTCACGGGGGCGGCGATGGCAAAGGGCATGGGAAGGGCCGCGGTCGAGACTGACGAGCGACGGCGATGGAGGGGCTCCAGGAGCGCTGTTGATGAGTACAGAGTCGAATAAAGCGTTGATTCGTCGCTACGGTGAAGAACACTACAACCGCTGGAATGAGTTGCTAATCGAAGAGCTGATCCATCCGGAGGTCACCGGGGAGTTCCCGGGATTTGACCCCCAGGGAGGCAGGGAAGCGTACCGGTCGTGGTATCGAGGATTGAAAGGTGCGTTCCCCGATTGCCACTTCGAAATCGATTGGCTGGTGGCGGATGAAGACATGGTGGCGGTCCGATGGGATTATCGAGCCACGCATTCCGGGATGTTCATGGGGCTACCTGCGACAGGGCGTCGTATCGAAATGAAGTACAACTCGATGTATCGGATCCTTTCAGGAAAGATCATCGATATCCGCTCCGACACGGATACGCTGAAGCTCGTGCAACAGCTGGGGTTCTATCTGACCCCCTGACAGAACGGTGCGCGGCGGTCGCGATGACGCGGGGTCAAGCGACCTCCAAAGTGCGCGAGCCCGGTCGGCGCGAGCCAACCACTCACCAGAAAGTAGTGCGAGCCGGGCCTCGGCGGGGCAGGATCAGAAACCCCCTCGCCACCGTGAATCCCATCGCACCCACAGCCGCTTCACCAAGCAAGATCAGGCGAAGCAATCAACCTTCCTTACAAACGCTGTGTAGGAATTGGATGATTCGTCCACCGCGCTCGGGGTGCCCGAGCGCATCGCGCTGTACCTGCTGGTCAAAGCGCCGTGTGGGATATGCACACGACTATTCGTACGTGGTCTTCTTCTTCTCTATCGCCTTCTCTTGAGTCATGCCATCGTCGCGGGTGGTTTCCTTGGTTTTCTCGTGCTCAATCTTGCCGTCCTCGCTGCTGAGCTCTTCCTTGGTTTTGTTCGTCACAGTTTGCCCGTCGTCGGTGGTGGTTGTTGTCTCCGACGTCGTCGAGGTATCGGCTAGCGAATGGAGTGGCGTCGCGATCAACAAGGCCGCGGCGAAAGTAAGAGAAGTAGATTTCAACATGGCGTCGTCTCCGCACTATCATTAGGATTCTGGGCCCGGTCCGATTCAGTGAACCAGTCAGGGTGGGCGCAGCAGATACCGTGCCAAATGTTCTCATTCAGCGTGCCCCCGGGCGGCGAACGCGCCGGAGATGTCGGCCGAAGAGCGACGAGCCGCGGCGACCCGCTTGCTGAAATGACCACCATGATCGGCGGTCTGCTCGACGTCGCGCGTCCCCGGTTCGGACGGAAGCTGCCCATCCACCGTACTCGGGCGCTTGATGACCTGTGCCACGAAGTGATCAATGAAGTCCGCGCGGCGAACCCGGACGTCGACATCCGTGTCGGCATGACGGGCGAGCCAGGCGGCAGTTGGGGCCGCCCGCGCATGTCGCAGCAAGTATCGAACTTGGGGTAATTACGGGGGTTGCAAAGAATATTGCGCGGTGAAACTTATCGTCGCGTCATCTAGTTAGGGCGAGTGCTCGATTCCGGCTCCTGCGGCACCAAGCATTTCGCTTCCGTAACTCGTTGCGACGGCGCGGCCCACGCGCTGATTACAAAGTGCGGTCGCCATGGCCTGTTACCGAAGCGTCAGACCGTCCTGTCTCACGGTGTGAAGATTCAGAGCACCGCCATGTCCTACCCCTTGCCTCCCAATGAAGAACAGCGTCTCGAGGCGCTTCGGCAGTACGACATCCTGGACTCGGAAGCCGAGCCGGTGTTCGACGACATCACGCGGCTGGCCGCGCTCATCTGCGGCACGCCCATCGCCCTGGCCGTGCTGCTCGACGATGAGCGCCGGTGGTTCAAGTCGCGGTTCGGATTCGAGCTGCCGGAGTCGCTCCGCGGGATCGCTTTCTGTGCGCACACCATCCTCGAGTCGGAACTTCTGATCGTCGAGGACGCTCGCGCGGATCTTCGCTTCCGAGACAATCCCCTGGTCACGTCAGAACCGCGCATTCGGTTCTACGCCGGTGCGCCGCTCATCACGCCGCAAGGCGCGCCGATAGGCACGCTGTGCGTGATCGATGTCGTGCCGCGTCGGCTGTCCGGGTCGCAGATGGACGCGATGCGCGCACTGTCGCGCCAGGTCGTCGCGTTGCTGGAGTCGCGTCGCGTGATGCGCGAGCTGGCCGATGCCCTGGTGCAGATCAACGCGCTGCACAAGCTGCTACCGGTCTGCGCCTGGTGCCAGGCCGTGCGCAACGACAAGGGCTACTGGGATTCGGTCGAAGACTATGTCGGCCGCGTGTCGGGCAGTGACATCGTCCATGGGATATGCCCGCAATGCGCGCAGCACCTGGCGGACCGGCAGCCCCGCGACGAGGCGGTCACCGTCCAGGGTGAGTGATGCGCGCCTCGTGGCGCGGCGCTTGGCCCGCCGGCGGGCCAGGACCGGTGGTGCCGCCTGTTCCTGAAATGTCTCCTCTCTGTCCGCGGTCAAGCCGTCATCGCGCCCTCGGATCGCGGGCGAAGAGTCGCAGTTCGC
Source organism: Gammaproteobacteria bacterium (assembly GCA_019747795.1). Lineage (GTDB taxonomy): Bacteria > Pseudomonadota > Gammaproteobacteria > JADJYF01. Next base: position 29,565 of record JAIEQK010000071.1, on the reverse strand, counting down.
GCTCGGCATAGTCGATGCCGTCCAAGAGTTCGTCTATGTCGGGCTCGAAGGGCTTTGCGCACCATTCGCAGGTGATGAGGGCCGGTTCGGTTCTCAGGCACGCCACGGTCACCGCGGTTCCCAGTTCGCAAAAGGCGCAGGTCAACGGCACCCGCACGGCCTCTAGTGTCTCGTCTCTGCTGCCCGCATTGGTCCATTGGCACACATCGGCACTCCACGCTACCCGCAAGGGAGGTGGCCAAGAGCGTGAAGGGTCCGCGCGGCGATGGGTGTAGGAATAAGCCGACACCGGTGTAGGCGTTGACAATGTTTTGCGCTTGCCGAGGTTGGGCGTAGGTGAGCGTCGGTGCTGGCTTCGGCGCCAGGCCACGCGTGCCACGGTCCACGCGGCCTGATATCGCGCGGCACGCGGGCGCGTCCTCGATTTCGCTCGCGTTCCTTCAGTGTGCCGGCGCGTCAGCCTACATCGCCCTTCATCCTCCCGCCCTACAGTGCAGTCCGGCACGCACACCACCCGCCATCGTCCTGACCGACCGTTCCGGGCACCAGATTGAGCGAGGTGGTCGGCCGTTCGAACAGGCTTGATAGAAGCGAGGTAAATGCAATGCATGGTGCGCTCCCAATTCTGACCGCGATCGCGTTGTCGCTCTCCCTGCCGGTGATGGCGGCGGAGTCGCAGCCGACGCACCCCACCGAGATGCGCAGTGACGCCTCAGCGACCGACAGCCACGCCGATGCTGACAACACCGAGCGCAACGAACGCGACCGCGACGGCAAGACGCTGACGCCCATGGACCAGTCTTCCAAGGCCAGCGACGTGGACCTGACGCAGAAGATCCGCTCGGCCTTGATGGAGGACGACAACCTGGGCACCAACGCCAAGAACGTGAAGGTCATCGCGGTGGACGGCAAGGTGACGCTGCGCGGGCCCGTTGCAGACGCGGCTGAACGCGCGAAGGTCGTGAAGATTGCCTCACAGTCGGCCAGCCCCGCGGCGGTCGTAGACGAGTTGGAGGTCGAGTCCAAGTGACCTCGGCCCACCACGAATAGACGAATCATGTTGAGTAAGAGGAATCCGTAATGGCGAAATCGAAATCCGTGTTTGGCATCCTGCCCGATGAGTCCTCGGCCATCCGGGCCGCCGATGCGCTGAAGGTCGCGGGCTTCGCGCCCGATGACATCTCCGCCTTGTTTCCGGACAAGTCGGGCACCAAGGACTTTGCGCACGAGCAGAACACCAAGGCGCCGGAAGGCGCCACCGCGGGCGCCGGCGTCGGGGGCGCGCTGGGCGGCGGTCTGGGCTGGCTGATGGGTATCGGTGCGCTCGCCATTCCTGGCGTCGGGCCCTTCGTCGCGGCCGGGCCCATCATGGCCGCACTCAGCGGTGCCGCGGCGGGCGCCATGGTCGGCGGCCTGGCCGGCGCGCTCATCGGCATGGGTATTCCGGAACTGGAAGCCAAGCGCTATGAAGGCAAGGTGAAGGGCGGCAACATCCTGCTGGCGGTGCACGCGAGCACCAGCGACGAGATCGACCGCGCGAAGGAGGTCCTGCGTAACGCCGGTGCTGACGACATCAGTTACACGGAGGAGTCGTCGGTCAGCTGACGACGCGTCAGCCGCGTCGAGCGTGCGGCGGCGCGGTGTGATGGGGATGCCCGATGCAGGGTCGTTCCCGCTGATTCCGAACTAGCGTTCGCCCTGGAATGAGAGCGGGGCGACGCTGTCCCAACCCGCAATCTCCGTCATCAGTTCGATGAATCCGTCGCACGACCAACCCGTGCGGCGGCCCATCGCGACCCGCAGGAACGGTGGCTCGCCGGACTCCGGGCAGACCACTTCGAAGCGATGTCCGCGAAAGCCGAAGCTTCCGCCCTTGTCGACCGGGAGGCTACGCGCGCGTGCCGCGCGAGCGAGATGGGTCTCCAGTCTGGAGAGATCCGCGGGATCGTCGTCCGGCAGACGAAACACGCAGTAGGGCGCGTGCCCGCCCCACAGCGTCGGGTGGGAGAGCGGACGAAACAGCCGGTTGCGGGCTTGCACCGCCACCGCGAGCCGCGCGTTGTTGGCGAATACCGCCTGCTCGTAATCGGCGGTCGCCGGCGCATCCAACACCCAAGGGGCTTCGAGCGCGATGGTGTCCGCGAGGCGCAGGCCCGTGCCGGTCAAGGTGCGCAGCCGTTCGAGCGCGTCCAGCGCGGCGCTGGTCTCAAAGTCGGGCGCGCGACGTTCATGGCAACCGACCAGCCCGAAGTTCGCGAGCTCCATGCCCTGCTGGAAGAGCTTGAGTCCGGAGCAGACCCGAAGCACGCAGTCCACGTGCGCTGGGACACCGCCCCGCAGAAACGTGTCGAGAGGATCCGAGCGTCCCACCAGCGTGGTGTCGAAGATCACGGTCCGGCAGGCGCGGGCGGTCGCAAGAACGCGTGCCAGCGCGGCGTTGCTCACTCGGGAGAAGTTGCCGTCGCAGGCGACGGGCTCGATCACCAGCAGGTCGGCTGATGCGGCGTCCGCGTCGGCGAGCACCGTGAAGTTCGACGGCTGCTCGGCGAGCAGCGCCGCGGTCTCGAAGTAGCCGCCCAGGTGGAGCACGCGCAGGGGCCGAGTGTCGACGCGCTGGCGCAGCATGGTGAGCGCGACGCTCATCGCCGCCTGTCCGCTCGAGAACAACAGGTGTCGCGCGGACCAGGGTGGGGACGTGCGCGGGAAGAACGCGGCGCAACGTGCCTCGAGGGCCGTCGGCCGGAGATCGCGCTCGTAGCCATAGGCTTGCGTGAGCGGGTCGCCCTCCAGGCTTTCCAGCTGCGCCTCGGTCGGCGAGCGGTAGACCGCGCTCGGACGCGCCGCGGCGAAGCGCAGCCAGCGACAACGCAGAGCGCGCGTCATGTATTCCAACTGGAACTCGAGGCTGGCGGCGGAGGGCGCTCGCGACATGCGCTCGCGGAGCCGCTGGCTCCAGCTTTGCGCCTCCTCGACGAAGTCCGGCGCCATCGCGGCCAGTCCATCAGCGAGTTGGAGGAGGCGCTCGGCCTCTTCAGCGAGCGCGCCACTCTGCGGCGTGTCGGACACCCGTTCCTACCCATGGTCGTCGACAGGACGAAGAGGCGACTCTAGCCGTGAGCGGGTCCGGTTTCCGTCGGGCGATAGTGGGCGCGATGTAAGAGACGCGGAAGCGCGTGACGGCATCACCTCGACTCGCGGTTACCCCACGGCAGCGTGGTGTGGGCCTGAGGACGTCGCGGCGTCGCCCTGCGCGGTCACGCCACTTCCACGGCCTCGAAGTACGGCAGCAAGCCCGTGCGCGGATGGCAGTTCACGTAGTCCGCGACCAGCTCGCCGCGCTTCAGGATGAACATCTCCACCCACACGTGCATGCGCGGCTCGAAGGTGGCGTTCGCGTGCATGCGCAGGAAGCTGTCTTTCACCGCGAGGTGGGTGGGAATGGTGCGGGCAGCGCGCTCGATGTGATGCAGGGACAGGGCGAACACGATCTGGGACTGGCGCTCGAGGGCGCTGTCTCGTCCGGCGTCCCATTCGCGACAGAAGCGCACCGAGAGGCAGCCCGTCCTCTCGGGCTCGTCGCGGAGCGTCGCCACCCAGTCGGTGACGGTCGCATCCATTTCCCGCTGCCAGACCTCGCGTTCCTCGGCGCCGGCCTCGTCCCAGGACTGCCCTTCGCGCAGGTAGCAGAGATTGTCCGGCGCCTCTACGCGCAGGCGCCGGCCGCGCGTGTCGCGCTCGTTCGGCGCGGGCACCTGCTGCACCGGGCTCAGGAATTTGTCTTCGACCGACGCCGGAATGCGATCGCGGTAGCCGCCCCAGTAGCCGAACTTGGTGCTTGGCTCGACGCCGGTCAGGGTCACCATGCCGGCGATGCGGTCGTTACCGGCGCCGTACTGGAAGCGCGTCAGCGGAAGGCTCATCGCCTCGCACCACACGCCGACCGCCGAATCGCGTGGTAAGGCCCGCCACCAGCCATCGACCGCCGGCGAGGCGCGCCAGCGCTGATACGCTGCGGCGTCCAGCCAGTAGGCGAGGAACACCTGGCAGTGCAGGCCTTCGGGATCGACGAAGCGCATGCACTCCAGGTGGCCGGGACCGTCCACCTGGGTGAGCAGGGCGCGCAGTTCCGTGGCGCAGTCCGCGCTGGCCTCGGCGTCCGCCGCCTGCACGCCGAGGATCGCGTGGCTGACCCGTTCGACACCCGGCGGCAGGCGTGCGGCGCGCCAGGGTACGTCGGCGGCGTGGGGGCAGGCGGCGGTCGGATGGGTCATGGTGGGTGCTTCCCGGGTAACGCGAGTTTGGGGAGGCGCGTCGCAGGCAACGCGCGTCGGCAGAGGACTAGCTTTCCACGGCCCGGCGCGGGGGTACAAGCATCGGCGCGATCTGCCTGTTGCTCTGCGAGCACGCCTACAGATAGTCCGGCGCCGCCGCGACACAGTGCCGGTGAGCGCACCACGCCGCGTCGCGCCGAGGCGCATCACATGAAATGGCTCACCCTGTCCTTCTCCGTCCTGCATGGGCTGATGGCCGTGCTGTTTGCCGGCGCGGCGCTGCTGTTGATGGTGATTGGGGCGCGGCAGGCCTGGGACGGCGTCATCGCCGGGCTCGATCTCGCCGCCGCGCTGACCATCATCGAGGCGCTCGGCATCATGGCGGCGGCGGTGGTGGCCCTGCAGATCTCCCAGACCATCGCCGAGGAAGAGGTGGTGCGCGACGCGCTCATCAGCGGGCCCACGCGGGTGCGCCGCTTCCTGTCGCGTTTCCTGGTGGTGGTGGTCGTGGCGGTGGCGATCGAGGGCCTGGTTGCGACCTTTCGCGCCGCTCACGGCGAGCCGGTGGATCTCCTCTACGCCGCGGGACACCTGGTCGCGACCGGCGCGCTGCTTGCCGGCTGGGGCGTGTTCGTGCGCATGAACCGCTACGCGGAGGAACTGGAGCCGGAGGCCATGGCGCAGGCCAAGGGCGAGGATCGGAAACTCGAGCAGGAAATCGAGGGTGGGTAGGTGAGTGGCGCGCCGTTCAGCGCTCGCCGCGCCAGGCCAGGCGCACGGTGGCGCCGTTCGCGAGCGGCGCGGACGGCGGGCCGTCGTTGTCGCGCGCGGGCCTCTCGGCCAGGAACTCGTTGAAACGTTCGATCCCCATGGGGCGCGCGAAGTAGTAGCCCTGGTACAGACGACAGCCCTGCGCCGCCAGGAAGTCGCGGTGCTCGGCGGTCTCCACGCCCTCGGCCACCACCGCGAGACCCATGGCGTTGGCGAGCGCGACGATGGTCTTGGTGATGACGGCGTCATTGGCGTTGATCAGGGCGTCGCGCACGAAGGAGCGATCGATCTTCAGCTGTTCGATCGGCAGCCGACGCAGGTAGGCGAGCGAGGAATAGCCGGTACCGAAGTCGTCCAGCGAGAAGCCGACGCCCATGGCGCGCAGGCGGCTCATCTTCTCGATCACCTCCTCGACATTGCTCATCGCGAGGCTCTCGGTGATCTCGAACTTGAGCCGGCGCGCCGGCGCGCCGGTGGTGGCCAGCACCAGCGCGACGTGCTCGACGAAGTCCTTGTCGCGGAACTGCGCGGCGCTGATGTTGACCGAGAGATCGAGGTGCGCGGTCCGCGGCTCACGCGACCACGTCACGAGCTGCGCGCAGGCCTCTTCGATCACCCAGCGTCCGAGCGGCAGGATGAGACCGGTGGCCTCGGCGATGGAGATGAAGCGGTCGGGCGTGGCGATGCCGGTCACGGGGTGCTGCCAGCGCAGCAGCGCTTCGCAGCCGACGGTGCGGTTCTGCGCGTCGACCTGCGGCTGGAAATACAGCACGAACTGGCGTTGCGCCACGGCCTCGCGCAGCTGGTTGGCGATGGCGGCGCGCTCGGCCACTTCGGCCAGCATGCTGGGATGGAAGAAGCGCACGCCGTTGCGACCGGCGGACTTCGCTTCGTACATCGCGGTGTCGGCCTGCTTGTAGATCTCGTCGACCGAGTTCGCATCATCGGCGAACAAGGTGACGCCGATGCTCGCCGAACAGTGGTAGGCATAGGTCTGGGGCGCGCCCGCGACCGGCGAGAGATTCAGCAGGTAGGGCTCGCGAATGGACTGCAGGATGTGCGCTGCCACCGTCTCGGCGCGGGCCATCGCGGCCGCGCCGCTGCCCAGGTTCTCGAGCAGCACCACGTACTCGTCGCCGCCCTGGCGTCCGACCGTGTCGCTCGCGCGCACCGAGCGGCGCAGGCGCTCGGCGACCTCCTTCAGGAACTGGTCGCCGACGTCGTGGCCGAGCGTGTCGTTCAAGGTCTTGAAGTCGTCCATGTCGAGCAGCATCAGCGCGCCGCTGGTGCCGTCGCGCCCGGCACTCGCCACCGCCTGCTGCAGGCGCTCGCCCATCAGTCGGCGGTTGGGCAGCTGGGTCAGGTGATCGTGGAAGGCGAGGCGGCGGATGGTCTCGTCCACCGCCTTGGCCTCGGAGATGTCGGAGTGGATGCCGATCACGCGCAGCGCATGGCCCGCGGCGTCGCGCTCGACCACCTGGCCGGTGGAGCGGATCCACGACCAGCTGCCATCGGCGCGACGCAGGCGGTACTCGACGTCGGCGGTGTCGCCGGAGTCGAGCGCGATGCCGAAGGCCCGGCTCGCGCTCGGCCGATCGTCCGGATGGATCTCGTCCAGCCATTGCCGATAGCCGCGTTCCTCGCGCGTGGTGACGTCGCTGCCGATGCCGATGCCGACGTGACGGTTGCTGGACGTCATCTCGCCGCTCTCGGCGTTCAGATCGAACCAGTCCTGGCGCGCGGCGCCGAGCGCGAGGCGCAGGCGCTCGGCCAGCAGGCGGCTGCGCACCTTGGCCTCGATGTCGCTCAGGAGGTGCAGGCCGACGGCGCTGCCGAACTGCAGCATGAGCGCGTACATGATCACCAGGCCAACCGCGAGCTTGAGCGCGAGCGGATGACTCAGGCTGAAGGCGTGGATCGCGGGCAGCAGCAGCAGTCCGCCGAAATAGCTGACCATCGCGCCCAGGAATGGCGACATGACGAGCAGGCTCAGGCCCGCCACGCCGACCAGGATCACGAGGTTCAGCAGGTAGGCCTCGAAATGGCCTGCCGACCAGAACACCCACACGGATGAGCCCCACACCAGGCCGGCGAAGAAATTCAGGATGATCAGGCGCCCGCCCTGTTCGGCGAGCGAAGGGTGCTGGGCGCTGTCGCGCGAATAGCGATGTCCGGCGCGCCCGATCAGGAGTTCCACCACGGCGAACGCCGCGAGCCAGGCGAGTGAGCGTGACCAGCCGACCAGCGAGCCGCCGATCCACGCGAGCAGCAGCGAGCCGAGCGGGGCGGTGAGCGCGCCTTCGAAAGAGCGATCGGCGAACACCCGCACACGCTCGGTCAGCACGCGCTGGGCGACCAGGGGCTCGTTCAGGCCGAGGAATTCGGGCTCGACGTCCTGCGAACGCGCGCTCTTGAAGCGCACGGTGAGATAGCCAGGCGCGGTGAGCCTGGTCCACAGCGCGCGGAGCGCGCGTTCAACCACAGGTAGGCGCACGTCGGCCGCACCTCGCGGCGTGAAGAGGGTCGCGCCAGGGCGCGCGCGTTGCGACGGCCAGGTGCCGTCGATGCGAGCCATCCCTGCCCCGTCGCGCCCGGCGCCGAGCGCGGTGAAGCCTCGACTGCGAAATCACTGCAGAACTCCCCATGCTACACGCTGAAGTCATACCCGGCCTTTGGCCTGACGGGCGCAAGAGCGGGCGGTACGAGGGCCTCGTCCTGCAAACGACCCGCGGTACTGGTGCGCGGGCCACACACGGAGTTTCGGCACCGCCGCGGGAGTCTTGAGCCGGATCAAGGCGTGGACCTGCGGGTCAGGGTAGCCACGCTCAGTCGAGCGCGCCCTGCGCGCGCAGGTGCTGGACCTCGGTCGCGGAGAGGCCCAGCAGTTCGCGCAGCACGAAATCAGTGTGCTCGCCGAGCAGCGGTGCGGGCCGCGTGATCGAGGGCGGTGTGCCCGCCAGCAGCGCGCGGGCATTCTCGATGGGAATCGCGCCGAGCTCCGGGTGCGACACGGAGACGAAGTGCCCGCGGGCGTCGAGCTGCGGATCTGCGCTCAGGTCCGCGCTGGTCGCGACGCGGTGCGCCGGCACGCCTGCCGTCACCAAGGTTTCTTCGATCTCGTCCACGCCGCGCGTGGCGGTCCAGGCCTCGATGCCCGCCTCCAGTTCGGCGCGCGCCGCCTGCCGGCCGGCCAAGGTCACGAGATCCGGTCGCGTCAGCCAGGTCGGCGGGCCGACCGTCGCGGCCAGCGCGCGCCACTGCTGGTCGGTCTCCGCGGCGATCGCCACCCAGCGCTCTTCGCCCGCCGCGCGGAACACGCCGTGCGGGCAGGCGTGCGGTGAGGCATTGCCCATGCGCGTCGCGACGCGGCCGTTGACCTCGTGGTCGAGCACGGCCTGCCCGATGAAATGCAGCGAGGCCTCGGACTGCGAGAGGTCGATGTACTGGCCGCGACCACTGCGCTCGCGTGCTTCCAGCGCGGCAAGCAGCGCCGCGACCGTGAACTTCGGCGCGACGTAGTCCGTGTAGGCGCCGAAGGGACCGGCCGGCGCGCGGTCCGGCCAGCCGGCCAGCGCGCCGAAGCCCGCCATCTGCGCCCCCATGGTGCCGAAGCCGGCGAGGGTGGCGTGCGGCCCGGTCTGGCCGTTCAGGCACGAGCTCAACATGATCACGCGCGGGTTCCAGTCGCTGAGCGTCCCGTAGTCCAGGCCGAGGCGCTGCATCGCGCCGCAGGCGAAGCTCTCGGTCACCACGTCAGCCCATTCCACCAGCCGGCGCAGCACCGGCCGCGCGGCTTCGTGGCCCAGGTTGAGCGTCACCCCGAGCTTGCCGGCGCCGACGTTGGCGAAGGCCGCGGCGCGCTCGATGCCCGCCTGGTTCTGCCACAGCGGCTGCACGGTGCGCGCGGCGTCGACCACGCGGGATGATTCGACGTGCACGACGGTCGCCCCGTAGTCGGCGAGCATGCGCGTGGACGCCGGGCCGGCGATCACCCACATGAAGTCGAGCACCTTCAGATCGGCGAGCGGGGCGCGACGCGCGGGGCGCGTCGCGGGCGGCGGCGTCTCGTCGCGCGGCGCGGCCTGCGGCTCGTCGAAGATCTCGACATCGTGTTCGCCGAGCAGCGGCGGTCGCCGACCGGTGGGCAGCGGCGTGGCGGAGAACTGGGCGAACGCGCCGGGGTAGCGCACCGCACGCTCGAGTTCCGGATGCGGCACGCTGACCCAGTAGTCGCGCGCGGCGAGCTGCTCCGAGGCCGCGACCTCGGCGACCGTTGCCACCGGCACGATCAGGAGATTGCGCTCGCGCGCCAGCGCGAACAGCTCTTCCTTGGTATGGGCGCTGGTGAAGGCCGCGATGCAATCGATGCAGCGCATGAGCTCGCTGGCGGGTTCGGCGCCGGAGAGCAGCAGGCTCGTGTAGTTGATCCAGTCCTTGTCGCGGGTCGCCAGGTCGACGTAGCCGCGCTCGTGGAGCGTATGCATCAGGCGGCGCGCGAAGGGACCGCCGGACTCGCCGAAGAAGAAGGTCACCGAGACATGACCGTCACGCGCGGGATTGACGAACTTGAGCACCACCGGCCCGGCCTTCATGCCGCCGGCGACGCGCTCGGTCTGCGGCGCGCCCCAGGCATGGCTGAGCGCGAAGTACTGCGTGCCGAGCATGGTCGCGGTCTGCGCCGAGACGTCGACATGTTGACCGAGCCCGTCCTGCCTACGCGCGGCGAGCGCGATGAGCGTCGCGGCCGTGCCCTCGGCAGCGGCGTGCAGACCTGCCTGTGGCACCATCAGCCGAACGGGCGCGCGATCCGCGTCGCCGGTGATGTACAGCACGCCAGACGCGGCCAAGGCGGTGAGATCGCTGGCCGGCCAGGCGGCCTTGGGGCCGTGGCAGCCGTAGGGTGTCAGAGAGACGCTGACCAGGCGCGGATTCAGGCGCGCCAGCGAGGCGTGATCGAGACCCAGGCCGGCGAGGTAGCCGGGCGTGAACGATTCGAGCAGCACGTCGGCCCGCGCGGCGAGCGCGCGCAGTCGGTCGCGGCCGGCGGCGGTCGTGAGATCGAGCGTGGCGGCGCGCTTGTGCCGATTCAGAGACCAGAACACCAGGCTGCGATCGGGATGCGCGATGTCGTCGACGAAGGGACCGCGGGCGCGGTTGCGCGAGCCGCCGGGTGGTTCGAGCAGGACGACGTCGGCGCCGAGGGCACCCAGCATCTGACCGCACAGCTGCGCGCCGTCGTCGGTGAGATCCAGCACGCGGTAGGGTTCGAGCATGGCGTCGCGTCGCGTTCGGCGAGGGCCGTCAATGTGCATGAAGCGGCGGCGGGTGCCTAGTGCGGGCGGGCGGCGGCGCGGGCCTCGTTGACCTCGCCTGGGCCCATCGCCGAGACTCGCGGGCCTCACGCGGCCTGCGAGCCGCGCCCGATTCGACCACGCGCGCGGCCACGGCCGCGGCCGACGCCAGGAGTAGCACCCATGTCCGTCAACGAACATCTGCTCGACATCAACGGCACACGCATCTACGCCATCGAGGAAGGGCAGGGACCGCTCGTGCTGCTGGTGCATGGTTTTCCGGAGCTGGCCTATTCGTGGCGCCATCAGCTGCCGGCGCTCGCCGCCGCCGGCTATCGCGCGGTGGCCATCGAGCAGCGCGGCTACGGGCGCTCGTCGAAGTTCTGGCGACCGGACGCCTACCGCATCGATCACCTGGTGGACGACGTGGTCGGCGTGGTGCGCGCGCTCGGTGAGTCCAAGGCGGTGGTGGTGGGCCATGACTGGGGCGCGCCGGTCGCCTGGAGCGCGGCGTGGATGCATCCCGAGGTATTTCGCGGCGTGGTGGGCATGAGCGTGCCCTTCGCCGGCCAGGGGCTGATCGGCGTCCCCGGCAATCCCTTTGGCGAGCATCCGCTGGAGGACTACCAGCGCGAGCTGGCCGGCCCGGGCCAGGACTTCTACCACACCTACTGGAGCACGCTCGGGCCGATCATCGACGAGATCGAGGCGGATCTCGCCGGCTGGATCGGCGACATCATGTACTCGGTGTCGGGCGAGGGGCTGGCTTCGGTCGGTTTCGCGCTGGACATGGCGGACCCCATCACCATGGTGCGCCAGAGCGCGGTGTGCATTGCCCACGGCACGCGCATGCGCGATCGCTTCCTGCCGGCGCGACCGGTGCCGTGGCTGAGCGCGACGGATCTCGCGGTCTACGTCGAGGCCTTCCAGCGCTCCGGCCTGCACGGCCCCTTGTCCTTCTATAGAAACCTGCCGGACGACCAGCGGGTGCTCGCGCCCTACGCCGGGACCAGGCTCGCGGTGCCGGCCTATTTCATCGGCGGGGAGTTCGACGTCGCCACCTGGTGGGGCGCGGAGTCGCGCGCCCGCGCCCACGAGGTCATGGCCGACTACCGCGGCGAAGCGGTGCTGCCGAAGTGCGGGCACTGGATCCAGCAGGAGCGTCCGGCCGAGACCAATCGCCTGCTGCTGGACTTCCTCGCCGGCCTCGACTGAGCCGCGGCCTCAGGCCGCCCAGCGCAGTTCGAGGCGCGGCATGCTGGCGACGATGCCGCCATGGGTGACGAGTTCGTCGCGCGCCGCGATGTCGAAGTCGGGGATCCGCGCCAGCCATTCCTCCAGGGTGATGAGGAGTTCGGCGCGACCGAGGATCGCCCCCGGGCAACGATGGATGCCGTGGCCGAAGGTCGCGATCTGCGGCGCGCGACGCGTGGGGTCGAAGCGCAGCGGCTCGGGAAAGAGGTCGGGGTCCAAGTTGTAGAGCATGGTCGGCGCGCTGACCATGTCGTCCTCGCGCACCCACACACCGCCCAGTTGGAGGTCCCGCCTGGCGCGGCGGCTCATGACCACGATGGGATAGCGGCGGGTGAATTCCGCCGCGGCGCCCCCCAGCCGCGCGCGGTCGGCGCGCAGGCGCCGACGCTCGTCCGGGTGGTCGGCGAGATAGGCCAGCACGAACACCAGCAGCGAGGCGACGGTGTCCAGCCCCGCCATGCACAGGTGGATGGCGGCGCCGACGGCTTCGTCGGTGGCGATGGGCTCACCGTCCACAGTGAGATTGGCGATGGCGCTCAGCATGTCGTCGCCCCCGCGGCCGCGGCGCGCCGCGAGCACCGGCGCGAGATAGTCGGCGAGCGCCTGAAAGGCGGCTTCGCGCGCGCCGACGTTCGCGCCGCGCACTGTCTCGGCGGTCCACTCGGCGAGCATCTCGCGATCGGCGAGCGGCAGGCCCACGAGATCCAGGAACACGCTCAAGGGCAGCACGTCGGCGAAGTCGCGCACCACCTCGCAGCCGCCGCGCGGCTTGAGGCCGTCGATCAAGGCCACGGCCCGCGCGCGGATCGCCGCCTCGCTGCCGCTCACCACGCGCGGCGACAGGCCGAGATTGAGGAAGCGGCGAAACGGCGCGTGGGCGGGCGGGTCCTTGATCAGGGCGCCGAGCGGCCGCTGGCCAGCGGGCGCGCGCGGCACGCCGAAGGCGTCCACCGAGAAGCATTCGTGGTCGGACAGCACGCGCAGCACGTCCGGGCCGCGCAGCGCAATCCAGTGCCCGCCGTGGCGCGGGCTCCACACCAGCGAATGAGGGGTGGCCTCGCGCCAGCGCAGCCACGCGGCGAAGTAGTCCTCGCCGGGCGCGTGGGGCGCGTAGATGTCGAGGTCGACCACCTGCGCGCGGGGCACGTGGTCGGGCCGGACCGCCAGGTCGCGAATGTCCTGCATGCGAGTTCTCCCCTCTCGTGCGGCGGTCCAGTCTAGAGGCTGCGCCGGCCGGCGAGCCAGCGGCGCGGCACGGCCTCGCTCCAGCGTCGTCGTCGGCGGACGATATTGGAATGGATGAGATCGCGTCGGACGACGTCACGGCGTGCTCGCGCGCTCGCTACACTGCCGGCGCCCGAGCCCCGCGAGGGCGAGCCGCGAACGGCGGCGGGCGCTGCCCCGGCAACGCTCGACGCTGTCGCTACACTTGCACGCATCTCGTCGTGCGCCGCCGGGATCGGCCGCGCGAGTTCGAATGCTCAGGCCGCTCCGGCGGCCTCGGAGGAACGATGGAAAATCGCAGTCAACTCCCCGCGCTGCTGCGCGAACTCTACCCGCGCGGCCTCGGCGAACTGCTGATGATGGGCCACAAGGGCAACCTGGCCATGCTCGGCAACCTGGTCATGGAGAAGGGCAGCCTGGTGCTGAAGAACCGCGAACTGCTGGCCGACGTGCCGGTGGAGCGGGTCGCGCCGTGCTTCGACATCGGCATCGTCGGCGCGGTGTGCGACCAGCGCGGCAACGACTGGGAGAGCCTCACCTACCTGGGGGCCGACCACTGCAAGATCCCGGTCAACCTGAGTTCCACCCGTCTTCGGCTCCTGCGCAGCATCGTCAACGTCTCGGGCGAGGACCTGATCACCTTCCAGGGCAGCGTATACCGCGGCTTTCGGCTGTTGCTGGACGCGCACCTGCTGCCGGTCATCCTGCCGGTGCCCATCGAGACCCACCAGGGTTGCATCGGACTCGCGGTGGCGGACTTCCGCTACGCCACGGTGCCGTTCGAGACTCTGCTCGAGGTCAATGACCTGGTGCGCGCCTCGGTCGAGCGCTACGTGTGCCTGAAGGTCGAGGACACCGAGGTGACGGAAGAGGAATTCGGCGCGCTGTTCAGCGACTACTTCAAGCAGTCGGGCAGTGCTGCGCCCTAGGACCGAGGCGTGGGCGATGCGGAAAAGTCAATTCGCATAGCGCTTTAAAAGGAATTTGTGATACGGTTAACAGGTAACCCTTGTTACTACCTAAAAATAAATGAAAAAGATTAGTGGCGTCCCTGGGGGAGGGACGCGGTCGACGCGCGCGAACACGCCGCCTCGACTCGCCGCCGCCAAGGCTTCGGGTGGCCGGCCCTTGCCCAAGCTGCGAAGCGTCGGCGAACTGCGGGTGCTGGTCATCGAACAGGACACGCGTGTGCTGGCGCACCTGCGCCGTCTCGCGCGCCAGGTCGGCGCGCCGACCAGCATCGTGTTGCACGCCACCGCGCGGGCCGCCTCGGCGCGCACCCAGCTCACGACCCAGCCCTTCGACGCGGTGCTCCTCTCGCTGGACAGCCCGGATCCGCTGGACACGCTCGCCGAGCTTCGAGCGCGCGAACCTGGACTGCCCATCCTGGTGCTCTGCGCGCGACCGGACGACCCGCGCATCGCCGAGACCCTCGCCGCCGGCGCTGATGACTATCTCGAGAGCGGCATCGAGGAACCGGCGCTGCTCCTGCGCACGCTGCGCTATGCCATCGAGCGCCGTCACACCTCCAGACATCTCGCGTTCCTCGCGCAATTCGACAAGCTGACCGGGCTTGCCAACCGCGACCAGTTCCGCGATTGCGTGCAGATGGCCGTGCGCCGCGCCGCCCAGGCGCTGCGCACCGTGGCGGTCATCTCGCTGGACGTGGATCGCTTCAAGTCCGTGAACGAGGCTTTCGGCCACGGCGCCGGCGACGAACTCCTGGTCACGGTGGCCTATCGCCTGAGCGCCTGTGTGCGCCAGGGCGACACCATCGCGCGGGTTGGCAGCGACGAGTTCGCCATCCTGCTGGAGGACGTGCATGACGAGTTCGAGCTCGAGCCGCTGTGCCAGAAGCTGCTGGCCAGCCTGTCGGAGCCGATCTTCGTGCGCGGCGAGGAGATCTCGGTGTCCGCCAGCATCGGTGTGAGTCTCTGCCGCGGCGAACTCGCCGACGTCGGCGAACTGCTGCGCAAGGCCGACCACGCCATGTACCGAGCGAAGAAGGAGGGGCGTGGACGGGTGTGCGTCTTCACCCCGGCGCTGCAGGCGGTCACCGATGACAACCTGCAGCTGGAGGCCGCGCTGCGTCGCGCGCTGGCCGACGAAACGCTGTTCCTGTGCTACCAGCCGAAGCTGTGCCTGCAGACCGGCGCGGTGCTGGGCGCCGAGGCCCTGCTGCGCTGGCGCCACCCGCGCCTGGGCGTGCTGATGCCGGATCGCTTCGTGCCGCTCGCCGAGGAGTCGGGGCTCATCGTGCCGATAGGCGAGTGGGTGCTGAAGCGCGCCTGCGAAGATCTCGCGCGCTGGCGCGCGCTGGGCTATGAGGATCTCAGCGTCGCGGTCAATCTCTCCACCTGCCAGTTCCGCGGCAGCGACATCGGCGCGACGGTGGCGCGGGTGCTGGAGGAGACCGGGGCCGACCCCAATCAGCTGGTGCTCGAGATTACCGAAAGCCTGCTGCTGGACGACGATCGCCACAGCCGCGAGCAGCTCGATTTCCTGAAGGGCATGGGCGTGGCCGTGTTCCTGGACGACTTCGGTACCGGCTATTCCTCCCTGTCCTATCTGAAGCGCTTCCGCATCGACGGCCTCAAAATCGACCGCAGCTTCGTCGACGACCTGCCGGGCAACCCCGACGAGGAGGCCATCACCCGCGCGATCATTGCGCTCGGGCGGGCCCTGCGCCTCGGCGTCATCGCTGAAGGGGTGGAGAACCAGGACCAGCTCGACCTCCTGGTGCGGGAAGGCTGCGACGCGGTGCAGGGCTTCCTGTTCAGCGAACCGCTGCCCTTCGACGACTTCGTTGCCGCCCTGCCGGGCGGATTTGCCGGCGGCCGCCTCGTCGCCATGGGCGGAGACGCGCTCCTGTCCTGACGGCCCCAGCTATGGGCCGTGTTGCGTCGAGGCCTCAAGGGCCCTCGCGATCTGTATGATTTTCCGCGCAAAACCTTGCATCCCATCGCCGGATGGGGGAACATTCGCGTATTAATAAAACAACGATGGTCGAATTCCCGGCGCGGGAACGCCATCACGAAACGCGTTTCAGGTGATCTGGCCCGGACGCCCACGCGTTTTGCACAGCGGCACGGAGTACGACATCGCCAGGCACGGCACTTTCGGGTCGCCCGAGGCTCAGAGGAGTCGCGCGACGGCCCGCGAGGCCAGGCTTCTCACTGGTCCACTCCGTGACTTCCAGGCGCTGGCATGGTCGAATGCTGCGGCACAGCATCGAAGGATTGCGGTGCGACATGACGGCATCTGACCGAGCCCCAGGCCGCCGGGCAGTCAGTCGCTGAACAAAACGTGGGCGCCACCGCGCCGGCTGGACTTGTTGGAAAATGATCGAAGCACGACAAGAAGCACAATCTCGAGTCATCACCCAGGACAGCGAGGCGCGCACCCCATGGTGGGAAGAGCGCGCGGTCCAACCGCTGGCCCGCGCGGCGGATGCCGTGCAGTCCTGCCTCAATCGCGCCGCCCAGGCCCTGCTCAAGCGCCAGGCGCTGGACGGCCACTGGCGGTTCGACCTCGAGGCCGACGCCACCATCCCTTCCGAATACATCCTGCTGCAGCACTACCTCGGTCGCTCCAACAAGGAGCGTGAAGAGAAGATCGTCCGCTACCTGCGGCGCATGCAGAACCGCAATGGCAGCTGGTCGCTGTACCACGGCGGGCCGGGTGACATCAGCGCCACGGTCAAGGCGTATTTCGCGCTGAAGCTCATGGGGCAGTCACCGGACGCACCCTTCATGGTGCGCGCGCGGCACTGGGTGCTGGCCAACGGCGGCGCGGAGAAGGTCAACGTCTTCACCCGCATCACGCTCGCGATCTTCGGTCAGCTGCCCTGGCGCACCGTGCCGGCCATGCCGGTCGAGATCATGTTCCTGCCGCGCTGGTGGTTCTTCAACCTGAGCCGCGTGTCCTACTGGTCGCGCTGCGTGATCGTGCCGCTCTTGATCCTGTTCGCGAAGCGGCCGGTGGTGCACGTCGACCTGCACCTCGGCGTGGCCGAACTCTTCCATTGCCAGCCGATGAAGCTGCGCAACCTCGACTCTTTCAGCATCAAGAGCCCGCTGAAGAGCTGCTTCATCCTGCTCGACCGCCTGCTGAAGGTGGTCGAACCCATGATCCCGCATGCCATTCGCGGCCGCGCCATCAAGCGCGCTGAGAACTGGATGCGCGATCACACCAAGGGCAAGGGCGGCATCGGCGCCATCTATCCCGCCATGGCCAACGCCGCGATGGCGTTGCGCGAACTTGGCGCGCCGGAGGACGATCCGGACTTCACCCGCACCGTGCAGGCCATCGAGGACCTGGTGCTGGACGGCGAAGAAGAGACCTACGTGCAGCCCTGCGTGTCGCCCATCTGGGACACCTGCCTGTCGTTGTCGGCGCTCACCGAGGCCGGCGCCCAGAGCGACCACCCGGCGGTGCAGCAGGCGGTGGAATGGCTGTTCGACCACCAGATCTTCGTCACCGGCGACTGGACCGATCGCGCGCCCGGTCTCGAGCCCGGCGGCTGGGCCTTCCAGTACGAGAACGACAAGTACCCCGACGTCGACGACACCGGCATGGTGCTGATGGCGCTGCTCCGCGCGGGCGCCCACGACAAGCAGCACAAGCGCAAGCGCATCAACCAAGCGGTCAACTGGCTGCTCGGCATGCAGAACCCGGACGGCTCCTGGGGTGCGTTCGACATCGGCAACAACAGCGAGTACCTGAACAAGATCCCATTCGCCGATCACGGCGCGCTGGTCGATCCCGGCACCGCGGATCTCACCGCTCGCTGTATCGAACTCCTGGCCATGCTCGGTTATGACCAGAGCTTCCCGCCGGTGCAACGCGCGCTCGAGTTCCTGCGCGAAGACCAGGAGGAAGACGGGTCCTGGTACGGCCGCTGGGGCGTGAACTACATCTACGGCACCTGGAGCGTGCTGGCGGCGTTGGGCGCCATCGGCGAGGACGTCGCCAAGCCCTACGTGCGCAAGGCAGTGCAGTGGTTGCAGGATCATCAGAACGAGGACGGCGGCTGGGGCGAGTCCTGCAACACCTATGACGACCCTGGCCTGACCGGCCGAGGCATCAGCACCGCCTCGCAGACCGCCTGGGCGCTGCTCGGCCTGCTGGCGGTGGGCGCGGCGGGCACGCCGCACGTACAAAGGGGTGTGGACTACCTGGTGCGCACCCAGAATGCGGCGGGCGAGTGGGACGAAGAGGAGTACACCGGCACCGGTTTCGCCAAGGTGTTCTACCTGCGCTACCACGGCTATGCCCGCTACTTCCCGGTGTGGGCGCTGGCGACCTACGCGCGGGCCCGTCAGGGCATTCCGACGCGTCAGGCCGAGGTCATGACCGAAGGCCCCATCGACTTGGGACCGATACCGGTCCTGGCCATGGCCTGAGTCGATTCCCGTGGCGGCGAGGCGAGTTCAAGTGACCCGTCCCGCTTGACGCCATAGCAGCGATGGAGAGATGCGAAACTCGGCCTGGTGCCGAGTTTCGTGTTAGATGACAACCGTTTGCCGCCGACACCCGCGCGCAAACCCTGAGCGGGGCTCGTGGCCTCGCCGCGATCGACGCCGGCGCAGCAGCCTGCGGATCGCTGACTACATTCCGGAGACCTTCAATGGCCGAGTACACCGCGCCGCTGCGCGACATGCGGTTCGTCATCAATGATCTGATCGGCTTCGAGCGCCTGCAGGCGCTGGCCGGTTTCGATGAAGTCACCGCCGATCTGAGCGACGCGGTGCTGGAAGAAGCGGCGAAGCTCGCGAGCGAAGTGCTTTCGCCGCTGAACCGCGTCGGTGACACCGTCGGCTGCAAGTGGGAAGACGGCGTAGTGACCACGCCGCCCGGCTGGCGCGAAGCCTATCGCGCGTTCTGCGAGGGCGGCTGGAACGGGCTCGCCATGAACCCCGAGTTCGGTGGCCAGGGCCTGCCCAAGGTGCTGGCCACGGCCGTGGGCGAGATGTGGGACGCCGCCAACATGGCCTTCGGCCTGTGCCCGATGCTGACCGGCGGCGCGATCGAGGCCATCGAGCAGCACGGCAGCGATGCGCTGCGCGCGACTTTCCTCGCGCAGCTCATCAGCGGCACCTGGACCGGCACCATGAACCTGACCGAGCCGCAGGCCGGTTCGGATCTGAGCGCGGTGCGCACGCGCGCGGTGCCGAACGGTGACCACTACCTGGTCACCGGGCAGAAGATCTTCATCACCTACGGTGAGCACGATCTCACCGACAACATCATCCACCTGGTGCTCGCGCGCCTGCCCGACGCGCCGGAAGGCACGCGCGGCATCTCGCTGTTCGCGGTGCCGAAGTTCCTGGTCAACGCGGATGGCTCGCTCGGTCCGCGCAACGACCTGCGCTGCGTGTCCATCGAGCACAAGCTCGGCATCCACGGCAGTCCGACGGCGGTCATGTCCTATGGCGACAACGGCGGCGCGGTCGGCTACCTGGTCGGCGAACTGAATCGCGGCCTCATGCACATGTTCACCATGATGAACGCGGCGCGCCACGCGGTCGGCCGTGAAGGCATGGCGATCGCCGAGCGCGCCTATCAGAAGGCGCTCGAGCACGCGCGCGAGCGCGTGCAGGGCCAGGCGCCGGGCGCCGGGCCGCGCGCGACCATCGTCGAGCATCCCGACGTCAAGCGCATGCTGATGAGCATGAAGTGCCAGATCGAAGCGATGCGCGCGCTGGCCTATGTGTGCGCGGTGGAATACGACACCGCGGCGCTGCATCCCGACGCCGACGTGCGCGCCCGCGCCGAGCGCCGCGGCGACGTGCTGACGCCCATCGTCAAGGCCTGGTCGACTGAGACCGGCGTGCAGATCGCCTCGCTCGGCGTGCAGGTGCACGGCGGCATGGGCTATGTCGAGGAGACCGGCGCGGCGCAGCATCTGCGCGACGCGCGCATCGCGCCGATTTACGAAGGCACCACCGGCATCCAGGCCGGTGACCTGGTCGGCCGCAAGACGCTGCGCGACGGCGGCCATGCCATGCGCGAACTGATCGCCGACATGCGCGCGACGGTCGCCGATCTGCAGTCCCAGGGTGGCACCGTGGCGCTCGCGCGCGACGCGTTGGCAGCCGCGGTCGATGATCTCGAGACGGTTGTCGCCTGGATCTGCGGCGCGGCGTCCGATCCGCGCCTGCCCGCGGCGGCGGCGGTGTCCTACCTCGAACTCGCCGGGCTGACCTGCGGCGGCTGGCTGATGGCGCAGGCCGCGGCGCGCGCCGCGGCGGCGGGCGAGGGCGACGATTTCCATCGCGCCAAGCTCGCCTCGGCGGGCTTCTACGCGGCGCAGATCCTGCCGCGCACCGCCGCGCTCGCGCGCGTCATCACGGAGGGCTCGGCGCTCGTCGCCGACCTGGACACCGCGCTGCTCTGAGCCGCGCCGGGGTACCGGCGCGCCGGTACCCCGGCGCGGCGTTCATCTGCTATCGTTCGCCCGCGCGCCCCGCTACCCGGGGCGCGCCTGTTTCATGGCGACCTGTGAGTGAACGACGATGGTGAGCGCGGCTGATTTCGAAGCGGATATTCCCACCCTGCGGCGCATCCTCGCCGAGAGTCACACCATCGCCATCGTCGGCCTCTCGCAGAACTGGCACCGGCCCAGCAACTTCGCCGCCAAGTACCTGCAGCACCACGGCTACCGCATCATTCCGGTCAATCCCGCCTACGACGAAGTGCTGGGCGAGAAGTGCTACGCGAGCCTGCGTGAGATCCCCGAGAAGGTCGACGTGGTGGACTGCTTCCGCCGCGCGGAGGACATTCCGCCGCTCGCCGAGGAGGCGATCGCCATCGGCGCCAAGGTGCTGTGGCTGCAGCTCGGCGTGATCAACCTCGAGGCCGCCGCCCGTGCGCGCGCCGCGGGCCTCGACGTGGTGATGGACCGCTGCATGAAGATCGAGCACGCGCGGCTGTGCGGCGGGCTCAACTTCGTCGGCGTGAACACCCGCGTGGTGTCGTCCAAGCGCCCCAAGACCGTGTTCAACTGAGCGCCCGAGCGCGCGTTTCCAGCGACAAGAGCTAGCCATGGCAGACCACGAATTCGGCTTCGAGACCCTGTGCCTGCACGCGGGCCAGATCCCCGACGCCGCCACCGGCTCGCGCGCGGTGCCGATCTACCAGACCACGTCCTACGTGTTCGACGACACCGATCACGCGGCGAGCCTGTTCAACCTGCAGACCTTCGGCAACATCTACACGCGGCTGTCGAACCCGACCACCGCGGTGTTCGAGGAGCGCATGGCGGCGCTCGAAGGTGGGCGTGCGGGCCTCGCGGTCAGCTCCGGCATGGCGGCCTCGGCCATCGCGCTGCTGACGCTTTGCCAGGCGGGCGATCACATCGTCGCCGCGCGCACGCTGTACGGCGGCACGCACACGCTGCTCGACTTCAACTTCAAGCGCTTCGGCATCGAGGCGACCCTGGTCGACAGCGATGATCCGCAGGCCTTCGCCGCGGCCATCCGTCCCAACACCCGCGTGCTGTACGCCGAGACCATCGGCAACCCGGTGATCAACGTGCTGGACATCGAGGCGGTCGCGGCTGTCGCGCACGACGCCGGACTGCCGCTGATGCTGGACAACACCTTTCCGACGCCCTATCTCTGCCAGCCGTTCAAGTGGGGCGCGGACATCGTCATCCACTCCGCGACCAAGTTCCTGGGCGGCCACGGCACCACCATCGGCGGCGTGATCGTCGAGAGCGGCAAGTTCCCCTGGGACAACGGCAAGTTCCCCGGCATGACCGAGCCCTCCGAGGGCTACCACGGCGTGCGCTTCTACGAGACCTTCGGCGACTTCGGTTACACCATGCGCGCGCGCCTCGAGCAATTGCGGGTGCTGGGTCCTTCCTTGAGTCCGATGTCGGCCTTCCTGCTGCTGCAGGGCATCGAGACCCTGCCGGTGCGCATGGACCGGCACTGCGACAACGCGCTCGCGGTCGCGGAGTATCTCGAGCAGCATCCGCGCGTCGCCTGGGTGCGCTACCCGGGCTTGAAGAACGACCGTTATCACGACCTCGCGCGGAAATACACGCCGCGCGGCGCGAGCGCTATCCTGAGCTTCGGCATCAAGGGCGGCCGCGAGGCCGGCGCGCGCTTCATCGAGAGCGTGCAGTTCCTGAGCCATCTCGCGAACGTGGGCGACGCCAAGACGCTGGTCATCCATCCGGCCTCGACCACCCATCGCCAGATGAGCGAAGAGCAGCAGCTGCGCGCCGGCGTCACGCCGGACATGATTCGACTGTCGGTCGGCATCGAGACCTTGTCCGACATCCTGTGGGACATCGATCAGGCGCTGAGCCGCGCGGCCTGAGCCGGCGCGCCTCGGCAGCGAGGGGAGAGTGCACATGAGCGATCTGGTCACTGCCTTGAAGGGCGTGCTCACCAAGGGCGACCTGCTGCTGGATGGCGATGCCACCGGGCGTCTCGCCGGCATCTGGCGCAGCGACAACATCCGCGCGCGCATCATCGTGCGACCGACTTCGACCGAGGAGGTCGCGGCGGTGATGAAGCTGTGCCACGACCGCGGACAGCACGTGGTGGTGCACGGCGGCCTGACCGGCCTGGTGCACGCGGCGGATACCGACCCCGACGACGTGGTGATCTCGACCGAGCGCCTGAACCGCATCGAGGAACTCGACACGCTCGGCCGCACGCTGACCGTGCAGGCTGGCGTGCCGCTGCAGTCCATCCACGACGCGGCATCCGCGGCCGGTCTCATGTTCCCGGTGGATCTCGGCGCGCGTGGTTCCTGCCAGATCGGCGGCAACGTCTCGACCAACGCCGGCGGCCTGCGCGTCATCCGCTACGGCATGACACGCGACAACGTGCTCGGGCTGGAGGCGGTGCTGTCCGACGGCACCATCGTGTCCTCCATGAACCGCATGCTGAAGAACAACTCCGGCTACGATCTGAAGCAGCTCTTCATCGGCGCCGAGGGCACGCTCGGCATCGTCACACGCCTGGTGCTTCGGCTGCGCACCGCGCTACCCGCGCGCCACACCGCGCTGGTCGCGTTCCCCAACTTCGAGTCAGTGCTGAAGGTGCTGTCCTTCCTCGACGGTGCGCTGTCCGGCAACCTCTCGGCCTACGAGGTCATGTGGCCGGACTTCTTCCTCTTTCAGCGCGGCAAGGTCGGCGGCGCCGCCAACCAGATCGCGGGTGACCAGCCGTTCTACGGCCTGGTGGAGAGTCTCGGTGCCGACCAGGAACGCGAGGCCGAGGCCTTTGCCGGCGCACTCGCCGAAGCCCACGAAGCCGGCCTCATCAGCGACGCGCTGGTGGCGAAGTCGGACGCGGAGCGCGCTTCCATCTGGCGCATCCGTGACGAGGTCGAGCATCTGCTGAGCCTCGGGCAGTCGATCTTCTTCGATGTGAGCCTGGCGCAGCCTTCGATGGAGGACTACGTCGCCGAGGTGCGCAAGAACCTCGAGGCCGCGCTCGCGCCGGTGTCGTTCTTCTCCTACGGCCATCTCGGCGACGGCAACCTGCACTTCACCGTGTGCAAGGGCATGGAGACCGAGCAGCATCGCGAAACCATCGAGCGGGTGATCTACGAGCCGCTCGCCAAGCTCGCCGGATCCGTGTCCGCCGAACACGGCATCGGCCTCGAGAAGCAGCCGTGGCTGAACGTGTGTCGCAGCGAGACCGAGATCGCGCTGATGCGGCGCCTGAAGCACGCGCTCGATCCGAAGGGCATTCTCAATCGCGGGAAGATCTTCGGCTACGAGGGCGGGCAGGTGCCGGGCCTGTAGGGCCGGTTTCAACCGGCCATGAAGGGCATCGGGGTCTTGCCACGAATGGCCGATTGAAATCGGCCCTACATTGAAGCCTTCGATTTGCGCGTGATGCGAAACTGTATGCCCGACACCACCTCCATCCCCACCCCCTACGTGGGCTACTCGGTGGTCAAGCCCGAATGGCTGGACGCCAACGGGCACATGAACGTCGCGCACTACGTGTCGGCCTACGACGACGGCAGCTGCCCGATGTTCGACGACTTCGGGCTGGGCTGGGACTACACGCATCGCGGCGAGGGCTCGGTGTTCATGGTCAGTTCCAGCATCGACTTCCGGCGCGAGGTGCTGGCGGGCGATCCGCTGGAAATGACCACGCTGCTGCTCGGCTTCGATCGGCGGCGCATCCACATCTACCAGGAGCTCTACCACCGCGAGCAGCGCTACCTGTCGGCGCAGGCGGAGTTCGTGTTCATGCACATCTCCTTCGCCACGCGGCGCGCGGCGGTGATGCCCGAGGCCTCTCTCTCGCGTCTCGCCGAGATCCACGCCGCCCATGCGCGCGCGCCGCGCCCGCCCTTCGTCGGCCGGTCCATCGGCCTCGACTGGAAGCCGAGTTGAAGCCATGCCACCGGTAAGCGCACGTCACGGCATCGCCGCCACCAGCCAGCGCCTCGCGAGCGAGGTCGCGCGCGACATTCTTCGCGAGGGCGGCAGTGCGGTGGACGCGGCGCTCGCCGCCAACGCCATGCTGAGCCTCATCGAACCGCACATGTGCGGGCCGGGCGGCGATCTCTTCGCCATCGTGTGGGACCCGACGACGCGTGGCCTGCATGGCCTGAACGCCAGCGGTCGCGCGCCTCGCGGGCAGACGCTCGCCGCGCTCAAGTCGCGGCTGGGTGACGCGGCGTGCATTCCCTTTCATGGCGCCCATTCGATCACCGTGCCGGGCGCGGTGCGTGGCTGGCAGGCACTCCACGAGCGCTTCGGGCGCCTGCCGCTCGCGCGCGTGTACGCGCCGGTCATCGCCCACGCCGCGCGCGGCGTGGAGATCGGGCCGGCCACCGCGAGCTGGTGGTACCACGCGGCGCAGGCGGTGCAGAACGCGGGTCTCGGCGATTTCGCCAGCGGCTTCGCCGCGACCTTCCTGCCGGGCGGCGCGGCGCCCGTCGCGGGCGCCACGTTCCGCAATCCCGCGCTCGGTGCTACCTACGCGGCGCTCGCCGCGCGCGGCTTCGACGACTTCTATCGCGGCGAACTCGGCGCGCGCCTGGGCGCGGCGCTGGCCGCCGCGGGCTCCCGCATCACGGCCGAGGATCTGGCGAGTGCCAGCGCGGAGTGGGTCACGCCGATCGGCACCGACTACCGCGGCTACCAGGTCCACGAACTGCCGCCGAACGGCCAGGGCCTCGCGGTGCTGCAGATGCTGAACATGCTGGAAACGCTGCCGCTCGCGCGCTACAGCCCCACGTCCCCCGACTGGTGGCATGCCTTCACCGAGGTGAAGAAGCTCGCCTTCGAGGATCGCGCGCGCTACTACGCCGACCCGACGCAAGCCGACGTGCCGATCGCGGCGCTCACCGACAAGACCTATGCCCACGCGCGCGCCGCCCGCATCGGACCACGCGCCGACGACGCACCGCGGCCAGGCGTGGTCTTGGGCGGCGACACCACCTACCTCTGCGTGGCGGATCGCGATGGCATGATGGTGTCGCTCATCCAGAGCATCTTTCAGGGCTTCGGCGCCGGACTCGCGCCGGCGGACCTGGGCTTCGCGCTGCAGTGTCGCGGCGCGGGCTTCAGCCTGGACGCCGCGCATCCCAATGCCTATGCGCCGGGCAAGCGGCCGTTCCACACCATCATTCCCGCCTTCGTCACGCGCGACGGCGCGCCACACATGGCTTTGGGCGTGATGGGCGGCGACGTGCAGCCCCAGGGCCAGGTGCAGGTGCTGGTCAATCACCTCGACTTCGGGCTCGACATCGCCGCCGCGGGCGCCGCGCCGCGCATGCGCCACGACAGCCTGAACGCGCCCAACCTCGCGCGCGCGTCGGACGGCGGCGTGCTGCTGCACGAGGCCGGCTTTACCCCGGAGCTGCTCGCGGCGCTCGCGACTCGCGGTCACCGGCTCGAGCCGGCCAGTCACCCCGTGCTGCATTTCATGGGCGGTTACCAGGCCTTGCGGCGCGTGGCCGACGGCTGGGAAGCGGCCAGCGAGACGCGCTTCGACGGCGCCGCCGTCGGCCTCTGAACGCCGCGTGTAGGCGAAGCCCGCGCGCGGCCCGTAGAATGCGCGCTGCCCATTCGCGCAGCGCTCCACGCCCATGTCCGCACCGCCCAAGATAGGCTTCGTCAGTCTCGGCTGCCCCAAGGCCCTGGTCGATTCCGAACGCATCCTGACCCAGTTGCGCACCGAGGGTTACGCGATCTCGCCGAGCTACGAGGACGCCGCGCTGGTGGTGGTCAACACCTGCGGCTTCATCGACAGCGCGAAGGCCGAGTCGCTGGAAGCGATCGGCGAGGCGTTGGCCGAGAACGGCAAGGTCATCGTCACCGGCTGTCTTGGCGTCGACGCCGACAACATTCGCGCCGCCCATCCGGCTGTCTTGAGCGTCACCGGTCCGCAGCAGTACGAGGCGGTGCTGTCCGCCGTGCACCTGCACGCGCCGCTGCCTCGCGCGCACGATCCGCGCGTCGATCTCGTGCCGCCGCAGGGCATCAAGCTCACGCCGCGGCACTACGCGTACCTGAAGATCTCTGAAGGCTGCAATCACAAGTGCAGCTTCTGCATCATCCCGAGCATGCGCGGCCCGCTGGTCAGTCGTCCCATCGGCGAGGTGATGGACGAGGCCGAACGCCTGGTCGCGGCTGGCGTGCGCGAACTGCTGGTCATTTCGCAGGACACCAGCGCCTACGGCGTGGATCTGCGCCGACGCACCGGCTTCTGGCAGGGCCGGCCGGTGAAGACCAGCTTTCAGGGCCTGTGCGAGGCGCTGGCCACGCTCGGCGTGTGGGTGCGTCTGCACTATGTCTATCCCTATCCGCACGTCGACGAGGTCATCCCGCTGATGGGCGACGAACGCCTGCTGCCCTATCTCGACATTCCCTTTCAGCACGCCAACCCGCGCGTGTTGAAGGCGATGCGCCGTCCGGCCGCGGCGGAGAAGACCCTGGAGCGCATCCAGGCGTGGCGCGCCGCGCGCCCCGATCTCACCATTCGCAGCACCTTCATCGTCGGCTTTCCCGGCGAGACCGACGCCGAGTTCGAGGAGCTGCTCGCTTTCCTGGGCGAGGCCCAGCTCGATCGCGTCGGCTGCTTCCAGTACTCGGCGGTGGAAGGCGCGGCGGCCAACGCGCTGCCCGGCGCCGTGCCGGAAGAGGTGAAGGCCGAACGCTGGGAGCGCTTCATGCAGACCCAGGCGACGATCAGCGCCGCACGGCTCGAGGCCAAGATCGGACAGCGCCTGCGAGTGCTGATCGATGAAGTCGAGGACGACATCGCCATCGCGCGCAGCCACGCCGACGCGCCGGAGATCGACGGCGTGGTGCGCATCGCGGACGGGGGGCATCTCGCGCCCGGCGCATTCGCCGACGTGCGCGTCGTCGACGCCGACGACTACGACCTGGATGCCGAGCTCGTCGCCTGAACACTCCTGGAGCACGCCCATGGCAACAGTCGCCTTCATCGGTCTCGGCAACATGGGCTATCCCATGGCGGGCCATCTCCTGCGCGCCGGCCACGCGGTCACGGTCTACAACCGCACGGCGGCCAAGGCCGAGCGCTGGGTGCGCGAGCACGGCGGCGCGCGCGCGGAGTCGCCGGCCGCCGCCGCTGCCGGTGCCGAGTTTGTCTTCACCTGCGTCGGCAACGACGATGATCTGCGCGAGGTGGTGAGCGGTCCGCGCGGCGTGCTGACGGCCCTCGCTGCCGGCAGCGTGGTGGTGGATCACACGACGACGTCGGCGAGCGTGGCGCGCGAACTCGCGCCGCTCTGCGCGGCGCGCGGGGTGGGCTTTGTCGACGCGCCGGTGTCCGGCGGCCAGGCCGGCGCGCAGAACGGCGTGCTGACCGTGATGTGCGGCGGCGAGCACGAGCATTTCTCCCGCGCGGAGCCCGTGATCGCCGCGTTCGCGCGTTCCATCGTGCTGATCGGACCGAGCGGCGCCGGCCAGCTGACCAAGATGGTCAACCAGGTGTGCATCGCGGGCGTGCTGCAGGGTCTCGCCGAAGGCCTCGTGTTCGGCCAGCGCGCCGGGCTCGACATGGAGAAGGTCATCGCGGTGATCAGCAAGGGCGCCGCGCAGTCCTGGCAGATGGACAACCGCGCCGCCACCATGTGCCGCGGCGAGTACGACTTCGGCTTCGCGGTCGACTGGATGCGCAAGGATCTGGGCATCGTGCTGGACGAATCACGTCGCAACGGCGCGCCGCTGCCCGTCACCACGCTCATCGACGGCTATTACGCCGAACTGCAGCGCCAGGGCCGCAACCGCGCGGACACCTCGAGCCTGGTCGAGATCCTGCGCGCCCCATCGAAGTTGTAGGTCGGACTTCAGTCCGACATTCCTTCCACGGCCTTTGTTTCCAGGGCCGTTATCTGGACGCGTGAATGTCGGACTGAAGTCCGACCTACGGCTGCTGCGCCAGCGCCTGCAACAGCGTCTCCGTCGCCGCGTCCTCGGGATAGAAGGTCTCGACGCGGATCTCGTCGGTGGTGATGTCGTAGGGCGTGCCGAAGGTCGAGATCATGCTGAACAGGCGCAGTTCCACGCCGTCGCGTCCGAGCACCAGCGGCAGCACGGGGGGCGCGACATTGGTCGCGGTCGGCTGCACCCAGTGGGCGGGAATCGCGGGGTCGCGGCGCAGCTCCTCCAGGAAGGCGAGACCCGTGTCGGTGCGGGTCTCGGCCAGTTCGCGGAACACGCGCTGGATCATGGTCGGGCCGACCTCGTCGAAATTGAGGATGTAGGGCCGCGCGCCGTTGGCGCTGAAGGTGAGACGCAGCAGGTTGCGTCCGCCGTGCGGGCAGCAGGCCGCCCACACCGCGCCCGGCTCACCGAACAGTCCGACCATGCGGTTGAACGCGCGGTTCTCCAGCAGCACCTCGTATTCGCGGTCCACCACGACCGCGGGATAGGGCTCGTGATGCGCGAGCATGCGCGCGAGCGCGCCCTGCACGGGCGCCATGTCGGCATCGGCCAGCCCGCGTTGGCGGTAGAAGGGCGCGAAGCCCGCGGCGGTCAGCAGGGTATTGCGTTCGCGCAAGGGCACCTCCAGCACTTCGGCGAGCTGCATCACCATCTGTTGACTGGGCCGCGCGCGACCCGATTCGAGGAAGCTGAGGTGGCGCTGCGAGACCGTGCTCTCCAGCGACAGCTCGAGCTGGCTCAGCTTGCGCGCCGTGCGCCACTGACGGAGCAGGGCGCCGAAGGACAGTTCGGGCAGGGTCAGCGTGAGCTGGTTCATGGACGTGACTCCAGGACAGTGTGCGCAGGATAGACGCTGGTGATGGCCGCTCAATTACTCGGGGCGTAATTTACCCTCGGCGTAGTTGCTGGCGCCGAGCGCCCCCTCGAAGCTTGAACCGCCCACGGCACAGGGCCGCGGGCTCCAACCTTCGGGAGATCATTGCCATGAACCTACGTACTCTCGCGCTGCTTGCTGTGCTGGCCGTATTCGGCGTGCTCAGTGCCCACGTCATGCTGGAGGTCGGCTATCTCGGCATCTGGCGCGCGGGCTTCGCCAGTTGGGGTGGCGCGCAGCTGCTCGCCGATCTGGTCATCGCCTGCAGCCTGGCGGCGCTCTGGATCCACGATGATGCCCGCCGCCGCGGCCTGAATCCCTGGCCCTTCCTGCTGCTCACCCTGGCGGCGGGGTCCTTTGGCCCGCTGTGCTACCTGCTGGCGCGCGAGCGGCGCGCCGCCGTCGGGCCGCTGGCGGCGCGGGCGTGAGCCTGGCGGCGCACCACGCGGTGGGCGTGGCGCTGGCCGCGATGGGGCT